>CAYHJO010000173.1:0-9814 GCA_964356715.1 uncultured Turneriella sp. | reverse complement strand
TTCTGTCATCGTGCACGAAGCGACGGCAAACGCCACAACCAGCGTCATCACTGCAGAGCGAATCACCATTTTGGCCTCGTCTTTTGCATCATAAAACGCTGAAAAAATGAAATCTGGGGTTCATAATTCAGTTTGCCTTTGAAATATTTCTGGTGCACCTGATAGAGCACATCATCGGCGCGCTCGCGGTCTTCGAACGCCTCCCAGATGGAGTAAGCCCAGGTCAAAGCGCCGATGACATACATGGTGCGCGCGACTTCCTGGTGGTTACGCATTTCTTTATATCGCTGCTCCGCTTCCTGCGGCGTTGTGGCATTGTTGTACGCGTCGCGTGCACCCGGCAGCTGCGTCTCCCGTTTGTATCCATAACCAATAGAACCGTACGTGATCAGTGCCATCGCGGTACCGGTGATATAATTCTTATTGTAGAACTGTCCCCAGCCCGACAGCACAATCGAGCGGATGCAGGCGCCTTCGGCGGTTTTCATAATTTCGGTCGTGAAATAATCGAGATCAAAAAAGCTCACCGTGACGGTACAATCCATGACGGCAAGAAAAAACGGGGAAAAATCGATGCCGTGATCCCACTTGGGTTCGCTGCAGCGCGCTTCGTCGATTACCTTTGCATTCACATCGGCGATCAGCTGTTCGTTCATGAGCTGCAGGTCTTTGGTTTCCGCCATAAAGTGGCGAAAGCTGGATATCGAACGCTCGAGCGCTTTGCGGTGCGCGTCAATTTTTGCGTTCTGTATCGCAATTTCCTTCGAGCGTCCTTTTCCCACGGCGTCGCGGATGCGCACATTTTTCTGCGTCGAAAAATATTCCTTATCGAGCCCCAGATCTACCCCGTTGGTCGGAGCTGCCGCCTGCAATATTCCCATGGCGACAATGGCAAGCCCCAGAATGCTGCGCGAAACGACGTTGTCATTTATCATGTTTCTCATACGCATTACCCAAAGCTGAATTCGAACAGCAGAAAGTCGAATTTCACTCCCCTTTCCGTCAGCGGCACATAATCGTAATGCGCGTCGAAACGGTACGCCTGCCTGAGGTTTTCAAGCCCCTGCCGCCCCATGTAGCGCGAGACCGCAGCCTCTGAAACGTTAAAGCTCCAGAAAATGAGCGCAGGCAGCTGGAAATTCAGCGCCGCGACTGTCAGGTCACTGCTGTTGTTGGCATTTTTCACAGCCTGAATGAACATGACGTAGAAAGTCCAGAAAGCCGTGCCGTAAAGGATACTCGTGACGTACTGGCGGTTATAGAGTTGTCCCCAACCCGGCACTGCCATCGAACGGTACGTGGCGCCTGTCACGGTCTTTTCGTAGTCGTCCATGAATTTTGGCAGGTCAACGTAGTCGAGGTTCATGGTGACGTTCATGCTGACGCGCAACGGCTGTCCCGGCGGGCGCCAGAAACGGTATTTTGTCACCTGCACATCCGTTACCTGAACGTGGCCTTCTTTTTTTACCCAGGTGCTTTCGAGTTGAAAATCTTTGGACTTGCTGCCGCCGATAATTTCCGCTTCGCCGAGGCTCTGCCCGGTTTTCATCGCCGCTTCCACGGCATTATTGAAAGCTTCAACCGGATCTTCTTTGATGCTCTCACCGACTGCATCTTCGTCGGTGACCTTGACGCGGAAGCTATTGGTATATTCGCCCGCAAATGCGGCGCCACCGGCCAACATAAAAGCCAACGGGAGGCAAAACCGGATATATTGCACTGGCTTCATATTATTTCCACTCCACAGGTGCCCACATATAACCGGCACGGTATTCAGTTTCCCAGTTCAATTGCCCTGGATGACCAATAAATATGACGCTTGAGGTGAAGCCCCACAGCTCAAGACCCATCAGGCCGTACACACCCCAACGGTCAAAATACGTCTGATTATAGCGCAGATTCATGCCAAAACCGACGTGCATCTTAAGATACAGCGGGGTGTAGGTGCGGAATAAAACGCCGGGATAACTGGAGTAGATCCACTGTTTATCGCCGGGATATTTGGCGCCGGGATTATGCTGCGGTGAAGCATCAAAATCGATGTAATAGTAAAAAAATTCGTGTCCGTTCCACTGGCTGTCGAGCTTTGAATTCACGAGTAATCCCGCGCCACCACCCACCTGCTCTAAGAATTTGACGTCCCCCTGCCTGTCGATACCTCGCGATGATTTGTTGCCGAAAAACCACGGAATCAATTTTGCCGGCTCATGGTGAAACTCGGTTGTGGGTGAGTTCTCGCGCGGAGCCTTAATCTGCGGCCCGCGCGAACGGCAATTCGCCACCAGCAGCAGGCAAAAAACGGCGAATGTGATCTGGTTCATACGTTTCATATATTCAACAACCTGAACGCGTATTTAAAGCCCACGGCAACCGAGGGTCCTGTCGGATAACGGTATTCTGAGGCGTTATTTTCCATAAAGCGGAAAGTATAGAAAATCCGCCAGTTTTCGCTGAAAAAGAAGTCCATGCCGGCAGCAAAATGGTAAGCGTAGGTCCTGGGCAGCCAGGGCATAATGCCACCGCCCACAAAGATACTCATTTTGTCAGTGCGGATAAAATGGAAATAGCCGGAAAAAGCCACGAAGAAAAGACGGTAGTTATCCCCTATATAACCGGCATCGGTGGTGTTGCCGGTAAAAACCTGCGGAGCAATAAAACCTTCGACTTCTGCATCGAAGCGCTTGCTCGAGGTAAACAAGCCAAAGCCCATAAAACTCGTTTCTTTTGAATTCATGTATTCAAATTTTCCACCGCCAAATTCGACGGCGCCCAGCGGCACTGCCAACAGCGCCCCCGCGAGAATCAAAGCACGATAAATACCGGTAAAGATTCTCATGCTATTTCAACTCCTCCAAAATGGCTTTGTGCTCTTTCTCAAATTGCGCCGTGGATCTTTGCACAAAATCCAGTTCCGATGCGTCGCTGCCCTTCACCTGTGTCTGCGCCGTAACTCCGGTATCACCGCGTTTATAATAAAGCGTAACCAGTTCAAGCTCGCCGGTAATGCCATCGACCATCAGCTTGTTGAAAACAATCAGATCGGCACCGACCGCACGCTGCAAACGCTTAAGGTAAACACTTTCGAGCTCACCGGCGGTCTGCTGCGGCGCTGACGACATCTTTGCGGGGCTGATCAGACGGCCTGCGCCGCTCGAATTCACGCGCACCACGAAATTGCCGCGTAGGCGTTCTTTGAGCGCGGTGTTGCGCGGTCGTCCTGCCACAATTTCAACGCTCACGGGCAGCACGGCTATGATATACTTACCCACAATCTGTGGTTTCGGCTTGGGTTTCGGTTTTTGACCCGGTTTGGGTTTTTCTTCTGTTGGCAGCTGCGTCTCGTCAGCCGTAGCGATGTCAAGCCCGGTGGTTGATCCCGGCGTGCTGTCATTCGGCTGCACCGCGGCAATTGCGGCGTCATAACCCGTATTCTCAGAGGGCAGCGTCAGCACGGTGTCGGCGATAATCTCACGTGTTGCGAGCTCGCGCGCAAAACGGAAGCGGTGCGTGTAGCGTTCGGTAAAGCGAATTGGCGTCAGGCGGCCGCGGTCGACCTCGACGCTTTCAAACGAATGGTGGAAAGCAAATCGGTGGAAGGTGGCATGGGGTTTTTCAAAGTTTGCACCAAAACCGTCAGAATATTCTTTTGCTGCCGAGTATTCAAACGATAACTTTGCTGACGAGACTGTTTCTCCAAAGCCGATACCCCAGTGCAGCGAAGTAAACGGCGAACCCGAACTGGCATGCGTCACACCTCCGCGCAGTGCCAGAAAATGCACCGGCCAGTATTCAATACCGTAGCGGAAGCGCGTCGGCAGCGACACCGAATTCACGGCATCGACATTCAGCATGAATTTATATGGAAAGTGCATACTGATGCCGGCATTATATTCTTCGCGGTTATCAGGGCGTGAGACCTCGTTGTCGAGTTTGAGCAGCGGATGCAGGTTCCGCGCGGTAAAACCCGCAGAGAAACGCGGCAGCCAGCGCAAAAACTCGCTGTATTGCACGGGATCAAAGGTGCCCAGGAGCGCGAGGTCGAAAAAAAGACCCTTTTGCTGTTGTTCATAGCTCGTCACCTGCGGCGAGCTGAGAAAATTTGCGCCGAACCACTTTACGGTCATGCCTGCATTCAGCTTGCGCATCAACACCGGTGCGCCATACGACAGGGCCGCAATATATGAGTATTTTTCGCGATCGGGCAGAACGTTGACGCCATTGCGCACGTATTCGTTATCCTGCGCACGGTTAAACACGCCGGTGAGCCCCAGAGTGCCGTATGGCATCGGTATCGCCATCAGCAGCGAATGGCCCGCCACGTCGTTCGCCGCACCATGGTACGACAGGCCATATTCGACATAGTTAATGCCGGCAAGGCCTGCGGGATTGTAGTAGAGCGCGGAAAGATCATTCGCGTTGCCGGTCTGCGCCATGCCCATACCGTATGACCTGACGCCGAGCGGCGTATTCAGCGCTGAAGCCGCCGACAAATAAGGCACAGAGTCGCCGTCGCTTTTTGCGGCATCAACCGTAGCGGACGCCAGGAATAAGACTGCGGCGGCAGCAACGCTGTGCATCAATTTTCTGCAATAACTGGCTCGCTTCAAAAACTTGCTCCGTTCTTTATGAAAATCTGCTCGGTGAGTTCGGCACCTTGCAGTAACTGACGTTGCCGTCAATCAAAAAGGCACCTCGACACCGGTTTTTTGCAGCGAACTTATCCCGCCGCTTCAGACGCACCTGGTGCCGCCCGGTCATTCTGCTTTACCCCCTGCGTTTTTTCCACCGACTGCCGCAGTGCAGAAGTCACCACGCGGTGTCGGGAGTTTGATTGCCATTATGGCATTGTCGGTTGCGCTGAGTGACCCCGCGCATGCACTCTATCAGGAATACCAGCTGGCGGGCAGCATCGCAGCCGCGCCCGGTTACTCTTTCGCCACGGCGCAGTACAGGCTCTACGCAAACGAAGCATTATTAAAGAAAGACTTTCTCGCTTTTGAATACGACCTCGATTCGCTGTACGGTGACTATGCTTACGGAATCAGCAGGTATTTTCGCGGCGGCGCGGCGGCCAAAGCACATGTGTTTGATTATCAGAATCTCAATCACATCGTCGACCCGTCGACCGGCGCCGAAACCAAGCTCGTTTCGCTCAACGCGCCGTTTTACAAGGGGCAGCTCTATGCCGAAGTGCGGTACAAAAATCTGGGACTCAGATACGCCGCCGGCGCGCAAAAATACGAACTCTCGAAACGCGAAACATCCAACTCTGCTCTGGCAGTCGCTTCGCCGGGCGTCGCATTTGTGCACACTGCCTCGCTGGGTTTCTGGCAACTCAGCGCACCGAAATCTTATGCCTACACCGGATTTGCCGCGCATCTGAGCGTCGAGGCACAGCAGCTGTCTTCGACGTATGTCTGGCAAAGCGCAGGTACACCTGTTTCAGCATCGCGCGAACAGTTTACGGTACATGAACTGCAGCTGCGTGCAGGTGATGAGTTTGGCGGCGGAGCCGTCTATCTCATGGCCGCTGCGCGCGCGGGGGCGACCAGTTTTGCGCTGCCGGGGGAAACGCAGGACGTCATTCAATCTTTCTCAGTCGGCGGCCCTGAATCGCGCTACCGCCGACTCGCGGGTTACTCATTCTCTGAATTCAGGGTGCCGGCTTATGGCCTGGTCAACCTCGATGCGATTGTGCGCCTTGCAGGCCCGGTGAACCTTTGGGCGATCGCTGACGTAGCAGTATTTGACCGTGAGGCATGGAGGCCGCTGGTCAGTAGCGGGCAGGAAGCCCTCTCGGCTGCTGACCGCGAATATAATGCACGGCGCCTGCACGCGGGCGCGGGCGCGGGACTCATCATCGATCTTCCCGACAACACGCTCGGCAGCCGCAGCGCGGTATTCATGCGCGCAGAGATGCCGTTCTTTGCGGCTGGCGGTAACCGCTTCCAGGTGTTTCTGGGTCTCAACGGACAGGTATTCTGATGGCGGTCGATTCAAAGTCGCATGCCATTCTCGACAGCGTTCTCGCGGGCAACAGGCTGAGCCCGGCCGATGCACTCGCGCTATGGCAGCACGGCAATTTTCGCGACATGGGCAATGCCGCAGAAGAAATCCGCCGGCGCATCAACCCACCTAACGAGGTCACCTACACAGCATTCCGCGTCGGCAACTACACCAACTACTGCAATATTGAATGCAGCTTCTGCTCTTTCATGGACGAAGTCGGTTCGGGCAAAGGCTATAATCTCAGCGCGGATGAAATTCTGCGGAAAGTGGATGAGGCCGTAGCGCTCGATGCACCGCAGCTTTTTCTGCAGGGTGGCGTGAACCCGGAACTGCCTTTCAGTTATTACACAGATGCCCTCTCTGCCGTCAGAAGAAATTTTCCCGAAGTGCATATCCGCGCGTTCTCGCCTGTGGAAGTGCTGTTCATGGAAAAACTGCTGGGCCGGCCGCTCGCCGAAGTTTTCACGCTGCTCAAGTCTGCAGGCATGCACAGCTTTCCCGGTGCGGGTGCTGAAATCCTCACCGACCGCATGCGCGATATTCTCTCCCCGAAGAAAGCGTCGACGCACGAATGGCTGCGCGCGATGGAAACTGCAGGCAAAAACGATCTCAAGAACTCGACGAATATCGTCTGGGGCAGCGAAGAGCACGACGAAGAAATCATTGCACACCTCGACGCGCTGCGCACCTTACAGGACAACACCGGCAGTGTATTGTCTTTCGTGCCGTGGACATTCCAGGCGCAGACCAAAAAATTCCGGCTGCGCAAAGTGCCGCCGCATGAATATCTCAAGATGGTGTCGCTCAGCCGGCTGTTCTTCGACAACATACCGCACATTGAAGTTTCGATCATGGTCGCGGGCAAACAGCTCGGCGAACTCGCGCTGCACTTCGGCGCCGACGACATCAACTCGCCGGTGATCGAAGAGAACGTGTTGCGATCGTTCGGCCTGAAGTCGGTCGAAGAATCGCGCCGCTTTATAGAAGAAGCAGGGTTCAAGCCCGTGAGGCGCAGTTTCAGCTACGTGCGCGGGCAAAAAACCGACCTCGGAAAATAATCGCCTTCGCGGTTGTTTAAGAATCGCAAGAAAACGGAAACGCTGATTTTGGCCTTCGCTTTTGGCGAAAGCTTCGGCCAAAATTACGCGACGGGCTACGCCCGGTTTCCGTTTTCTTCCCGGCCGCGGGCCGGGTACGCAATTCTTAAACAACCCGTGCGCTTGACAGCGCGTCTCTTTTTCACTGCTTCACGCAATGGGTTATAGCTATCTGAATGTTGGAGAAAAGAAAGTTACGCTGAAATCGGGCAGCGAGGCGGCATATGTCTGCGCCACGATCAATTCCCCGCCCATGAATGCTCTGTCTTCCGGCGTGTTTGCCGACCTCGACGCGCTCATCACCAAACTCGAAGCCGAGAAGACCCGTGTGGCTATCGTCACGGGTGCAGGCAAGGCATTCGTTGCCGGTGCCGACATCAGCGAAATGAAAGGCATGGATAAGGCGAAGGCAAAGGAATATTCGCTGCTCGGCCACAAAATCTTTTCCCGCATGGAGAACTCTCCTGTCATTTTTATCGCCGCGGTGAACGGTTTCGCCCTGGGCGGCGGGCTTGAACTCGCGATGGCCTGCGATATTCGCGTGCTGGCGCAAATCGCACAGATGGGCCTGCCCGAGGCTACCTTGGGCCTGATACCCGGTTTCGGCGGCACGCAGCGCCTGCAGCGCCTGATCGGGCAAAGCGCCGCAAAATACCTGGCGCTCACCGCCGACCGCATGACGGCCGACGACGCGCTGCGTCTGGGCCTCGCGGCAAAAGTCGTCGAAGGCGAAAAGCTGATCGCCGAAGCCGAAGCACTAACCGCAAAAATACTCGCGCTTGGCCCGCGCGCTGCACAGACCCTCAAAACAGTCATCCGTGAAGGTGCCGATAAACCCCTGCCTGACGCGCTTGCTTACGAAGCAGAAGAGTTTTCGGCATTGTTCTTCGGCACGGAGGCTCATGAAGGCTTGAGCGCCTTTCTGGAAAAGCGACCGGCAAAATTCTGATATGGCTTTCGGCCGCAAAAAGAAACCAAAAAAGCCCGAACCGGCACCGGTTCTGGAAAGCGCGACGTCCGATGAGTTGTTTGTCGTCGACCTCGTGCGCAAGGTGCAGGTAGATAGGCTGCGCAAGACCTACGACGACTATTTTCAGAACCCAGAATACACGAAGATCGCGAAATATTTTTTTGAACAGATCTACGGGGCGGGCAATAAGGCCAGCCGCGATGCGGCTTTTAACAAGATCTATGAAAAGCTTTCCGCCGCGGTGAATGCCAAACGTATCACACGCGTCACGCAGCTCAAGCAACTCAACGAGCTGACCGACGAACTCGATCTCGCCATTGCGCGGCAATTTATGCGCACACATAAAAAACACACGATGACGCTGGCCGATTTTGAAACGTGCTACAAAGCGCTGAACAACCGCGCCATACGCGTCGAACAGTTACAACTGCTGATGGAGACGACGCGTTTTTTCCACAAACTCGCGCATGTGCCGCTTCTGGGTTTCGTAATAAAACCGACACAATTTGCCGCGCGCGCTCTGGGCGTCGAATACATCATGGAATTTTTCATGGAAGGTTACCGGTCGTTTAAATCGGTGAAGAACGCGGAGCCCTTTATGGTTGCAATCGAAGAGCGCGAACGGGCGTACCTCGATTCGCTGTTGCCGGAAAAATAGCCCCGGCGACAGCATACCTATCGTTTTTCGAGAAACTCAGTCAGCAGATCGTGAATTAAGCGCGCGTCCCCCTGCCGGCTTGCATCGCCGGCAAATCCCGGTCTGTGGCGCCGACCGGTTCTGAGCGCAAACAGACATGCTTTATCCGCTGCGCCATGCGCGGATCCAGAAATCAGACTGCCGTCGGAATCGTAAGAAAAACACGTACCGTCGTACAAAACGCCGTCTTCTACGCCGGACCGGTTGCAATAAACATAGGTCTGGCCGTAAACCTCGGCGTATGTGCCGAGACGGTGCCGCCAGTTGCGCGTCGAAGAAAATTCTTCCCTGCCGTCGATGCCGCGCGCGGGTGAGGCAGAGATGACGATAACGCTCTCCGCATGCGCCACCGACGCCAGATGCGCGAGTTCGGGATGCCAGGCGTCTTCGCAGATTAAGATTGCCGTGCGTCCCAGCACTCCGTCGTAAGCAGAAAATTCGCTGCCGCGGTCAAAATAGCGCGCCTCGTCGAACATGCCATAGCTCGGCAGAAACAGTTTGCGGTGGATATGTCGGATTTTCCCGCCGGAAAGCACGGCCGCGGCATTAAAAATGAAATTGCCTTCGCGCAGCGGCACGCCGATCACCCACTCTGTTGCGGGTGAAACACCGCTGTGCGCGAGATCTGCGGCAAACTCGGCAATATCGGTCAGGCTCACCGCGACCTCACCCGCGAGGCTTTCGAGCAGATAGCCGCTGAGCGCGAGCTCGGGCAAAACGATGACGTCGGCCTGCTCTGCCGACGCGGCGATCGATGCGGCGATCCTCAGAATACGCCCGAGGTTGGCCGCATTATCGCCCAGTACCGCGGTATAAGGGATGCACAGAACATTATTGGCTGCGACAGGCATCACTTGATCTCGATGTCGTACGGCATCAGAAAGAGCATCCTCTCGTCTTTCATGCTGTCGGTTTTACCGATGAGCCGCGTCGCTTCGCGCAAAATCCCCGGCAGCATGAGTTTGCGCGGATCGCCGAGCTTCCCGACGCGGTCGAGGATCGCATCGAGGTAGTCGGCCTGGTACGGGATCCCCGCGGTGG
>CAYHJO010000172.1:9275-9974 GCA_964356715.1 uncultured Turneriella sp. | reverse complement strand
ATCTTGCTTCGTTCCGTGCGATTCCGGAAGCCGTGACGCTGCATTATACCGACACATCGGCGCGTGCCGCGAAGTGCCTGGGCACACAACTTGTCGCGCTGGGTGAAATATCGTTCCTACAAGATTCCGCGAGTCTGGTGCTGCCCGCCTTCCAGGCACTGCGTGTGAATCTTGCACCGTATGAGCGCGAGCAACTGATCGCGCAGGCGGGTCGCAATATTTATGCGGCTATTGCCGAAGCGTACAAAAAAAATCCGGCGCACAAAGTGCGCGTGCTCGTCACGAATACCGTGCCCTACGCGCAGGCGCAGAGTCTGCCGTTCGCCGAACTTGCCGGACAATTTGTGGGTCTGAGTCCCGATGAGCTGAATGCAATAAAAAATGCTGCCTTAGCGGCAAACGGCACCATCGTCGCCGTGCCGGATCTGCACAAGCGCATAGAAATCGGTCTCGATACATCCGTGGTCTGGCAGTTGTGGCAGACGGCTAAGATCCCCTATTTCAAAGACGCGTCGGGTGAACCGTTGCTCTACGAAGACATGATATTGTCGCTGCGCAGATCCCTCACCGACAGCGATGCCGCCGGATACGGCCACGGCGACAGCCACCTGGACGCCCACCCCCACGGCCACCGCAACGCCGACCCCGCTGCTCTTGCCGGAGCCGGATGGCGGAGAGGTGGAGATCCCTGGCCCACCG
>CAYHJO010000172.1:0-9265 GCA_964356715.1 uncultured Turneriella sp. | reverse complement strand
GCCCTACCAGCGTTCAAGTACAGAGCGGTTGATGAAATTACAGGTGCAGATGCTGATGGATACCTATGATTTTTCGGCGATCGGACTCGAAGGTGAAACTTACATCGCGCTCGAAATGCCGGCGCGGCAGAAATTCCCGTTGCTGCACATGACGGTGCGCCCGCTGGCGCGCAAACTCGGCTTTGATGAAAAAAAAGACGGATCTGATATCTCGGAAATCGAGAAATCGCTGTTGCTTGTCCGTAATACTCTGGCCCAGGCCGGAAAGTAGTGCTGCATCCTTATACCGCGCTCGTGTGGGGCATGGGCGCTTCGCTCGTGCTGTTTTTACTCGCCTATGCATTGCGCAGGAAAAACAATATTTTGCACCGCCGTCTGGCAATTCTCGGAGTGGTCTGCAATCTTGTCAGCAGCGTCTACCTGATCTATGCGGTGAGATTCAGAGGCGTCGAAATGCTGACGAGTTACCCGATTCCAGTGGCGACCGCGCATCGTGTATTTGCCACACTGATGGCAATCATGATGCTGCTGATGCTGATGACCGGACTTCGCCGCAAGCGCAATCTGCATATAGCTCTGCACAGAATATTTTTACCGGGTTACACTCTGACTTATTTTTCCGGATTGGTGATTTTTCACGCGTAGGCTACCGCAGCTGTGCGGTGCAGCGTATTTATCGAGGGATACACAATGGAATTCATAGTGGGCGACGAAGCAAAGAAGAAGCACCTGACGGAGATAGCCGCGAAAGAAGCCGCGGCGGTCACGGAAGACGATCTGGCTTTTCTCGCGAATCGTATCCGGCAGAATGCGATAGAAATGGTCTTTCGCGCAAATTCCGGGCATCCCGGCGGGCCATTGGGCCTGGCCGACATCTATGCGTATGTCTTTTTCAAAGTACTAAATCTCAGCGGGGAGCATCGCGACCGCTTGCTGATCAGCAACGGCCATGTGTGCGCCGTGCGCTACAGCGCAATGGCGTTGCGGGGCCAGATTGCCGAGAGCGAGCTCGCGACTTTCCGTAAGCTGGGTTCACGCCTGCAAGGGCATCCATCCAGCAAATACCTTCCTGAGGTCGAGAATTCCAGCGGATCCCTGGGACAGGGACTTGCCAACGCCAGCGGTCTGGCACTGGGTCTGCGTCTGCAGAAGAATACCGGACGTGTTTTCCTCGGCATGTCTGACGGCGAGTGTCAGGAAGGCATGACGTGGGAGGCCGCAATGGCAGCAGCGCACAATAAACTGACCAACATTCACCCGTTCCTGGACTTTAATAATATCCAGATCGACGGCAAAGTGGACAAAGTCATGGGCATTGAGCCGCTCGACCAGAAATTCATGGGTTTTGGGTGGAAGGTGCGCGTTGCCGATGGCCATAATTTCAAAGCAATTGCCGAAGCGTTCGATTGGTCCCTCAGAGACGAGGGCGCACCGAAAATGATTCTGTTCAAAACTGTGCTGGGTAAAGGCGTTTCCTTCATGGAAAATAACCCGGACTGGCACGGTTCGCCGCCGAACCAGAAAGACAGGGATTTAGCGATAGCAGAACTTTCTGCCTGAGGCAGAAAGTTCTGCTATCGCACTATAATCCTGAAGATAAATGGTACAATCAACACACCCTTTTCCAAAAGCTCGGGCGGTGGCGGACCGAAATCGTGCGCTGCGAACAGCGCCTCGATGCATGAGCGGTCGAGCGACTGGTAACCCAATGACGATACGAGTTTCGCGTCTCTGACAACGCCCTGCTCATCGAGCAGAAACTGGATGTAAATATCCTGGCTGGGAAAGGTGGAAAAGCGCGTATAGCCCGATGCATAGTTCATGCGGTGGTATGAATCGCCGAAAGTCGGGTAGGGATCACCACCGGGCGGTGCCCAGACGCCCTGAATCTTGTTAATCATCGAACGGAAATAGCTGTAATGGGCGTATCGCGCGGTGGGGATTGCCGGCCGCCCGGCGTAATCCCATGACAGCGCAAAATCGTGGCGAAAGCGGTAATACGCCGGTATGCGCAACCTGTCAGCTGCAGTGGCAGCGTGTTGCTGCTCTTCCTTCTCCGGCGCCGCGACAACGCGTGTACGGCTTTCTTTTGCCGTCAGTATTTTCGCATATTTTTTAGCCGAAACGATGCGCGCGCGCAGCGGCTGCATTTCACCGGGTGAGAGCACATAGTCTGTCGAAATTGCTTCAAACCCCTTCGCTTTAGTGAGCTGCCCCTGCGCCTCGGAATCTTTATCGGAAAGGAACTTCACCGTATTCCGGGGTTTGACTTTGAGTGGCTGTGCATTTTCAAGCAGCGCCTGGATGATGCGTTCGTTCTGGCCGCCCGCTTTGTCTTTTTCGCCGAACAGCAGGCCACGCAGATCGATTTCGAGAAATAGCAGCGTAACGATACAGACAGAAAGAATTGCCGAAAGAATACGCGAAAACGTAGCGTCAGAAATCGGTCGCGATGGGCTCAAATTTTCCGCGTTTCCTGGCGATTGCGTCACGTAGGTCATTTACCTCTTTCGGTGCACCAGCGCCTGCCCGTTTTAGGTACAGGTCAACGAGATTCTGTGCAACGGCAAAATCCCCGTTGGCGGCGCTTACCCGGCTACAGTTTAATAAATATGGGGGAGACTGGCTTTTTTGCCAGTCGACTTTCCCGCACAGCCGGCTGCCGGCTTTAAGGTCTTTGAAAATCAGTACGTAGAGTTTCAGCAGATAATACTCGGTTTCTGCATCTTGCGGGTGCGTGTCCAGAAAAGCGGTAATTGCCTCGCGGGCGCGGTCCTTTTCTTTCAGTTGCAGATAGATCGTGGCCACTTTGCGCACGGTTTCACCGCTGACGGTGCGACCTGTGCCGGATATCTTGGCGAGGCTCTGCAGCGTTTCATCTTTGGCTCCGCTGCGGGCATGGATTTCGGCAATTCTGAGATACGCACGCACGCGGTATTTTTCAGCCAGCTGTGACTGCTGCACGGCGAGTTGCAGCATCGACAACGCAATCTCCTCGGTAATCGCTTCTTCGGCCAAGAGCATTCCCTTGCCGTATAGCGCGAGGGGTTCCCTGGCATTGCTGCGCAGCGCGCGGTCGAACATTTCGAGGGCGGATGTATTTTTTCCCTGTTCCATGCGCATCAGGCCCTCTTCGGACATCGCGCGCGCGCGACCGCAATGTAGCAGTACGAGGAGACCTAATACCGGAAAAAAGCGCGCGGCTGGCATTGCGTCTCTCCGGTTCAATTCAGGTGGGTTCTGTCAACGAGGTTTTTGTGGCACCAAATTCGGCATGCCGGCCTTGTCGGCCAGGTCTTCGAGACGCGGAAACAGCGCGTCGACTTTCGCCCGGTTCAGCACAACCGGATTCGCGGCGTCAGTGCTGCGGACAGCGAATTCCTGGTCTTTTGTGGGGCCAAAAAACTCGATTTCCTTGTTGATATTGGCGCCCAGCGTAATCACAATTTTTCCGTATTTCGCGGGCAGAACTGGGTCCTTATAGAAGCGCGTGCCCGCGAGATCTGTCAGGTCGGACGCATATGTTGTGACGCGCGCCTTGTCGGTCGCTCGTGCAGGGTCGAGCACCAGGCTGCCCTTGTCGTCGGCGCGCAGTTTGAATGTCTGCGGTCCCGTTACCTGAATTTCGCGGATGTTCTCTTTGGCAATGCGCAGAATGCTGCGGTCGCGGTATTGGTCCGCATCCTGATTCCAGTCGCCGCGCAGAAAACCTTTGACCGCGTAGACAGACGAGTCGTCGGCGAGGCGTATGAAACTCGCGTTGCCCGACGCGGAAAATTTACCCAGGACTGCCTGTGCAATCTTGCCGCCGTTTTCACCTTCGAGCAAAATCTGGAAATCCTGATCGCGAACTTCGTAATCGGCCTGTTTATCTTTGTTGGCAGACACTTCCTGGTAGCGCCTGGCCTCGAAAATATTCTTAAGGCCGGTCTCTATTTTCGAAACATCAGCCCGCTGCATTCCCATCGGGCTGCCAGGAATTTCAAACGACCAGCCATCGGTCGTGCGCGTAAAGATCTTCGTGCCGGCGGCATCTTTCAGCGTGATTTTCTTCACGCTGTCGGCTTTACCGCCGATCAGCGGCTTGGATTTTTCATAGCTGCTCTCGAACAGCAGAAATGGGTCATTCACGAGAAAAGCCAGCAAAAAAACGGCGCCGACCACTGCGGCGAGTATGGTGTTCTTTTTTTCAGTATTCATATAATCCTCAACCGGCAGGAGCGAGATTCTTGCGGCGCGTCAGTCTGTAGGCGCCAAACACGAGTATGGTCAGCAGCGGAATGGCAAATGCCAGCAACGTGAATATTTTCCGTGCACCGTCTTCAACCATGCGCGTTTTGATACGCGGAGTGGCTTTTTTGCGCAACTCGAGCAGCTCGTCGTTGCCATTCATCAGATCGACCGCGGGAAACAGCAGTTTGAAATTTTCTTCGAGCAACAGCGCCTTACCAGACTGCATGTCTATTGCACCCAGCATTTCGCTTAGGATAAACATCATGTTACTCAGTGCGTACGGTGTGCCAATGACAAGTATGCGGCTGTCTTTTTCGGCCGCTTTGAGCCAGGTTTTAGGTGCGTCTTTTGGCGGCGCCACGTTTGCATATTGGCTGACAAATTTTCCCTGCACCATGACTGCGAGATTGTAGGTACCCGTCGTCTGTTTAGGGGCCGCCATCATTTCCTGCATTTTGTTGGGATCGAGGAATGCAAAATTGGTTTGCGACCAGGCTTCGCCGGTGGATTTCGCGAGCACATCCACCTTGAATTTGCCAGAGCCTTCGCCGGTCGGCAGGACTCCCGGATTTGTTTTGATGCTGCTGGTATAAGGCAGAATCAGCGCCGAGTTACCTCTGGAGGCAAGATTTTCCTGGCTCAGGTTCTCTTTCTGCACCACTACCCATGGTGGATAAGGCGCTTTGAAACCCTGTTGTGCGAACGGCACATAGTAGTTCGGCTTGCCTTCGTTAATCATATCGGCCGCGAGTTCAATACCATAGCCCTTGAGAAATTCACCCAGATCGGGGGCTCCCGGTGAGGCCATGAACTGCTGGCTGAAGTTGACATCCATGCCCGACGAGGCGATAATCAGATTACCGCCGCGCATGACGAATTGGTCGAGGCGAAAGCGTTCGATCGGTTCGAGTTTGCCGGGTTGCACAATGATGAGTGTCGAGACTTCGACAGGAATATCCGCGGTGGCGGGATTGACTTCGAGCAGATCGCCATAGACTGCATTCATGCGGTCGGCGAAGAGCGAGAGCGAAGTCGGACTGCGCTCTTTTTTCTGGTTGAACGGACCATGGCCTGACATGATCGCAATTTTTCGTTCGTTGGGCTTCACCATGCGGAAAAGTTTTGCCGTGAGCTGGTTTTCGAGGTCATGCTGCTCATAGAGGCCAATCAGGTTATTGACGGCCTCGGATTTGGTGCCGTACGAAATCGCGAGACCAAAATAAATGCTCTGCGCCTGCGCTTTTTTGCTGCCGCCGACGCGCAGATCCAGCTGCTGAATATGGAGGTCGTTTGCGCGCGCCGCCGCGGCTTTGTCGTGGTCGGGGTCGAGAATAATGAGTTTGACTCTGCCGCGTGAGCTGTTGACGTATTCCTGTATGAAATCGCGCGCTTTGCGTGCGACGAGTACGGCTTCATCGGGAAGGTCATTCGAGACAAAAAGTTCGATGACGGCTTTTTCGGGCAGGCCGCGCAACAGGGTTTTCGTCGTGCCCGTGATGCGCATGGCCCCCGTGGTCGACAGGTCAACGCGCACGTAAGCGCCGTAGCTGAGCCAGCTGAACGCGAAAAACAGCAACACATAGAGCAGCGTTGTGGCGCGCGTAGAGGCAAGAAATTGTCTGATATTTGCGATATTTGGTAATCTTGTGGTATCCATCAGTGACCCCGGCGGAAGTTTTGTATGCTGATCTTATTCAAATAAATGAACAGCGCAGAAAACGAAATGTAGTACAACAGATCTCGCGTATCGAGCAGCCCGGCTGCGAGCGAGTCAGAATGCCACGATACCGAGAGAAATCCCAACAGTTCTTTGAAAGGACCGAAGAACTGCAGCACCGGCTGCCAACCCAAAAGCCAGATTAGCGCACAGGCGAGAAACGTAAGCAAGTAGGCAATGATCTGGTCACGCGTCAGCCATGAAATATAGAGACCAATTGCAAGGTAGGCCGAACCTGAAAGGAAGGCGCCGAGGTATGAGCCGAGGAGCACCATGAAATCAGGAGACCCGGCATAAAACGCCAGCACAGGTAATACGACGGTTGTAGCCAATGCAATTGCCAGAAACACCAATGCCGACAGATATTTGCCCAAAATCAGATCCATCTCTGACATCGGTAATGTCAGCAATAATTCAATCGTACCACTGCGATGCTCTTCTGCCCACAGCCGCATAGTGACTAATGGGATGAAAATAATGTATATTCCCTTGAGCCAGTCGAACATGCCCTGCAATGAACCGCTGCGGTTAAAAAACTGCGCCACAAAGAACAGAAAGAAGTTGACCAAAATGACAAAGATACCCAGAAAAATATAGCCGATCGGCGTATTGAAGTAATTCGCCAGTTCGCGGCGAAATATTGTCTTCACGTTTTTCCAGTCCAGATTGATTGTATTCATCAGTTCCATAGTTTCTCCGAATCAGTTGGGTTTTGCGGTAAGACGCGCAAACACGTCTTCCATGCTCTGCTTCTGCATGAACATTTCGCGCAGCGTCCATTTTTCGCTGATGCAGAGCGCAAACAGCTTCTCGTTAAAGCCGCTCACCGTCTCGGCTGCGAAGCGCGTCTCGGCATCGTTCGCTGAAATAACAGACACACTCTCATCGTCTGAGAGCAGGGCCTTGACCTTAGGCAGCGCGGCGGATTGATTGCCTTTGAGCGCAAATTCCCACGATTCGCGGCCTTCTTTCATGCGCTGTATTTTGTCGAGTTTTTCGTCGAGCACGATACGCCCGTCAGATATGATAATGGCGCGCTCGCAGGTATCCTCAACTTCTTTCAGAATATGCGTGCTGAGAATGATCGTTTTTTCTTTAGAAAGGTCGCGTATCAGTTGGCGAATTTCCTGGATCTGGTTGGGATCGAGTCCCGAGGTTGGCTCGTCGAGAATCAGCACCTGCGGGTCGTGCAGCAGTGCGGCGGCTAAACCCACCCGCTGCTTATAGCCTTTTGACAGGTGCATAATCGGCGAATTCAGAAACCTTGCAAGATCGGTAACCTTGATGGCCTTCGCGATGCCGCGCTCTGCCTGTTCGGCAGTGAGGTTGCGGCTCTCGGCGATAAATTGCAGAAATTCGCGCACCAGCATGTCGGGGTATGAGCTCGCACTTTCGGGCAGGTAGCCGATCAGCGACTGCACGGCTTTGCGTTCATTCTGCACGTCATGGCCACCGACTGTCGCCTTTCCGCCGGTGGGTTCGTAGAAGCCTGTGAGCATGCGCATCGTGGTGGTCTTGCCGGCCCCATTGGGCCCGAGCAGGGCAACCACTTCCCCTTTACCGATAGTGAAACTGATTTGTTTTACGGCTTCGTATTCGCCAAAGTTTTTCTTGAGACCGGAAACTGAAATCATGGGTCCCGAGCTTAAAAACAAAATGCGTGCGTCAAGCGTTATGCTCCCTTTTTAAACGGAATTTACAGCAGAACGCGCGTTTAGGGAAAGCAACCATGCCTAAAATAGCCGGAGTTTACCTCGACGCCGCAGAGACTTCACCGACCGAAAAGGCTCTGGTATTCCACCAGGAACTCGTACTCACCGAAACGACCGAAAAGAACCTGCAAAAGATTCTTTATCCGCTGGCCGAAGGGCAGAACCTGCTTTTGGTCGGAGACGCCGGGGTGGGCAAGAATGCCCTGGTCTACTATATCAACAAGATCCGCAACCTGCCGACGGTGCGGTTCAGCTTCAACCAGGACACTTTGCCCGAGGACCTGTCTGGCTCGTTTCGCGTGCTGCCGAGTGGTTTCCAGTGGAATAACGGCCCGCTGACCGAGGCGCTCGAAAAGGGTTATACCTTTGTTGCCGACGAGATGAACCTTGCTTCGCCTGAGATCCTCAAGCGTTTCATTAGCGTGTTCGACCGCCGCCGCCTGGCATTGCTTGAGAAGGATGGCAGCGAGATCGTCGCGCATGAGCGTTTTTCGTTTGTGGCGACACAAAACCCGGCGCGCGGCTTCGAAGGCCGCAAGAATCTGCCTGAGAGTATTGCGCGGCATTTCACCACGATATATCTGGACCATTATCCCGCACATGAAGAACAAGAGATTTTGCGCGGGCTGTATCCGACAGAATACGGGAATATCGCCGATACCGTGGTGACGCTGCAACGCACGCTCGAAACCGCGATCTGGAAAAACGAACTTGCAAAAGAAGATCTCGAGCACTACCATTTTAACCTGCGCACCGCGCAGCGTTTTATGAATCGGGCACTGGTGTCCGGTCTCACCGACATCAACGCGCCTGCTTTTCGCGATCTGGTATTCACCTTTTTTGTCGAAGCGTTTCGCCTTGAAGCCGACCGGGTTTTGGCTATGAAACTCGTCGCGGAGGTTCTCGCTTTCGACTTTGCAGCACTCACGCGCGACTATGAAATTTACCGCTCGGCCGCGCCGCAGCGTCCCGCAGCCGAATACATGGCACCCGCGGGCACAGCCGCCGCGCAGCGCATGTTCTTTCCGCTGACCGCGTCGCGCGCTCGCATTCTCGACAACCTCGAGGCGTCGCTGACGGCAAATGACAACCTGCTCATGGAAGGCGACGACGCGGCGCGCATGCTCGAACTCTGCACGACCTATGCCGGTGCGCGCGGCCGGGCGTTGACTGAAATTTTCCTTTCGCGCGGCATGCACACAAGCGATATTATCGGGGCGCTGCGGCCCGTGCTACAGGGAGGTAGCGGGGTCGGCGGAGCCACGGAGGGCGGCGCGCCGACCACAGGGCAACCCGTGCGCTGGGTTGACGGGCCGCTAACGGCCGCGCTGCGCCGCGGTGACCTGATTGTGCTCGAGAATATCGATGCGGCGGGCTCTGAACTGGTCGAAAAACTCAACATGCTGCTCGACCACGCCGGCCGTCTGGCGCTGCCACCAGAAGCAGAGGGTGAATCCATCTTAAAAAAAGAGGGGGATTGCCGTATCGTCGCGATCAAACGCACACGGCGCAGCCGCAACCAACAGACCATTTCGCGCGCGCTCAGAAACCGCTTTTTCAACCTGCATGTACCCGTGATCGAGGGTAACGACGAAATCAGCGA
>CAYHJO010000171.1:0-10026 GCA_964356715.1 uncultured Turneriella sp. | reverse complement strand
TGATTGTTGTTTTCCGTTCGGGCGGGTGGCTGAATTTCCACCGGTATTGCAGCGATGGGTTTTTCTGCGTTGTGATTTTCCATTTCCGGTTTGCTGTCAGCAGGTAGGTCGCCGCTGTCCTTCAGATCCGGCTTCGCAGGCGCAGTCTCTTTGGCGTTCGTCGCCGGATTTTCAGCGTCCTGTTTCCGGGGTACCTGCGGATCACTGTCCCCTTCTGGCTTGGTGAGTTTTATCTTTGCGGGTTCGGCTTTCTTCTCTGATGGGATTGCTTCATCGGTGTCTTCGTCGAGCGCAGCCGTTGTCGAAACCAAAAAGAACAGGAGCATAAAACACGCAACTAAAGTGTGCATCGAGGTTAGCAGGAGATTCATGGATTGAATTTTTTCAAATAATTTCCGCCGACATATATCTTGCCTGCCGGGTCAATAGCAATCGCATTGAGCTGGTCACCGATGGCGCTGGGGTTAAATTTGCGATCCCAGTTTAGAATATCCTCAGTACCTGAGGCGGAAAATTTCTTCAGATACCAGTCTTCATAAGAGCCTGATGCAAAATAGTAAAGCAGAGTACCCGCGGCATAAAGATTACCCGACGAGTCTGTCACCAGAGAAAGACCGCGGCTGGTTGCCGGAAATTGTTTGTTCCAATTAACCGCGTCTTCGATACCGGCAGATGAATATTTTTTAAGCAGCCAGATCGAGTTATTACCGGAAGAATTCTGATTCCAATAACCGGTCACGTAGACGTCGCCGGCGCTATCGACGGTGATACCCTTAGCCTGTTCCCAATAATAATCCGCGCTACTGAATTTTTTATCCCAGTTAGAAGTGATCTCGACCCCTGTCGGGTTAAATTTCTTAATCCACCAGTCACCGCGAGATCCCGCGGTCACCAGATTGTCTCCGTAGCCAGCAACATAGATGTTGCCGGTGCTGTCGATTGCGATCGCGTTGGCGCCGTCATCCGCTGATCCGCCGCTGCTGTATTTTTTGTTCCAGCTCATATCTTCAATTCCACTCGGGGAATATTTTTTGATGACCCAGTCATAGTAAGTATTGGCACCGACCTGATTGATTCCCTGCCCCGCTATGTAGAGATTTCCGCCGCTATCTGTGAGCATTGCCCGCGGCCATCCCCCCATACCGGTTAAGACCTTATTCCAGTTCACAGTGTCTTCGACACCCGAGGAGGTAAATTTTTTAATCCACCAACTGCTTGTCACATTTTGTGTGGCGACCGCGTACACGTTGCCGCTACCGTCAATTGCCAGCGCCATACCATAGTCTGTCAGATTGCTCGCAGAGCTGAATTTCTTGTTCCAGTTTGTTGTGTCTTCGACTCCATTGGTGTCAAACTTTCTTATGTACCAATCGATGCCAGAACTGCCGCTAATGAGACTAGATCCGGAGCCGATTACATACACGTTGCCGACTGAATCAAGCTTCATATCCGTCGGCGCGAGACTGGTCACATACATATTCTTATTCCAGCCGGTCGTGATCTCATTCGGTGGGGTTGCCGCCGCCGAAAGTGTAACACCCGAAGAAAAAGCCCCGTAGCTGTCGTAACTGAAGACGCGGTAGTATTGCACCTGATCATTGGTCAGTCCGGTATCGACATATAAATTTGCCGTTCCATTGTAAGCGATGGTGCCATCGGTCGGGGTTGTGGGCGGGCTGCCGAGCTTGCGCACAACCCGAATTCCCGCCAGGGCTCCCGAGACCGGATTTGTCCAGTTCAGCGTTACCTGTCTTGCGCCCGGTGTTGCAGTGAGCCCCGTGACGTCTGCCAAGGGCGATGGCGTCGCACTCGCTGCTGCGCCGCTCGATGCACCTGAACAACAGTCCGTGGAGTATGCCTTGTAATACTGCGTTACACCGCTCGCCAAGCCCGTATTGCTGTAAGACGTGCCGGTGCCCGAATATACCGTTGTGCCGTCCGTTGGGTTTGCCGGAAAACTACCGGTCTTGCGCACAATTTTTACCTGGGTAAAGTTTGCATCCACCGGATTCGTCCAGCTGAGATTAACCTGGTTGATATCTGCCAGCGCGGTGAGCGCAGTAACATTGTTCAGCGCCGTCGGTGTCCCGGTTTGGTATGACCAATTAGAGTAAACACCCATAGTGTCATAAACGAAGATGACATAATAGTGCAATGTACCGCTGGGCAGATTGCTGTCTACAACGGTAGTCCCGGTGCCGCTGTAGACGACCGTGCCATCTGATGGGTTTGCTGGATAACCGGTTGTCTTGCGCAACAGCTTAACATTCTGAAAATTTGCCGCAGTCGGGTTTACCCATGACAGGGAAACCTGGTTGTAGCCTGAGGTTGCGGCAAATGACGTAACCGCTGGCATTCTCGGAGTTGCATTACCTGTGTAAGAAATCGAATAGTTCGAATAGTTATCGTAGGCGTACGCAGCATAAAAATATGCCGTTCCGTTTGTGACGCTCGTATCCGTAAATGTACCGCTCGACGAAGGTGCCGCTGATTGGTTCATAACGACAGTGCCGTCGTAAATCCCGGTCGGAGTGCTGCCGATTTTGCGCACCACGCGAATACCCGCGGAATTCGATGTGCTCGACGCGCTCCAGCTAAATGAAACCTGCTGGTTGCCACCGGAAAAATTCCACACAACGGGATAGCTCAGACCAGGGCTCGCGCAGTAAACAACGCCTGATGCATAACTGCCAAATGTGTCGTAAGGATAAAATCCATAACAGTACGTTGACCCATTTGTCAGATAGGTATTTGTGTACGTTGTGCCAACGCCCTGAAATACAATTGAGCCGTCACCGGGGCCCGTCGGTGAACCCCCCGTTTTCCTCAGCACGCGCACACCTGCAAAATCCGCGTCCGTGGGGTTGACCCAGGTCATTGTGGCCATCCCGCTGGCATAACTGAAATTTGTCACGGAAACGTTTCCGGGTGGAGGATCAAACGGCGTCGTGTTCGCACCTGTACCTGTGCTGTAATTGGCCGCTGCATCGACGCTATACGCGGCGTAATAGTAGGCAGTGCCATTCGTCAAACCGGTTTGTGTAAGAGAGGTGCCCGTGCCCGTGTAAACGACGGAGCCGTCTGACATACTCGTCGGCGCAGACCCCAACTTGCGCACGATTGTGACTCCCGAAAAATCGGAACCGGGATTTGACCATGAAAGTTGAATGAGTTTATTGGCCGGTGTTGCCGTGAAAAAACTCACATTCACCGGCGGCACCTGATCGAGTGTATAGGTTTGCGTGATCACCGGTGACGATGAGTAGCCGGCGGCACAGGTGAGCACGCGCAGTGTCGCGGATGAAACCTGAAGTGTCCATCCCGAAGGTACGCTGCTGCCGATCGCACATTTCTGGTTACTGTCGCAGGCTGGTGCAGAGCCGTTCAGTGTATAACAAACTGTGGCATTTGTGACGGAAGCATTGATCGCAACATTTGCAGGTTGATTATAAGTGCCACCACCCACGGACAGCGATGGTTGTGGCATCACGGGAGTGGGAGAATTTGCTGAATTAGTCTTATTATTGCTTGTCGACGGCGAAGCCTTGTAACAAAAACTCACCAAAAATACGAGACATAATATGCCAATAGATCGGTTTAGCATCGGTGTGTGTACTCGCTGGAAAACATGCCGACAATGATTTTTCAAATCTGTGGCATTGGTATGAACTCAGCAAACTTGAACAATCCGTCATTATTCTTGACCGGTTATTTTGCCGTTTTTCTGTAACTCTGGCACAGCTTATTAACTAATAAGGCGCCTTGCAGCGAGGTAAAATGAAATCCGAATCCATCTCGATCCCCGTATCTTTCGGGAAAATCCACATGCAGGTCGCCGGCCCTGAGTCGTCGAAGGCAATCCTCTTTATACATGGCTGGCCCGACTCGCACGACACGTGGTCGCACCAGATGGAATATTTCTCGAAAAAGTACCGTGTCGGCGCAATCGATCTGCCGGGCGTCGGTGAGTCCAGTGCGCCGCCCGAGCGCAACGGCTACCATATCGACAATATTCTGCCGCTGATCTCGGCAGCGATCAAAGCACTGGGCGCGCCCGACGCAAGGATGCCATCCACGGCAGCGTCGGGCCAAGACCATCCTGGTCCTCGGGAGGTGCATCTGGTCGCGCACGATTGGGGTGCAATCATTAGCTGGGTGTTCGCCTCGCGCCGCGAATATGCTTCGCAGATTGCATCGTACACGGCCGTGAGCGGGCCGCACCCGGCACTCGCGCGCGAGAACCTGTTCGGCAAATTTAAATCCTTGAATCCCGGCAAGATGCTCGAAGGTGTGCAGCAGACCGCGAAGTCATGGTACATCTACCTGTTCCAGCTGCCCTACGTGCCCGATTTTATTCTGAACAATTTCGGACGCCTCGTGTGGCCGCGCGCACTGATGCAGGGTGGTGTGCCGAGCGAAGACCCGATGCTCGATGCCAGCAACGAAGACATTGGCAAGATTGCGGTCAATCCGCTCAACCTCTACCGCGAAATGCTACAGGGCAAATGGATCGAAGTCCCCAGTCGGATTGATATTCCTGTACAGGTAATTATCCCCAATCACGACCTCGCCATCACCCCGGAAATTTACTCGAACGTGACCGATGTTTGCCCGCAGGCTCAGCTACACTATGTCGACGCAAACCACTGGGTGCAGCGCTCGCACCCGCAGCTGGTGAATGAACTGATTGAGAAGTTTATTTCGTAACTCACCCCCGGCCCCCTCGCCCGCAAGCGTGCCCAACGGCCCATTACATGGAGGGGGGAACTCATATCTTGCTTTCGCATTTGCCCATAGGACAAAATTCTCGCTTAACCCCAAGCAGGCAAATTTTAGAATGATATCGTTGTCGACGAAGAAAATCAACCCTGACCGATGCGCAGAAGATAAGCGATCGCCTCTTCGGTAATGAGTTCAGCGTCGAGGTGTTCTAGCATTTGTTGCTGCATCGCCGTTTGAGCGGCCGGACTCGGTTCAATCTGCCGCAAGGCGATCATGCTTGCATCCTCTCTTCTATTGCGCCAGCCATGATTGAGCGCGATGAAACCGGGATCAATGCCTAGTTTTTCAGACTGGTGCTTGGCATAGGTAACAATTTCTTCTGCGACAAGATAGTTTTGTGAGTGCAGTTGGGGCTCTTCTGAGCCGGTGATGAGAGCTACGCCATAACGGGTAGCGGCATTTTCTTCCGGTGAATATTTATCATCAGCTCACGCGTCATGATCGATTTCTGCGTGGACCCACTCTGTGTCTGGCGTCACATGCTGCAGCGCAAGGTGTCCGATTTCATGAGCAAGCTGAAAAAGCTGCCATGCCGAATATTTGTATTTCTCGCAGAGAACGATGACCGGATTTTTGGCGATATAGGTTACCATCGCTTTCATTTTGGCTTGGCGCGGTGGAAACTGCGTCATCGTCAGCACACCGATGCCATGGCGCCAGCACCAATCGACCAAAGCCGCGAAGCTAACGAATTTGTATCCCTGTGCCAAAATATCCTGACGAATGACCAGCGGGTCATTCGAGATATTTGTGTATTCGCTCCGTATTGCCCCTCCCCACGAAGTGGAGAGCGGAGCCGGAAATTTGGGATTTCGTCATGACGACAGAAAACTGAAAAGTTTCCCTTTGGGCAATTCTTTCACGCGCTTAAAAAATTCCGTTTCCGTGATTTGGGTTGGCCAGAGCAGGTTTGGCGAAAAAAAATAAATAGTCGGCTCGCCTTTTTTTTCATATTTGATTGCACCGAGCGAAATCAAGTGATTGAGGTCCCGAACAATCGCCTTGTGTGGGTTTCTCATTGCGTAGAGTTGCGTCGTCAGCCTGATAAGTTCACCCAATGAAATGCTGCCCCGATCAAGCAGCAAATGCAGAATTTTCGCGTGGCGTTGTGAAATCACGCGTTTGCGCGGCGATTCTAGACGGCCGAACAAATCCGTGATAGTATTTCGAAACAGGGCTTTCTGTAGGTTCTCCCGAATTTCTGCAATGAGCCGCTTACACTGCAGCTCAACACCACGCAGGGCAAATTTCAGAAAAAGCGTCAGGTTGTGGCCATGCGCCCGGGTTTCAGCGAGGGTTTTCAGGTAGGTATTTTTCTCTTCGTAATAGTAATTTGACATAGCAATGAATAGCGTGTCTTTTAGGCCCGTGCGTTGCAGCATTAAAGCTTCTAAAGCACGCGCAGTGCGGCCATTGCCATCTAAAAACGGGTGCATTGTCGCAAAATGATAGTGAAGGGCAAACGCCCGAATGAGCACATCATGCCGCTGCAAATTTGTTTGTACCTCACTGACAAGCCTTTGTAAAGCCAGCTGGCATACGTCGCCACCGTCAACACCCCGATGTCGGGGTGAGCCGAACGTTACATTTTGATCGCCGCCGCGTATCTTGCCGGGTGGGCAGTGATCGTCGTCGCACCCTGTAACGAGCCTGCGGTGAATCTCGCAGATAAGTTCAGTCGTTATGGGCAAATCATCTTCTAGCAGGGCAATCCACTTGTACGTTGCGACAGCCGCCGCTGCCTGCTTTTGTGAACGCGTTTCGAGTTCTTCGGGCGAGTGAGTGATTGCGGCTTCGAGTTCCTTGTCGCTGAATTCGGCGCCTTCGATGCGCGAAGTACCGGCTACTTCTCGTTTGAGTTGTATTTGCTGCAATTCATCGGCCCAGGAGCGTTGGTACGGCATTTCTGTAAGGGCAAGCATCGCAGCCTTTGCGGCAGCCAGTTCGGCGAGGATTTCTCTCGGATCATAGGAAATCCAATCCTGCGGCAGATGGTAGGGGATTGCCATTCCAGATTATTTCCAATTCATTTCCCGTGTTGAAAACAATTTTCTAATAAAAAATATGATTTTTTATGAATTTAGGGATCTCGTTTCCGCGCCATTTCCCTTTCGTTTCCGGTTGATTTCCAGCTAACTTCTGGTATTATGTCACTTGCTGACCAGATTCCATTCGCGTCCCCCCTCACCCCACCGCCACCTGGCCGTTCATGAGCATGGGCAGCAGCCAGTCGCGGAGGGAGGCGAGGGAGTGGTTTTCTTTGGCGTCCTTTGTGCATACTTCGAAGAATGGGGAAACATGACTCTCGAATGCCGAAAGTAGATTTGCTGGGGGTATCGGTAAATTGAACGCCGCCAAGGTCTTGGCTTCCAAGCGCTTTCTTCCAGATGTGCCGAGCATATTTGTTATCGCAAATTTTCGAAAGGAATCTGAGCGAGAGAGGCAAGCCGCAAAACTACTTAATTCTTGCTTAAGCCCGCGCAAGACAATGAACTCCGTGGATCCAAAACCTATTTCGCCATCATTCAAGAGAGTTATCAATGCTGTCTTTCCATTTTCGAGGCAAGGTGTGATTCTGGCCACGACGACATCACCGTTTTGAAATTTCACCCCACCACCAAATGCTTTTTTTTCAGGCAAATCAGTCATAAACCCCTTTGTTGGCAAGGCATTCATATCGATATAACTCGCTACGTGATCTTTACGCAGCGATAATGTTGGATTAAAAGTGAATAAATCAGCTGCTGTCCCCACCTCCCACCCCGCCGGAATCTCTCGCTTCAGCTCGGCATTGTACACCATCTTGCCGCCGCTGGACTTATAGGGGCGCCCGGCCTTCGATACAATTTTGCCTTCGGCAAAATCACTCAGGCCAGGCTTCATTTCTCCCTGTGAAGAGCGAGCCTGGGCTGAGTGCCCAGAGGGTGTATCGAAGCCCAGGCTCGGAAACTCAAACTGCACAAACCAGTAGTCATACAGCGTCTTCGCCATCGCTTCGAGCTCGGCATTGATGCGGTTGTTGAGTTCGATTTTGGCGTCGAGGGTGGAGAGGACGGCAGCGATGAGCTGTTGGCTGCTCGGTCCAATATAAGGCACAATCTTTTCGTGAAGATCGTTACGATTGACACCAGGCACGGCGCTTTTCTCGCCGGTTTGCATGGCCCCTAAACATTTCATAAGATAGAAGACATATTTAGGGAGATTTCCTTTGAAATCCGTAACATATAATGCTGTGTTATGTGGCCAGTATCGACCATTAACATAGTACACTTCGCCAAGCGTGCCGTATCGGCCAGTCACCAGCCCTTCGCCTTCGATTTTGTATTCCGAATGAAATCCAGATATGCCTGCAGAGCTTACCACTGGATAAGCACCGGGTTGACGCTTATGCTCAGGTAAATCATAACCCCGTTTGAGGTTTATTATATCGCCAAGTCTCTTGGCGGTCACTCGGCCGCTACCCAATCTTCAACCCCGCCAACTGCTTCTGAAACCCGTGCCGCATCGTCAAAAGCCTATCCGCTTCGATTTGTGTTTTTCCTGAAATCCGTACAGCTCGGCAATCGCCTGCCAAATTTTCTCGATTTCGGCTGAATTACGTTTCCCGCCACGCTCTAAAACTTCTAACTTTTGCGCTAATTCCAGGTGGCTTGCGAGATATTTGCGCAATTTATTAAACGTACGCATAATTTCAATATTCACGGAAATGGCCGTATCGCTATGGAGAGCACTAGACAGCATCAAAATGCCGTGTTCGGTAAAGGCATGAGGCAAAGTACGCCGCATGCCCAGTTCTTTTGCGGTCACAAATTGTGACCGCAAATTATTGAATTCAGCAGAGGTAAGCTGGAACATGAAATCCGCAGGGAATCGGGCGGAATTTCTTTTTACTGCCTGATTTAAGACTTTTGTTTCGATGCCATAGAGCTCAGCCAAATCAAAATCCAGCATGACGCTCTGCTTACGAATGGTATAGATTTTGCGTTGTATGTTCTGAATGTCTTTACTCAAGCTTCAACCCCGCCAACTGCTTCTGAATCTCTTTTTCCAACTGCCGCGACTCGGCAAACATCGATTCGAGGTTCGACGTAAATCCAGCCATCTTCGCTTTAAATTCTTCGGGCGAAATGTCGACATACTCAATCTTCACATCGAAATACTGCCCGGCGCTGAGGGAGTAGTTCTTTTCTTTGATCTGGTCATATGACACCACGACCGTGAAGTCATCGACGACCTGATGTTTGTTGAATGTCTCAATAATGCGGTCTTCTTCTTCGGTTGAGAGCAGTGTCTTTTGGTTCTTGCCTTCTTTGACCGTGGTGCCCAGCTTCGAGGCGTCCATCAGCACAATGTCGCCCTTCGTGTTCGCCTTATCGATGAACAAAATCGAGACGTTCGTGCCCGTCGTGGCGAAGATGTTGCTGGGCATCGAGACAACCCCGCGCAGCATTTTCTGTTCTACCAGCCGCTCGCGAATCTTGAATTCGATGCCGCTCTGTGCGGTGATAAAGCCGGTGGGTACAACCACCGCGGCGCGACCCTTGGGGGCCAGCGAATACATGATGTGCTGAATGAAGAGCAGGTAGATCGACATCTTGTCCTTCGCCTGCTTGGCGATGTTGGGTATTCCCGCAAAGAACCGCTCGCGGTTCTGCTTGGTGTCGAGGTCGCCATGAAAATCGCTGAAATCCATCTTGAAGGGCGGGTTTGAGACAATGAAATCGAAGTTCTTCAGCTGTTCGCCATCTTTATGGTATGGTTCGAGCAGCGTATTGCCCTGAATCGCATTCTGAATCGAGTGCACGAGGTTGTTCAGAATCAGGTTGAGCCGCAGCATCGTGTTCGATTTCTGCGAAATATCCTGTGAATAGATCGTGCACTTGTCTTCGCCGATCGCGTGTGCCAGGTTCATGAGCAGGGTGCCCGAACCCGCAGCGGGGTCGTGGCAGGTGATGTTGGCGACGGGTTTATCGACGAGAATTGCCGCCATGATTTTGGCTACCGCGTGTGGCGTATAATATTCGGCGTATTTGCCGCCGCCGTCTTTGTTGTAGTCTTTGATCAGGTATTCGAAGATCGTGGCGAAGAAGTCGAACTTCTCCCCGAAGACCTTCTCAAAACTGAAGTTGATGAGGGGGTTGATGAGCGCTTTACAGAAGTTGTCTCGCTTCTGCTGGCTGCCTGCGACGAAGTTCGAGTTTTCGTCGAATAGCACGACGCGCGCGCCTTCTTCGGTCTTAACCG
>CAYHJO010000170.1:0-10031 GCA_964356715.1 uncultured Turneriella sp. | reverse complement strand
CAAAGTGCTGAATACCGAATCGAGTCTGCGCATGCACACCTATGGCTGCTGGCCGTTCGTGGGCACGCTGGTTTACCTCGTGAACGGCGACATCTATAGCGTGATCTCTCACACGCGCGCCGAGTATACTGTCGCGGGCGGTGGTGTAGGCAGGTCTGGCCTATTGGATGTCTATACGAGGAAAGATTTTGGCTTCTGGGGTACCTGGGCCGGAATGGAAATTCTCGAAAGTTTTACCGAAGCACAGGAGCAGCATGCCAAAGACATCTCTGCGGCGCTCGCGCTGAAGATCAGGCAGGTGGATTAATCCAGTTTCTTCCTTTTGAAAAAGGCTTGTAAACGCACATGCGACATAATAATGTGACATAATATGCTCGAGTACGCCCTACCGGTGGCGGCATCAGTGTTCTTTACACTATTCCTGCGCCGTCTCGACAAATCGAACGTAAATCTGAAGAAAATCAAAGCTATCGCTGAAAGGGCGGAGCGCGAGCTGGCGGATCTCACGCTCAAGAAAAAAGAAGAACTCAAAGACGCAACGATCCGCTTCGACTCACTGCTCATCAATGCAGACAAATACCTCGGTGCACTGACAGAAAAACTCGAGCAGGCAAAAGCCGACCTGACATCGGTCGAAAGCACACGCCAGAACCTGCGCGTGATGGATTCAGAGCTGCAGTCGCTCGACAACACCACGCGCTCGGTCAAAGACCAGCTGAAATTTATTAACGACTCGCTCGACAAGATCGACCAACAGCAGAAAAAAATCAAAAAGCTGCAAGACCATGTTAAGCAGGTCGACGACGAAGCTGCGAACATGATCGATGCGTTCCAGGCAGCGCTCAAAGATAAATCCGGCGAGATACTGCAGGTGCTCGAAAAAAAATTCGAAGAGATCACCAACGAAACTCTGCGCATGCAGGGCGAGCTGCGCGACGATTTGATGGCGCGACATGTTGATCTCAAAGGCGAAGTCGAGCACAGCTATGAGCAACTCGAAATTGACCTGAAGAAAAGTGCGCAGGATTTAACCGCGAATATCGAAAGCCGCATACAGACGCAGATTCAGGCGGTGACCGATTTGCAGGAACGCATTTTTTCTGCGGAAAAAAATCTCGAAGTCACCGTGCCCGACATGATCCGCGACATCAAGAACGACTTACTGCGCGACATGCACGAACAGGCGCAGAAACTCGAAACGCTGAAGCTCGCGCTCGGCGGTACCGAAGACACGATGCGCAAAAAGCTGCAGGCGTTCCGCGAAGAGCTGGAACAGCAGCGCTCACTGCTGTTTCATGAAATCGCGACCGAGGCCGAGCGCATCCGCGACCAGATTTCGAATCTGGATCTCGATGCACTGGCAAAAAAAGACGAAATCATCAAATCGGCGCGCAGCGAGGCGCAGAAGATCCAGAAGAATATCGAAGAGTTCAACGACCAGTATAGCCGTGCGCGCGACACATTGTTTCAGGAGGCGTCGCGCCGCGAGAGTGAGCTGTCTCAGAAGCTCGACGAGATTGAAGGTCTGAACAAGAGCATTGCGGCTCATCTTAGTCATAGCCGGTCGCGAGGCCTTGAAGAGATGCAGAATGAACTGCAAAAGGCGCTCGGCGAAATCAAGGTCGCCTCGCGCGAACTGTTCAGCGATATAGAAGATGATATTTTGCGCGAGTCGGGCATGCTGCGCGATAAGCTGAGCGCGGTGCAGTCAGAAGTGGCGCAGATTGTGCAGCAGACCGAAGAGCGCTGTGAAAACCTGGAAACCAAGGTCGCTGACATTTCTCAGAACACCGAAAAAGAATTCGCGAACTACCTCAAAGAACTCAAAAAAGCCGCCGAAAAAGGCCTCAACGACTACCGCGACGAGCTCGCAGACCGCGAGCGCCAGTTTACGCTCAGCATCACCAGCCTCGACAAAAACCTGCGCGATCGCATTGCCGACGCCGACCGCCACTTCGAAAGCGCGCAGGCGCGTCTCGAAGAGATTGTCAAAGACGCGCGCAACGCACTCCATAAGAATACGATAGAAATCGAGAAGAGCCGCGCAGAGATGATGCGCGACATGGACTCAGAACTCGAAGATCGTCTGGGTCACGCGCGCCACCAGATAGAGGAGACACAGGAAAAAGCTTCAAATTCGTTCGCAGACGCAGTGCAGAAATTCCGCACGCGCATTGAAGAGAAAGAGAACGAATTCAGTTCAAAGATCGAACTCAATATTGCGCGCTTCTTCGACATGAAGAAGAGCCTCGAAGGCACGCAGGAAAGCCTGATTGAAAATCTGCAATCAGAGAAGCGCCGCATCGAAAACGAAATCCGCCAGACCAATGACCAGCAGCTAAAACTGTTCGATCAGGAGCTCGGCGAGCGCGAAAACCGCCATAAAACCCAGCTGCAGGCGCTGTCTGCGGATTCTGTCAGCGACTTCAAAAGCAAAGTTAATGAGCTCATGGATCGCCTGATCGAGATGAAATCAGACACGACTTCAACCTTCCGCGAGTTCCAGGAAAACCAGCAGGAAGTGTATGCTGCGATTGTCGAAGAAACCCGCTCGACCGGCCAGGAAATCCGCGAGCTCAAAGAAGCGCTGCGCGAGCTCAAGGCCGAGGGCATGAGCATCGAAAAGAGCAAACAATCAGCAGAGACGATGCGCACGCTCATTCGCGAACTCGGCCAGAAGATCGAACAGGCCGAGGGCAAAAATCAGTTCCTCGGCGAAGTTTACCAGCGCGTCGAAGAGATGAAAGAGATGCGTACGAAGCTCGAGACTGAGCTTCTGATGCTGAAAGAGAAGCGCGATAAGGTCGATCGTCTGGAAGAAAGTATTAATTTTGTGCTGGCGATGCAGAATGAGATCGAGGCTAAATCCGTACAACTGAAGCGCGTACAGACCAATCTCGACGAATTCAGCGCACACTATGGTAAAATCGAAGAAGAGCGCCGCAAAGCCGATGTGCTCATGCAGAACCTGATCGACGAGAACCGTCTGATCCAGAAAACAATCGACAAAATCGAAGCGCAGGATAAGCACATCGATACGCTTAACGAGGGTATCGCACAGCTCAACGGTTTCTTCCAGCGCGTCGAACAGCGCTCGTATCTGTTAAAAGATCAACTGGACACAATTACCGATCAGATGGTCGGCCTGCACAAAAACGAACAGGAACTGCAGTCTATTCAGGGCCGCTTCATGGAGATCGAAGATCTCATGTCTGACATCGAGAAGAAGAAGACGCAGATTATCGCCTTCAACAAGCAGTTCGAAGAGCTACGCAAGGCGATGTCGTCGAGCGTGCAGCAGATCGAAAAGATCGAGCAGAATGCCGAATCGAAAGTACGCCAGCTGTCAGAATTCATGAAGGCGATGGATGAGCAGACTGCGAATAAGGTGACGATTACCAAAACGCTTTCGCCGGCGGGTGTGGGCGATAAGAAAGAAATGGTGCGCAAGCTTTCCGATTTCGGCTGGAGCGCCGAAGAAATCGCGCAGCGCGTGAATCTCGACATCCACACGATTGAGACGATTCTGTCGCTGCCGGCCTGATAGTTAGTCAGAAAATCGCCGGCGCTTTTTTTGCAGTCGGTGAGAAAAAAACGGCCTTTTCTGGTATTTAATATATAGAAGGATCTATATGCTTATAACCAGTGTCTCACTCCCCATTGCTCTGGCATCTTTATGGCGCAGCAGGCAACACGAAATGATGCGGCTTTTACCCCGCATCTTGCGCATTCAGTTTGCTAAAATGGCGTTTCGCCGGGGAGTTACGCGCAGGTATAACCGCATTGCCGGGGAATTTGCGGTCGTAACGACGCGGTTTACCGAAGCAGAGTACGATACGCTGCACAGTGCCGCAGCCGCGTTTCGCGTCAGCGTTTCCTGGTTGGTCTCACAGATAATCCAATTTTGGCTAAAGCCGAGCCGCAGAAAACAAGATAATCCATTTGTGACTAACTATTCCTTTCGGCCGGAGTTTTCGGACAGGAACGCCCTGGTTTTCAGCGAAGGTACCCTGATCACGCGCCAATCTCAACGCGATAAACCCAACACCGGAAAAATTACATGAACGTGATACCGCTCTCCGAAACGAAACTTTTTTCTGCGGAGCAACTCAAGGTCCTGAGCCGCCTCAAAGTGAAAGACGTGCGCGACCTGTTCTATTACCTGCCGCGCAAATATATCGACCGCACGCAAAAGCTCGACCTGCGCAATTCACGCGCAGGTGACATGGTAACCGTCGTGGGAAAAATTATGCATGCCGAAATGAAGTTCGCGGGCAGGAAGCGCTTCACCATCAAAATCGAGGCAAACGGTTTTATCATATATGCTACCTTCTTTAATGCTGGCGCCTACCTGCAGAAGATTCTCACCGTCGGCAAAGAGATTGCCTGCTGGGGCAGACTCGAAGTTTTCCGGGGACGTATGAGCTTCATGCACCCTGAGTGGGAAATCCTTACCGAAGAAGGCTCCACGCATACGGGCAGAATCGTTCCCGTCTACAAAATCACCGAGGGCATGCGTGGGGCTTTTCTGACCGTAAAAACGCTCAGGGAGAAAATCGCGCAATGTCTGACTAACTATGAGCAGCGCATCAAAGACTATGTGCCTGCACCGACTCTGAAACACTGGCAGCTGTTAGGCATCCAAAAGGCCCTTCATAAAATTCATTTTCCGCAGACGCTCGAAGAGACCGAAGAGGCGCGCCGGCGCATGGCGTTCGATGAGCTGATTCTTTTTTCGGTTTTGACCGAAGAGAAAAAACTCGCGATCCGGCGCATAGAAAAAACTTTCCAGATGGCCATCCATCCTGCCCTGCAGCAAGAGCTGGAACAGTTAGTCAAAGCGCTGCCGTTTGAACTCACGGGCGATCAGCAGCGTGCGATTGCAGCGCTGCTGAAGAATTCTGCGGCACCGTACCCTGTGAACCATCTGCTGATGGGCGATGTCGGCAGCGGCAAGACCCTCGTGGCGCTGATGCTGGCGCTCGTCTATATGCGACATAAACTGCAGGTTGCATATCTGGCGCCGACAGAAATTCTTGCGCGCCAGCACTACCAGACGTTTCTCAATATTTTGCCCAATGGTTCGTTTGAAGGTGTGGAGCTGTTGTTGGGTAAAGACGCGGCCAAGGAGCGCCGTGCAAAACTCGATCGCCTGTCGCGCGGCGAATCGCTGCTCGCGATCGGCACGCACGCATTGATTCAGGATGAAGTGAATTTTGATAATCTGGCGCTCATTATCATCGACGAGCAGCACCGCTTTGGTGTTGAGCAGCGCGAAAAACTGCGCGCGAAGGGCAAAACACCCGATCTGCTCTCGATGACCGCGACGCCGATTCCGCGCACGCTGACGCTCGCCTATTACGGCGATCTCGAACCGATTTACCTCAAAGAGAAGCCTAAGAGCCGCATCAAAATCGACACGCGCATCTTTGCAGCAAGCGATCTCGAGCGCATCTACAAGGCGGTGCGCAAATATGTCAACGAAGGCCGCCAGGCATACATCATCTATCCCGTGATCGACGAGAGCGAAAATTCAGACATGGCATCCTTGGTCAGCGAATACGCCACACTCGAAAACGAAGTTTTTCCCGACCTGCGGCTGGGGCTATTGCATGGTCGCCTGTCGGGCGACGAAAAAGACCGGGCGATGCAGAAGTTTAAAGAAGGATTAATCCAGGTACTGGTGGCAACGACCGTGGTTGAAGTCGGCATCGATGTGCCTAACGCAAGTGTGATCGTGATTCGCAACCCCGATCGTTTCGGGCTTTCGCAACTGCACCAGCTGCGCGGGCGCGTCGGGCGCGGTCTGCACCAGAGTTTTTGTATTCTCGTAGCGCCCGAGCGCCTCACGCAAGAAGCTCAGGAAAGGCTCGACGCGATGGTTAAAACCGACGACGGTTTTGAACTCGCGCAGATCGATTTCGAGATTCGCGGTGCCGGGGAGATGACGGGGCTGAGACAATCGGGGGCTTCTGAATTTAATGTCGCCGATCTGCGCGTCCATGGTGCCTTACTGGAAAAAGCTGTCGAGTTTTTGCAGGCGCACCCGCAAGTGCATCAACAGTTTGCCGCGATGAAGAACATCAGGCAGACGCTTGAAAAGGGCCTGGTGTTGTTCGGGAACTAAACCGAATTCAGGCTTTGCGTTACCTTGCTTGTCTGGAGATCCCCAAATGATTCGACGCCCTGTGTCGAATGCGCAAAATGCCTCAATGGCCAAAGAAGAGGCAATTTCCGTCAACGGCATCATCAAAAAAGCATTGCCCAATGCGATGTTTCTGGTGGAGCTCGAGAACGGTCATGAGATTCTGGGCCATATTTCCGGCAAGATGCGCAAGCACTATATTCGCATTAACCCGGGCGACAAAGTCAGCGTTGAACTTTCGCCCTACGACCTGACGCGCGGCCGCATTACTTATAGAGTTGCGTAAGTAACTCGGAAGTTCGCTTCCGAACCTATAGAGTTGCGTAAGCGGCAGACCAGGCACGGGCTATAGCCCGTGGCCAGCAAGCCCTTCTACAAACTCTTTCGCGTAATCAGAACTTCTGCCCGCGCCCATAAACACCGCGGCCGCCTTGCTTGTTTGCAGATTCAGCGAAGCTAAATCCAAGTCAGCAATTGCGGTTATCGCGCGATAGGGGGATTGCGTAAATTTCAGGTACTGGTCCGCGACTTCGGGGTAATCCGCCGGTTTATCGCCTGATGGAAACACGGGCAGAACAATTACCGCACCGTTCTGCGCATACGGTCGCAGCACCGCTTCGAACTCCTGATGAAAGTGGCTGAACCGACTGAGGCGGTGCGGTTCCCAGAACACGATCAGGCATTGGTATTGTGGCTTCAGCGCCGCAAGAGTCGATGCAACTTCATGCGGGTGGTGTGCATAATCGTCGATGACCGTGAGGTTGAGTTCGGGAAATTCCGCGAGCTTCTGCATGCGGCGGTTGACGCCGGAAAATCTCTGCAGCACTTCTGCGATGATACCCGTTTCGATGCCCAGCCGGATGCCGAGTTGCAGCACCAGCGAGGCATTCATCAGGTTATGTTTTCCGGCGAGACCGATTATGAACTGCCGTCCGCCGTAAGCCAGCGTATGCTCGCCAGGTTGCAGAGAGATCTTCTGCAGGAGTGCCCGTTCGGTTTCGGCAGACCAGGCTACCAGATCGTCGCCACATTCTTTGGAGAGATGAATCCAGCCGCCGGCGGTGAGTGCGCCGGCGGCGAACTGTCTGAAATCCGCCGTGAGAGCCTCCAGGCTTGCGTGCACATCTGTATGGTCGAGGTCGATGTTGGTGATGAGCGCCACCTGCGCCGCGATCGAGAGAAAGCTACGGTCTGACTCGTCGGCTTCGATGACAAGAATCGGCTTACCCTGCAATTCGCCGCGGCCTTCGCGGTAATTCGAATTCCATGCGGGCACCGTGCCGCCGATGAGCGCCGTCGGGTCGAGGCCCGCTGCTTCGAGCAGAGAAGCGATCCACGCGCTTGTCGTGGTTTTGCCGTGGCAACCCGCCACCGCAATCGTGAAATATTCGCGCGTGATCGCGGCTAAGAGCGCATGGCGGGGTTCACACCGCATGCCAGCCCGTTCAGCAAAACTGCGTTCAGGATCTTCGCCTTTGATCGCACTCGAGTAATAGACATGTGCAGTGCGATTGATCCGCCCCGCATCTGAACCTACCCAGGTTGTGATGCCCTTCTCGGCGAGTTTGCGCAAATACGGCGAATCGCTCTGGTCAGAAGCCGTGACCGTCACCCCCGTTCGCGCTAAAAGCAACGCGAGACCACTCATACCGACGCCGCCGGCACCGATTACGTGCACATTGGTGTGTATGCTACGCATACACACCAATGTGCGGAGTTTCTGTTATTGCCATGGCTCCAGTACACAACCAAAACGGTCACCCGTGTAGCGCGCTGTCGTCGTGACGAAAAGCCCCTTCACTGTTACAGTGCGTTTCTCTTTATCGAGCACAAAATTCTGGATCGGCACCCACTGGCGCGCGAAATGATGGCATTGTTCGGGCGTGCCTTCCGTGACGAAATAGCACGAGCAGAATTCCTTGCTGTAAAAAGACGAGATGATACGCGGGAAAGCTGTAGTGTGGCGGTAATTAACCACAAGGTAGGCAGCCGCTGCAAGAATTGCGAGCAGCACGAGCTGACCCAGGCGTTTCAGAGTTTTCCTGATCATGGTGAGCGCTCCAGAATATTCTTCAACAGACCGAGATACTTGTTTTTGTCAAAGTTGCCATCGCGGTCGTCGGCGAGGCGCACCGCCACGATGTCAAGCGAGGGTATGACATAGAGTGACTGACCCCAATGGCCGAGCGCCGCGAAGGTGTCAGCGGGCGCGTCAGGCCACGGCGGTTGTTGTCCGCGTTCGGGAATACCCAAGTTAATATACCACTGCGCTCCCGGGTTATCTTTCGCGTCCTCAGGATTCAATTCGCTTGTGTAATACGCGGGCGCCATGGTGGTAGTGTAGCGCACCCATTTTTCCGGCAGAATGCGGCGCCCCTGCCAGACGCCGTCGTGCAGGTAAAGGTAGCCGAAGCGCGCGAGGTCGCGCGCGGTCGTGTAGAGATACGACGATCCGACCGGCGTACCATCGCCGTCGCGTTCGAACGTGATAAACCGCATACCTATCGCCTTAAAGAGGCGATTGAAAATCAGGTCTTCGAACCGATCTCCCGGGGCAACGATGTAGCCAGGCGGCGGCGGTGCGTTACCTGCGGTGAGCGCGGCCGAACCGTAGATCTTCTTTAAAATCGCCATGAGCAGGTTGCTGGTGCCGCTTGAGTAATACCAATGCGTCCCAGGCGGGTACACCAGATCCTGTGCGGCGGCAAACGCCGCCATATCGTTGCGCCCGCGCGTGTAGAGCATCGCGACGACGGACGACTTGAGCGGTGAGCTTTCGTAGCCTTCGGACCAAAAGAGGCCCGAGCTCATGCGTAACAGGTGATCGATGAGAATCGCCTCTTTGCCGCTACTGGCCAGCGCCGGGTAATATTGCGCTGCCGAATCCGTGACCTTAATTTTGCCTTCGGCCACGGCCATGCCAACCAGCGTGTTGACGAAGCTTTTGGTGACCGACCAGATCAGGTGTTTGCGGTTGCTGCGGAATTCGCGGCCGTAGCGTTCGAAAACGATGTTGCCGCCGCGGATCAGCACAAACGCGTCGGTACGTATACCTTTGCGATCGGCCTCGGTGCCCGAAGTGGTGAACAGGTATTGTTCGAGGTTCTTGAGTTTTTCCCGGTTGATACCGGCCTTTTCGGGTGACAGCTCGGGCCATTCAACGCCGGGGTAAATGTTAGTCTTCGCCTGCTCTTCAAACGCCGCGGGCAGCGCTTCGCGCACCTGTGCCAGCCCGGGCGGTTTTTTCTGGCAGCCGATAACCGTCAGTATCAGCAATAGGCTGAGGTGGATTTTCATCGCTGCCAAAGTTGCGACCCGGAACGAAGCTGCAATAATTACTGCAATTTCGGCGACCTTCTGATAGCCCGGCCCTTAAGGCAATTTCTGCGAGCTTGGGCCGGGCTATTAGAAGGTGAGTTTTTCCAATTGTGCAATCAGGTCGTCGATCGCTGTTTTCTCTTTTGGTGCTTCGGTCTTCTGATCTACCTCGGCTTTTGCAGGCACTTCGCCCGCAGCCGAGCCCTTCGCTTTTTCCCAGTCCATGCGCTGCGAGGCTCGTGCCGTGATTTTCAGACTCATGCCATAACGGGCTTCAATTTTCTTCGCGATCGGCAGCGCCAGCATCGTCAACTCGTTGGCAAAGGTGTTGTGGTCGCAGAGCACCAGCAGGTTTCTACCGCTGATGCTGGTCACCACCGAATGGTTGGCCAAAAGATTACCGGCAAAACCGGGCCAGTCGGTGCGCAGCCGCGCGAGCAGATATTCGCGCTCTGCACTTTCCGCCTGCGCAGGATGCACGACGCGCAGAATTTCTACCCAGTCGCGGTTCCTGAGGCGCTTGGCCTCAGCGGTCAGCTCGTCTTTGCCGGCATGGCGGCGGAATAGT
>CAYHJO010000169.1:0-10140 GCA_964356715.1 uncultured Turneriella sp. | reverse complement strand
GGGCACATTTGGTGACACAAGGCGGCTTTCCTGATTGAATTAATGACACAAGTGTTACCAAGAAAGCCAACGTTGTGAGACATTGTCACGGACATATTTTTCCCAGCGCAAAATGCTCAATGCAACATCTGGCCAGAGTTTACCAGATACAGAATCAAAAAGTAGCCTATGCACAAATCCGCAATGACATGCGCGACATATGGCGCAAGAATACCTTTTGTCCGCCACCGCAAAAAGCCAAGCATAAGCCCATAGATTAAGACCATTGCATAACCGACAACCCCGTTGGGAAACCCTGAGGAAAAATGAACAGCGGCAAATGCTGACCCTTGCAGCAGAAAAACCACAGATGGCATCGAAAACGTGTTCCCCAAGGCTTCCTGGAGAATTCCTCGATAAACGACTTCTTCAGCAAACGCATTAACGAGCGCAAATGTGGGTATCGCCAATGCCAGAACCGACCACAAAGGGTAGGCTAAGAACGCTTTACCCATATTTAGGCCTACCCCGAGATTATTTGTCCAGAATCCCCAAATAATTAGCGCAGCTGTGGACGTAATACCCGTTAACGTAACCAGGATTATTGAAGGCAAATCAATATTACCTTTCTTCAACCATACGACCGAGGACTCCGGATACTTAAATAAAAAAAGGAGACCAATTGTGATCAGAAAAGGTATCAGAAATGGCAAGGCAGGCAGATTCTTAAGGATCGTTGGTGCTACAATCCAATAAGTATTTAGGAGACAAAAAAGCAATGACACCGGCAGAATGTTCCATGCTTTCATGAAAATAGACATGATCGTGAGGCATAAAAAGGCACCGGTCCCAAGAACAGGATATTGACCGATTGCAGCCAAATTGGCGAAAACTACGCATGCAATCGCACCTACTATCTCAAAAGGGGTCTTAGGCCGAGTTGCCGTCTCCATTCGAGCATGACAATGGAATTTGCCAATATTATACGTAAAGCTCTTAATAAGAGTATGGGAGCTAAGTTATTTGGGCAGCGGCAGCAATCATACGGCTCTCACTTAGTGACAACGTCACGCAACAAAACTTACATGCTTCGCTAGATGCGGTGCCGCAGCTCCTCGCGTGCTCGGGCAGGCGCTTCGGGCACATTTGGTTACGCAAAATGGCTTTACAAATTGAACTATTGACATTTGCGCCACCAAACATCCGGTAAATCCACCGATCAGGGCAATTCTTTAAGATTCAGACTATAATTCCGCAGTTTGATGATCTGGTTTCCCTGGCCTGTTCCGAGCCCCACATGGTGAGGCGAAGCTGCGATAACTGCGCTTTGCGCCTGAACGAGCGGAAACCACTTCCCCGAACTGTTCTTGTAGTAGCCTGTAAAATGCGCATCTAAACAGTCGAAACGAAAAAATGTGCGGTTCGGTAATTGTGCTTCGCTGCGATAGGCGTCGCCAATAACGGAATAGGAATTATCGCTAAATTTACGATTACGGATTTCGACATTCTTACCTGAAGTACGATAAGGATAAATAACGAAAGAGAAACCTTCGCTACCGTTCGCAGGAGATGCCCGACAGGCTATCACCGTGGCAGCCGCATCTTCTGAATTCCCATGCTGATGATTTTCTACCTCTATCGATGCGTTGGTAACATTTACCGTAGTCAGTTCACCATTAAAAAAACCGAGCAAATTCATGGCAGAGTTGTTGATCTGCAAGACCACGGTGCCTTCAAATCCTGATTCGCACATCCACGCGTTGCCACCACCGCCGTACCAACCCGCCGAATTACAATTGGGCGGTGGGGCAAAAATATTTATGCCATTACAAAGCATAATGAGTAATGTAGCTAAATCTCCGCAGGTGGACATAGCCGTGAAATCCTGAGAGTAGATCGTCGTACCTGCCGAGCGATCTTTGATGACGAAATTGACCGCATCGCTGTACGCCGAGTAAATACTGTTTGCGTCCCGGTATCTCGTTCGCACTGAAAAGTTCCCGTAAGCTGCGGGCGGAAAAGGAATTTCTGCAACCGAATCGGCGACAGTAGATGTGCCTGCATAGACGGTGGTCACCCCCTGTTTCACTTCCCATTCATAGAGCGTCGCCACTGAATGTGCGCTGCTCTTAAATCTGACGAGATTGGAAGTGGTGATGTACGATGTCCACGGATTCTGAACCTGAGGTGTCGCAAGACTCACCGTAAAATCAGCGGAACCTGTTGCAGTCACTTTTGCGCTGGCCGTGTTCTCGCTGTCAAAGCAGCGCACCGCCACCTGAATTAACTGGTCAAGCGGCCAGGTCGCTGCGGGCGTGTAATCGGTGATCGATCCTGCGCTTTTGAGTTTAAGCGCAGTAAGCGTGACAGCGCCGCTGAAGGCATATTCGCAGGCTTCCGCCGTGATCGGCGCAATGGTGACGTTTTGGAGGGTGTTTGCGGTCGCCGCATGGTTCACAGGCAAGGTAAGTTGCGGCTGCTGCAGACAGAATGAGCAATCGCTGACCGTTGTGGAACTGCTATTCTTCGCCTTCTGCAAACTTGAACCGATATCGGGGCCGACGCAGCGCAACGCCAGACAACATGCGAGCAAAACATTGCAGCAGAGAGCCTTCATGGTCGAACGCCAAGGCTGCCTGGCCGTTGAGGACTGTAAACCCAATTTCCAGACGACGGTATTTAGTCACATTTTCCGCGCAAGATTTTAAGCTGGCGAACCACTATAATGCAGATGCCCAAACGATTCTGGAAACTCATCTCTAACTACGGCGAACGGCCTTTCATGGCCCCCGACGAGCACCGGCAGAACCGGATTTTGAACCACGGACTATTTTACGCCACGGTGCTCTACTTGGTCACCTATTTTATCGCGCTGGGATATTTTTACTTTATGCTGCGCGCCGATTTCTCCCGTTATTGGCCGTACTTTTGGCCCTATACGGCGGCGACGGTCATTCCCGCGTTGGCAACAGCGGCGCTGTTCTTTGTGCGCGCCCGGCCGGGCTATGCGGCGCTGGCGACGGTGGCAGCCTACCTCGTCGCTTTGCTGCATAATTTCACGATGCTTTTGTATTTAGGTCTTTCAGGCGGATTTCAATTTTTTCTGGCAGCTTTGATTCCGGCTGCGTATCTCGCTCACCCTCACCGACGACTCATTTATCTGCCACTCTATCTCGTCACCATAGTCGCGCTCGTCGGCGGCGTATTCTGGGTACTGACGGACCCGCCACTCTACCCAATTCCCGAGCCGTTTCGCAGCATTACTTTCTATACCCTCATCGGGACCTCGTCGTTGTTCTTTATTGCATCTTTTGCGTATGTGGCATACAAGCACGACTGGGTGAAACGGGTGATGGTTTACGTGCGGCGGCTGGCGACATATGGTTCGACCAGCCTGTCCCTCGACCGCAGGCTTGGGACAGGCTCCTCTCTTGGTTCAAGGAAAAAGGAATCCCTGCAAACCTGGCACGCAATCTCCAATCAAATATGGCTCTGGAACATGGCGCTGTCAGCAGCCGTCATTCCGCTCATCCCCATCTTAGTCGCCGTTTTCGGCGATCTGCTCGGCGGCAAGAAGTGGATTTATCTCGGTACTTACAGCGCGATACCCGTCGGGATTTTTGCCGTGCAGGTTTTTCTGTTTTGGTGGGGTAATCGCCCTGAAAAAGAGAAGGAGCCTGGTCCGAGTGATTTGCCCCAAGGGCAAATCGTATCGAGGATCAGGCAAGGGACAGGCAAAAGAACCCTCGCGCTCCACCTAATCATCGCCAGCGATTGCATCATGCTCTGGCTATTTTCAATCTTCACCGGCGGCAAGGCGGCTATCCATTTTATTTTCCCAATGGCCATTGCGTTGCCATTCTATTTTTTTCGGAGCGAGATACATCGCAGGGCGAGGCTTACGAAGGCGATTTGGGTTCTGGCTATTCTTACACAGTCCGTGCTAGCGGTGTTGAGTTATCTGCAGTTTGCGGATGGCCGATATCTGTTCGGGCAGCCGGTTACTTTGCAGCCCCTGCCAGCGGCCATCACGGACGTGGCGCGGGTAGTCGTGGTTGTGCTTATGGGCCTGATCGCTGTGATCTGGGTTGTTTACTTCTGGTGGCAATGGCAGGTAACAAGCAGAGCGCTCGCTTATTGGGAAAAGATTTCCTATGAATCGATACCCACATCGATCGGTATGCAACTGCGCGAATGGCATTCGGTCGCAAATAGGATCATGTTCTTGGTTGTCGTTTTCTGGACGTTTCTATATGGCACTGTCATTGGGGTCGGCCTAATTCAAATGCTTATTCGCGGGGAATCAAAAGCTTTTGTTCTGGCGGCGATCTGGAATATTCTTCCTCACTATGTCGCCTGCACTGGTCTCAATTACATATTCTTCCGCTTCAAGATTTCTCCCCGATTCTACGGTTTATCCACTCGCTCTCTCAATCGATGGTTAAATGCAGTGATTTTTTTCAACGGAATTCTATGGTTCTGGCCCGCATTTCTGTATTCGATCCGGTTTCCTTTGCCGCTTTTTGCTTTTCTCGGTCTGCAGCTGATGATATTGCTCAAGAACACCAAATTCACCCTGGCGCATTTGTTGGTTGCGATGGCCTTGATAGGTTTTGGCCTCGGCGGTTTCTGGGTGCAATTCCAAGATTCACCACTTTTTCCGGCTCCCGCTTATCTCACTGTCTGGGCGTCGCCGATAACCATCCTTGCATGGCTCGCAGCAATGATCTCGCTAAATTTCTATGGGAAGCTCGAATCTGAAAAAACAAAAGCGGCATTTGAAATCGCCCACCAAAAATCCGAATCTCTGCTATTGAACATCCTCCCCCGGGACGTTGCCGACGAACTCAAGGACAAGGGTCACAGCGCACCAGTGCGTATCGAATCGGTCACAGTCATGTTCACCGACTTCGCCGGCTTTACCAAAATCTCCGAATCACTGTCGCCCGAGCAGGTGGTGGACGAGCTCGATAAATGCTTCAGCTACTTCGACCAGATCATGGAAAAATATAATCTGGAGAAACTGAAGACCATCGGCGATTCATACATGTGCGCGGGCGGCATTCCCAAATCCAACCACACGCACGCCGTCGATTGCTGCCTCGCGGCTATGGAAATCCAGAGCTTCATGAACCAGATGAAAGACATCAAGGCGATGCAGGGCTTACCCTACTGGGAGCTCCGCCTCGGCATCCACACCGGCCCCCTGGTCGCCGGCGTAGTGGGACACAAGAAATTTGCCTACGACGTGTGGGGCGATACCGTGAACACCGCCTCACGCATGGAATCATCGGGCACCACGGGCAAGATCAATATTTCATGGGCCACTTGCGAACAGGTGAAATTTTTGTTCGACTGCGAGCACCGGGGACAAGTCGCTGCGAAGAATAAAGGTATGATCGATATGTATTACCTGAAGGGCCTGAGGACAAAATACTCAACCGGCGGCGAAGGCCGTGGACGGGTGCCCAATGCACGTTTTAGGGAAATTTATACGGCCATTGCGCGCGGCGCGAAGTTGGTGGGGCGGTCGGGTTGATTGCAGCCATGAACCGACTGCTTAGCAGGCTCGCCGTGCGCGGCATAAGCGAATTACAACCTTTGCATGGCGTGGAGGAAGAGCGCAATCATTCCGGAAGCGCCGGCCAACGCCATCCATCGGATGGGCAGGTAAAATTAAAATGGCACGGCATCTCACGCCTGCACTCTGCCCTGCCCCGATGCAACCCGCGCCCACCGACCATTTCTACCACCTCACCCCCGACGAGATCATAGAGGCCGTGATCAGACTCGGTCTCGAGCCCAGCGGGCATATTTCGCAGCTCAACAGTATGGAGAACCGCGTGTTCGACCTCAGGCTCGAAAACGGCAAACACATCGTGGCCAAGTTCTACCGGCCTTCCCGCTGGAACCAGGCGCAGATTCTCGAAGAGCATGCGTTTCTTTCAGAACTTGCGAACGAAGAAATTCCCGCGCTCTCGCCGCTCCGGTTCGACGGTCAAAGCCTGTTTGAAGACAACGGGATATTTTTTGCGCTGTGGCAGCGCACCGGCGGTCGCGAGCCTGAAGAGCTGAGCGAGATCGATCTGCAGATCTTAGGCCGCCTGCTCGCTCGCGTGCACAGCGTGGGCGCCGCCGGCCATTACCGGAACCGCCCGGTTTTTAGCTCTGAACGCTTCGTGCATGCTCCGCTCGCCGTGCTGTGCGACAAAAATTTTCTGCGCGAAGATTTTGCCGCCGAATACGCAGATCTCGCGATACGCATCGCGGCTCATTTCGACCGCCACTGCAAAGATTTGCCGCTGCTGCGCATCCACGGCGATCTGCACAAGGGCAATATTTTAAACGGCAGCGAGGGCTGGTTTCTGCTCGACTTCGACGATTCGCTGATGGGGCCCGCAGTGCAGGATGTCTGGATGCTGTTTCCGGGTGACAGGCATTCGGGCGACATGGCGCGCGCGACGTTTCTTGCAGCCTACCGCGAGTTCCGCGAGTTTGACGAGCGCTGGCTCAATCTCGCCGAAACATTGCGCGCGATGCGAATTGTGCACTATTCGGGGTGGATTGCCCGCCGCTATGAAGATCCTTCTTTTAAAGCGGCATTCCCGACATTCGCCTCATCTGCCTACTGGGAAGAAGAGATCGGCATTCTGCGCGACATCTGCGACAGTTTCGGCGACAGCAGCGCCAGCGGGCAACCGATGGAAAAACTCAGCAATAAGCATTTTTTCTTTGACTATGAAGATTGATCGGGTGCCGAAGGCTCCCAATCAATCTTCTCCTTGTCGCGAGGTCACACCACTGTGCAGAAAATACGCCGTGTGCGTAAAAAAATCGAGCATGCGTTCGCGCGAGTCTGCGTCGATCTCGGGCGTCGCGGCCAATGCCTGTTGCATGTGGTGCACCCAGCGTTCGGTGGCTTTGAGGGACATATTAAATTTCGCATGCCGCGCAATGAGCGCGGGATGTCCCTTGCGCTGAGAATAGAGCGGCGGCCCGCCGAGGCGCTGCATAAAAAACTCCATCTGGTTTTGCGTCGCTTCTTCTATGGAACTCGATCGGAAAATATTGCGGAACCACTGCAACTCATCGTTGAACACCCGCGCGTAAAACTCTGTGCTGAGTTTACGGAACGGCTCCGCACCGAGGCGTTCGTAGATATTCACTTCGTCGATTCGCAGCGCGCGCTCGCGCGTGATGCCGGTGAGACGGAAAATTTCATTGTCCATGACTGGTATCTCGCGCTAAAACGCGGCGGACAGCTTAGTGTTCGCGTAAAGCAATTTGGACCGCATCGTACCGCACACGGGAATTTATTGACGAACTACTTGCGGCAGACCACTCGCGCTGTAGCGGGGGTTTCGGCAAAAACCCGCTACAGCGCGCAAATTTACTAGATTCCGTTTGACAGCCTGTCTAATTATTGAGAATCATTCTCATTCGCAAAAAATGCGCGGCGAGTCTGCCGACCCCATCACAGGCGGGTCGCCGAATGAGGAGAAAAAATGAATAAATGGTTATTAACTATGACGCTGTTGGCAACAGGCGCGGCAACGGCGCAGGAAAAAAAGCCCGGCGAGGTGCCTGCCGCGGCACAAACTGAACAGGACCGCAAGATCGAAGTGCTGTCGCAGGAAGTCGAAAAACTCAAAGCAGGGAAAGACCTGTTCCCGGCGGCAAAAGAGACTGGCCGCTACGGTTACGGTCCGGCCGCCTCAAAAGTTTACGAAGTCAATCAGGGTGTTTCGATCGGCGGTTACGGCGAATTTATCTACAATAAGAATGCACGCACCGATCAAGCGGGCAAAGATTCGGGCCAAAATGACAAGATCGATTCTGTTAGACAGATCATCTACGCCGGTTACAAATTCAACGACAAGTTCGTCTTCAACTCGGAAATTGAATTCGAACACGCAGGCGGTCCAGAAGTCTTCACCGAATTTGCCACTATCGATTATCTCTATAATCCGATGCTGAACTTCAAAGCCGGGTTAATGCTGATACCAATGGGCATGTATAATGAGATGCACGAGGCACCGACCTTTCTTGCCACGACGCGGCCGCTGACGGAATCGCGAATCATTCCTTCGACCTGGCGCGAAAATGGTGCAGGCATCTTCGGTCAGGTTTCAGATTTTACCTACAAATTGTATGGCGTCAGCAGCATGGACGCGGATTCTGACTCGAACCCGGCGACATCGACCGCAAAATTTAATTCGCAGGGTCTGCGCGGCGGGCGCCAGAAAGGCGCCAATGCGATCGCGAACGAATTTTCAGGCGTCCTGCGCGTCGATTACGTCGGCCTGCCCGGCGCATTGTTCGGCGCTTCGGGATACTGGGGACGCAGCGGCCAGGCCGATCTGCATGTGCATGAAACAACGGTGCTCGACGCTCACGCCGACCTGCGCCTGAAAGGATTGTACCTGCGCAGCGTGGCCACTTGGTCACAGGTGACCGGTGCCGACCGCCTCAGATCTGCGGCGACGCTGCTCGGCCAGGCAGACCAGATGTACGGTGCCTACCTTGAAATTGGTTACGACGTCTTTCGCCTGCTGGATATCGCGCAGGAACTCTATCCGCATATCCGCATCGAGAAGATCGATACGCAATACGTAGTGGCGACCGGCAATAAAACCGACAAGCAGTACGAACAGAATGTCTTCACCGTCGGCCTCGCGTATAAGCCAATCCGCCAGATCAGCGCCAAGGTGGATTATTCGTTTTACAGCAACAAGGCCGAAACTGGCGTAAATCAGCTGAATTTTGCGCTCGGTTACCTGTTCTAATCGTGCTAACCTGGCAAAGGCCCCACGGGACTTTTGCCGGGGATATACCCTGACAGGTGTCTGACGCCAGGCAAATGTCGCTTGACGCCATATTTAAAATGAGAATCGTTCTCAGATAGAAGGCCAATTAAACCGGTCGTGGATTAGATGCAATTTTTTTCCCTCATTGCTGTTCTGCTCTTGACACAGGCAAAATCTGCCTTAACGCTCAAAAGCTTCACCGAAGCTGTGCAATCCACCTACCCTACAGCGGATAACGTCAAACGCCAGTCTATTTATCTCACCAAAGAGCAGGTCGCCAGGGCCTCGCAATACGCAGGCGAAGGCGTGAACAGCGCCTTCTTCGTCATGTATTCGGTTACGCGCGCCGGCAAGGTACTCGGCTGGGTTTACCTCGACACGCACCGCGTGCGCACGCTCAATGAAACAATTTTTGTCAGCATCGATCCCGACCACCGCGTGCATAATGTGCAGATTCTCAACTTTCATGAACCGCAGGAATACATGGCGACCGACCGCTTTCTGGCACTCATGAAAGGGCGCACACTGGCCACGAAACCCTCGATCCGCGGAGATATTCCGCTCATTGCCGGTGCCACACTGACAAGTGACGCCGTCGCCGCTTCTGTCGCACGCGTGCTGGCCGTGCATAAGGTCGTCAACGAGGCGGCGCGCTGATGGAGTTTTCGGGTAAATTCCGTTTTGCTTTTTTTGCCGGTGCATACCTTTCGACCTATAGCGGCCTGATTCTGCTCTACTTCCATGAGCGCACGGCGGATTTTTTCCCCACACTAAAACAGATCACCCTGAAACTGCATATTTTCTCCGTTGCTACCTGGCTGTTTCTGTGCGGCATGCTGTTCGCGATCCATGTGATACCGCAACTGGTGCAGAAAGAAAAAGACGGGCGCCGATCGGGTATATTGCTGATCTACCTGCTTGTCGGCATGGTCGCAACAGGTTACGCGATCCAATTGCTGCCCGGAGTGCGCGAGATCGATATTTCGCGCCATCTGCACATCATTTTGAGCCTCGCGTTTACGGGTTTTTTCCTGTTCCATGTGTACCTGATCAAACCAGCCTACCGCCATGCGCTGACCGGCGTGGTGATCGTCACAGTGCTGCTGGTTTCACCGATGTTTCTTTTGCGCCAGCCGCAGGCAGAAAATTTCCCCGACGAAATCAAACTGACTCCAGCGGCACCTGCCGACGCAATAAAAAAAAACTGATCCAGCGTAATATTCCTTCGATGGGAACCGTGCTGGCAGCCGAAATCCGCTGCGGCCGCGCTGATGGCTGCGAATCGGGCTTCACACTGATCGGCTCAGCACTGCGGAAAGTCGATGCGGCCATGAGCGTGTACCACGAAAGCGAA
>CAYHJO010000168.1:0-10195 GCA_964356715.1 uncultured Turneriella sp. | reverse complement strand
GGCTTTTGCCTCACACTCGGCATTGAGCTGATACTTGCAAGCGACGTGCGCATCGCCACGGCGAGCACCAAATTCGGCCAGATGGAAGTTGCGCGCGGTGTGTTTGCCTTTGGTGGCGCTACCATGCGCTTCCCGCAGCAATGCGGATGGGGGAATGCGATGAAATATATGCTCACGGGCGATATGTTTCCCGCGGCGGAAGCGCTGCGCATCGGTCTGATACAGGAAATTGTCGAACAAGCCACTCTGCGCGAGCGCGCGATGGAACTCGCAGAAAAGATTGCCGACCAGTCACCGCTGGCGGTGCTTGCGACACTTGCCTCGGCATACAAAGCGCGCAGCGATGGCGCGGCAGTGGCCGCAGCCGTGCTCTATCCTGAGCTCATGAAGATACTGGACAGCGAAGATGCCGCCGAAGGCATTAAATCCTTTCAGGAAAAACGCAAGGCAAAGTTTCCCGGCCGCTAATTATGCGTAAGCCGCCGGCTCATGCGCTGCGGTGCCGAGTGCGGTGCGCAGCGGAGCAATGCCTTCTTTTGATAATGCGTTGCCCCAGATCGCCGCAGGATATTTTTCCGTAAGCTGTCTGCGGTCATCCGGAAACACCAGGTCGTCTTTATTGAAATAGACGAGGCGCGGTTTGCCGCCCGATTCAAGGCGATTGATCTCGGTCTCAACCACCTGCATTTCATCGGCGAGTTGCGGCGACGAGGCATCGTGCACTTCAATGATCACATCGGCGTGGCGTATTTCATCGAGCGTCGACTGGAACGCGGCCACGAGCGACGCCGGCAGGTTGCGGATAAATCCGACTGTATCGGTAATGATCGCGTATTCGGGTTTAAAATCCTTTTCACCGAGATAGATCTTACGCGAAAAAGTATCGAGTGTGGCAAAGAGTTTATCTTCGGCAAAGACCTTTTGCGAAGATGAAGATAGAGCATTAAGCACGCTGCTTTTGCCCGCATTGGTATAGCCCACGAGTGCAAACGTCACGAGATTTCTGCCGTGGCGCGCGGTGCCGCGGTGGCGCACGACATCCTTGAGTTCCGCGCGTATTTTCTGGATGCGCCGGCGAATGTAGCGCCTGTCGGTTTCGAGCATCGTTTCACCCGGACCGCGCGTACCGATGCCCGGCGCACCGGTGGCACCCTGCCGCGACAGCACACCGCCGAGACCTTTGAGCCGCGGCAGAATGTAGAGCAGCTGCGCTAGTTCAACCTGCAAAATCGCCTCGCGTGTGCGCGCGCGCATCGCAAAGATGTCGAGAATCACCTCAATGCGCCCCAGCACGCGTATTTTAAGCTCCTCCTCAAGATTTCTCAGCTGGTTGGGTTTTAGCTGCGCATCGACAAACAGCAGATTCAGATCAAGTTCAGTGCATGCCTTGCGGATCTTCTCAATTTGCCCCGAGGTGAAGAACATCGCGGCGTCGATATTTTGGTGCTGGAAAAAAAGTTCGTGCAGCGTTTTAACGCCGCAGGTTTCGGCCAGCATCAAGAGTTCGCGCAGCGATTCTTCCTGGCTGCGCTTGTTGGGAAAATAGCTTGAGCCGTATTGCCCGACACAGAGCGCGCGGTATTGCTCGCGCGAGCCGAGTTTCTTTTGGTAAAGTGACGAGGCGTCCACTGCTTCTCAGGGTGCCGGAATCTCTTTCCGGTACTTGTTCTTGCGCTCCACTTTGTATTCTTCGGGATTTTTATAGATCGCCATGCGGTTACCCGGCAGAATCGAGTTGGATTTAAACCAGCCCTGATTGGCTTCAACCGCGTAAAGCACCGGGGTTTCCGACGAAACGATATCGAGCGAAAATGGTTTCATGTCATGGATGCTGGATATGAACAGGCGTTCGTGCACATAGGCGATGCTCAGCGGAATGATCGTGTTCTGCATCCAGAAATTCATCTCTTCGGGTTTGCGGTAAACAAAGATCATGCCGCGGTTTTTCGGCATCGCTTTGCGGAACATCAGGCCGCGCTCCTTGTCTTTTTCGCTGCGCGCCACTTCGCAGTCGAGCACTACGTCCTGCCCCTTCGCATTATGGAACACTACGCGCCAGATTTCCTGCAGCGGTCTGACGAGATCCGCTTCCGGAGAACGCGCGTTGCCAGGTTTGCCGGTGTCTTTTTTGGTGCGCTCATTGCCCCACGAAGATTCGGGCAGCTGAGGCGTAGAATTTTGCGCAAACACCACCGGTGCGAGTGCAAAAACAATCGCGGCCAGAAAGGCGATGCGCTTCACGCTCAAGGGCAATTTACTCCCACTCAATCGTTGCAGGCGGTTTGGACGATATATCATAGACGACGCGGTTCACACCGCGCACTTCGTTAATGATACGGGAAGCAATTTTTGCCAGCACGTCATAGGGTACGTGGGCGAAGTCGGCCGTCATGCCGTCTTCGCTGGTGACCAGCCGCAATGCGATCACGTTTTCATAAGTGCGGTTGTCACCCATCACTCCAACCGATTTCACCGGCAAAAAGATCGCTCCGCCCTGCCAGACTTTGTTATACCAGCCCGATTTTTTAAGCTCGTCGAGCATGATGGCGTCTGACTCGCGCAGCGTTGCGAGATTCTCTTTCGTGACGGCGGTCAAAATACGTATCGCAAGCCCCGGCCCGGGAAACGGGTGGCGGAACAGCAATTCACGGTTGATCTTGAGCGCAAGGCCCAGCCGGCGCACCTCATCTTTGAACAGTTCAGACAGCGGTTCGATCACCCTGCCCGCCTTAATCAGATCGAGCACACCCTGCACGCGGTTATGGTGGGATTTAATAGTCTGCGACGGCCCTTTCACCGAGACACTTTCAATCACGTCAGTGTAGAGCGTGCCTTGTGCGAGAAATTCATGGTGCCCCAGATCTTTGGCTTTGACGCCGAATTCGTCGAGGAACAATTTGCCGATGATGCGGCGTTTCTGCTCGGGGTCTTCTACACCCGCGAGCGCCGTGAGAAAGCGGTCTTTTGCGTCGACGATTTCGAGTTTAATGCCGAATTCTTTTTTGAAGCGCTCACGCACCGCTTCGGTCTCGCTCTTGCGCATGAGCCCCGTGTCGACATAGACACAGGTCAACTGGTTGCCGACGGCCTTGTGCAACAGGCGAGCTGTCACGGTCGAATCGACGCCGCCTGACAGGCCAAGCAGCACCCGCTCTTTCCCCACCTGCGCCCGAATTTCGCCGATTTTTTCTTCGACAAAGCGGCTCATCGTCCACGTGGGTTTCATGCCGCAGATTGCGCCGGCAAAGTTTTTGAGAATCACCTTGCCCTGCGTCGAATGGTGCACTTCGGGGTGGAACTGCAGTCCATAGATGCGCGCTTTTTCGTCGGCGAACGCCGCCATTGGGGAATTTTCCGAAGTGCCGATCACGGCAAAACGTTTCGGTAGTTTGACAATCTTATCGCCGTGTGACATCCACACCTGGCCTGATTTAATGCCCGTAAGCAAAGGTGATGTTTTGCGTGCTCTGAGTGTTGCCCGACCGAATTCGCGTTCAGACGAACCTTCGACTTTACCGCCGGTCAGATAACAGATCAGGTGCAGGCCATAGCAGATACCGAGCACCGGCACGCCCAACTCAAGCACACCCTTGTCGACATGCGGTGCGCCTTTTTCGTAGACTGATGCGGGCCCGCCGGAAAGAATGATGCCTGCGGGGTTCAATTTCCGCATTGCATCGAGGCCGATGTGAAATGGATGGATCTCACAGTAGTAGCGCAGCTCGCGCAGGCGGCGCGCGATCAGCTGCGTGTACTGCGAGCCAAAATCGAGAACGACAATTTTGCTGCTGTGCGCCGAAGTCGCAGTTTTCGCTGCAGCGGTTTTACTATTGCCCTTTTTGGCTGCGGGCTTTTTTGGAGTACTTTTCTTCTTCACGGAAACACCGGGCATGAAACAGCCAGCACGAGATCCGATTTTTTATCGAGTTCGCCCGCATGCAGAATCAGGTAGTCGCGGTCGATGAAGGTCTTCTTCTCGCCGCCGTCGCCGGTATCGATTTCGAGTGTAAGATTGTTTTTCCGCTGTGCGCGATGCACGAGCACGGGTTTGAGCTTCAGGGTTTTTCCGTTTTTGAGCTTCACGCTACCACTTTTCTGTTTCGTTGCGCTGAGCGACTTTTTATTTACGAACTTGAAGCTCTTATACTTCTTCGTGGCGTCACTTTTATCGAGAAACTTCTGGATTTTTTTGAGTTTGCCGTCGGCATTGCCTTCAGCTTCTTTCGCCGCAATCTGCGTCACCTGGCAGGTGAGAAAGATCTCTTCCGCGCCCAGCGGCCACAGCGCCGCAAAACCCAATAAAACAGCCCATTTCATGCGACATAATCCGATATGCCTTTCAGGTGATAAAGATGTTTTAGCAAATTAGCCCACGAATTAATTCGTGGGCTAATTTGTCTAATCGACAAAGAAGTCAGCTTTACGCTTTTTGAGCCGCTCGGCCTTTTTCTTGGCCAAAGCATTCGCGAGCTTCTGCCCGGGGTGGATATCTGCCGGCGCGTCGAGTACTGCCTTGATGTTCTTATCGAAACAGGCCTTGTCTTGCGCAAAAATGCAGTACGTGCGCGCGTAAAAATATTGCGTGATGAGCATCTTACCCTGTGTCAGCTCAAGGTTTTTTTCGAACGAGGCTTTCGACCGCGACGGATTGCCCCCCATCATCTCGTTGCGGGCACCGAAATAAACGCCTTCGAAGAGCCAGGCGCCCGCAAAATAGTAGGCTTCGTCCCAGGCCTTGACCTGCGCCATCATGAGTTCGATCTTAGGCAGGTCAGACAGGCCTTCGGTATCTTCGCGGTCGACGTTGATCGCCGAACCCCACGCAAACGAGTACCAGAACACGGCTGCGATGTCGTCTTTATCAAGCTTTGCCAGCTTCTCTTTGAACTGCTGTTCGGTGAGTTGCGAGAGATTATCGACTTCAAGACGGGGCAAAAGCACTTTGCCGGCATAGTCGCGCGCGCGCAGATACAGCATTTTGGCGCGCAGCTTCTGCCTCTGCACCTCTGCATCCTTTTTGTCCGCTTCGGCCTGTTCCATCTTGTCTTCGGCAAACGACAGCGTGTACGCCGAGTAGATTTCTGCGATTAACAGGTTGAGGTCGGCATTCTTTTCATCGTGCACCTGCATCGCTTCGAGCAATTTCAGGTTAGAGGCGATGGATGTTTCCGCGATCTCGAGATCGGTCTCCTGCTCGAAGACCTTACGGCTCTCGGAAAAAAACCCGGTGGCCTGGCGCACGGCCATTTTTTTGAGCGAGCATGCTGGCAGCAGCAAACTCAATCCAATCAAGGTAGCCACGGGCTTAAGCCCGTGGTTACCAATAAGATTCATTCTGAAATTAAACACAAATAAACCTCTTTGAGTTCTGCTAGCCCCGGGCTAGCAGAAACATTAGTACACTTCTTCGACAATGCGATGCTTGATCAACTCATAATAATTCGCCGGCTGGCCATGGTTCTGCGCGAGCGTATTCACCGCGTTCGACACGCCCGCTTCCATGCCCTTGAGGCCGCACATATAAATAATTGCCCGCTCGTCGCTGATCACCGGCCAGAGTTTGCCCGGATGGTCGTGTTTAATGTCGCCGACATAATAGCGGCCGCCGGCCTTATTCTTCATTTCACGGCTCAATGCCTGAAAGTAAAAGAAATTCGAATGCTGATAAGCGCGAAACTCTTCGTCGTAGAGCAATTCCGCCTTGGTTTTCACGCCAAAAAGCAGAAACACCGGCGAATGGAAATTCGGGGTGTGTTTAAACAGGCGCTGCAAAAACCCGCGGAATGGCGCAATACCTGTACCCGTTGCAATAAAGATATAGGGGCGGTGGATTTCTTCTTCTGTCGGCAACATGAACTTGCGGCCCGCGGGGCCGGTTAGCGTCACTTCGTCTCCCGGTTTGGTGTCGCAGAGAAAATTCGAAGCGACACCGCGGTAGATTTCTCCCGTCGCCGCGTCTTTGGTGTTTGCGCGTTTCACGCACAGAGTCAGATTTTCGCTGTGCGGCAGGCGCGATGCCAGCGAGGCGATCGAATACAGGCGCACCGCATGCGGATTGCCCTTTTCATTAAGCCCCGGCGGAATCACGCCCACGCTCTGCCCGTCGAGATAGTTCATCTCTTTGGCGTCGAGCACGATGTGGCGTACGTCGTTCTCATCGTCTTCGCGATAGAGGATGCGATTTTCAAGGACTTTCGCCTTGAGTGTATTTGCCTTCTTGTATGTATTGACCTCGACCGTCGGTCGGGGAAATTCTTTGCTTTCTGTTTCAGCCACTTGCGGTGGTCCCTGCCGAGCCATGCGCACAGCCGGACCCGCAGGCATGGGCCGACTTGATTGCGTCAGCATTCGTCGCCGCAGATTCGCTGCCTGCCGCGTCGCCGGCCTTGGTTTTCGTCGCAGCCTGTGCGCCCGCACCGCCGTCAGTCTTCTTGTAGTCGTTTACGTAGAAGCCAGTACCTTTAAAGACAATGCCTGCGCCCAGACTTACCTGGCGTGCAGTGTTCACTGACTGGCATTCGGGACAGACGACCTGCGGCTGCTCGTTCATGCCGTGAAACTTTTCAAACAGGCGACCGCAATCCGCACACTTGTAATCATACGTTGGCATAAGGTATTATTCAATAAAAAAAACAGCGCGTCAAGCAACCGTGCGGGCAAATTGGTCTATGGCTTCAACCGATCTTTTATGTTGTTTTCCGAATTTTCTCCGGACGTTCCCCCTGCAGGGAGTAAACTATAGTGTCGCCCGTCACGTCCTCATGCATCTGCTCTCGCTTTTCAGGTTCTACTCTGCCGTCTGTGCGGCACTGCTTTGTTTGCCCGCGACCACGGCGCTGCATGCCGAATGGGGTTTTGAAGGCGCGCTTGGGGCAAATCCGACTGCTTATTACGGTGAAAATCTGCGCAAAAACAACAGTCCCTACCAATCGGAGATTTCAGGTCGACGCCATACGCTGTCGTTTGCCGGCAAACTGCATTTTGAATGGGTCGGCTTGCGCCTTCTCGCTGACTATTATTTTGCCGGCAGCGGGAAACAGAAGACGCAGACCAGCGTGCAGACTGCCCCCAATCAGGGATTTTCACAGCAGACAACCGAACAGGACGGCGTCGCTTATTCGAGTGCACAATCATACCGCGCCGAGCTGCAGCTGCGCAAATTCTATTACGGCCACCGCGAGATCTTTGCTTTTAATAGCGGCCTAGTCTACCGGCGCATGGTCACCGACCTCACGGGCCAAAGCAGCGATTACGCGGCACAGAGCATACTCTATCGCTACTTCACGCTCGGCTTCACCTTTGAACCGCTGCTGACAAATTTCGGCCGCTACGAACTTTCACTGCCTATCGACTTCAGCCTCGGTCTGAAATTTCCGGAGGGCGGCATTTTCCAGGGTGGCGGCCCGGGTTCAGTGCTGTTTGCCGCCGGGCTCAGGCTACAGCAGGAACCCCGCGGTTTCTTCCTCGTGACGCAGGGGATGTTCAGTTTTTTTGAGACCCCCTACAGTGCGAACGGCGCAGACTATGCGTTCGGCCAGACCGAGGTTACCGTGCGTCTGATGGCAGGCTACTACTTCAGGAAGCCTCTCTACAATGAATAAGTATATCCGCATTCTGCCTCTCGTGTTTGTACTGACTACCTGCAAGTCGCCGGGCAGCGTGACGCTGAATTATGACCGGGAAGCGCGTCTGCTGCAGGAGCGCATCAACGATAACAATTACACGTTCTACCACGATAAACATCCGCCGCAGCTGATAGTACCGTTGCTTATGCCCTCGACCTCTCGCAGCGAACGCGAACTCGGCGGCGGTAGTTTTATTTACCGCCTGCAGATCGCCGACGACGGCCAGTTTACACGCACGGCAATCAAACCACCGCCCGATTTTTTCGCCGCTCACCTCGAGCGCGTGCTCGACAGCCTCGAATTTAAACCTGCATGGATTGCGCACAAAAACCTCCGCACCGAAGTCGAGGTACACTTCATTGTACAATATGAGGCGTACTGATGCGGATTACCAGCGGTACAAAAATTCTGTTTTACACTGCGGCAGCGCTGTTCACTCTTCTGCCGCTACGAGCGGCGCAGAACGAAACCGACCGTTTCCACATCCGCGGTAAAATACTGTTTGAAGGCAGACCGCTCGCCGATGCCGCGATCGGCATTCGCGCAATCAATGTGACAACCTTCACCAATGCGAATGGCGAATATGACCTTTATCCCGTCAAGCGCGGCCAGTACGATCTCGCGCTCAGCCACCCATCGGCGAAAACCGTCGAGCTTAAGGTCTTCGTCAAAAGGGATTTCAGAATCGACAGCACGCTGCAACGCGACATCACACTCTTCCGTTCTTTGCCGGCGACCCCGCCCTTTTTCGCCGCCACCAGCTCGAGTTACGATGCCGGCAACACCGTGGACAAAGCCGTGACCGTGGTGGGTCTCTCCCCGCAATACTACACCTTTCTGCCTTCGGTCGCCAAAATGGGAGTGCTTTTTGAACCGCCGGTCGTGCGCGCGCAGAACCCGATGAACAACAGTTATCTGACCGAGGGTCTGGTGCTCGACATGCCGTTCCACTCGCTCGGCGTCTACGGCACGACGAATCTGCGCCAGGTTGAATCGGTCGCAGTGCACCGCGGAGTATTTTCGGTCACCGAGCGGGACACACAGGGTGCGGCACTCATCGAAACTCAGCTGCCGGCCGGCCGCGACGGACGCAATACCTTTGACATCTATGCGACGCCGCTCATCGCCGATGTGTCGGGGCATTACCAGCTGGCGGATAAAGCCTGGGGCACGCTGTCGATCCGCCGCACAATCATTGACCTCTATGTCACAAGCGATACCAGCACAGTACCAGCGCCGATCGATTACCAGAGCAAGAATGTCTGGCGCATCGACAAGGCGAGCCAGCTCGAGGTCGTCGCGCTGGGCGCCAGCGACGTGATACCGCTGAGCAGCACGCAGACTTTTGGCAGCACTGCGCATGCGCAAAAAATAAAATACGTGCGGCGCGACGGGCAGCTCGTCTATTCGCTCGACGCGCGAAACCGTTACTACCGGCGCGAAGTTATCGTGTTCAGCGAAAAGAAACAGATTACCAGCATCCATCCACAACTGGGAGTCTATTTCGCAAAAGAGCAATATGCCTGGTTCGGGGCCGATCTTTTCTATGAAGGCCGCTCGGCTGCACTAGCTCAGAGCCAGGGCATCAGCGGTATCAACGTCGATCAGCTGAAGGGATACACCGCTGGCGCTTACGATGCCGGCAATGGCCTGAATTTCGGCGGCTTTGCGGCATACCGGGGGCGGTTTGGCCGCTTCGGCGCCGAAGCCAGCACGCGAGTCGATAAATACCGCGAATATGAAAGCCCCTACCTCGCGAGCGCGCTGCAGCTGCACTTTGCTCTGACGCCGCAGGTAAAATTTTATGCCGGCGCGGCCAACATGCATCGCCGCCCCGAACCCTATAAATCACTGGCGCTTTTGTCATCGCCGACTCTCGCACCCGAATCCAATTACAAAGCGGAAACCGGTATCGGCCTGTCTCCGCTCCGATTGCTGAAACTGCAGACGACGGTATTTTACACGCGCTGGAACAATCTGATCGCGCTGCGCAGCGACACAGCCTCGCTGAACGATTTGAGCAGCGCGCATCTCTACCGCAATGTTGGCAGCTCTGAAAATACCGGCATCGAAACCGCGGCAATTCTGCAGCTGGGCAATTTCTACCTGCGCTCCGGTTATACCTACCAGTACATGCCGGGTGGTGACAACTACTCGTTCTATTTCCGCCGGCATATCTGGAACACCGCCTTTATCCACGCGACCGACAGAATAAGCCACACCGTGCAGCTCAAAGTCTGGTCGCTGCCGACAGATATCGACGCGGCAAAAAGCGACGCGCTGAATCCGGTAGTGCAGCTCGATTACCGCTGGTCCATTATGGCTGAATCCGGATTTTTCTTCACGGCCGAGATCGGGCAAATACTCAACCTGCCATGGCGTGAGCTGGCGATTCCGAAGCGCAGCGAATATTATGACACCGGTGCGCTCGGCAACAGCCTGCTCGGTGCACAGACGAAAGCAGCGGTGGCAGACGAGCTGCCGATACACCTTAACCTTGCAGCGGGGATGCGCCTGTGATACGCCACCTCGCGGTTTGCGCGGTGCTGCTAACTCTGGCTGCCTGTGGC
>CAYHJO010000167.1:0-10254 GCA_964356715.1 uncultured Turneriella sp. | reverse complement strand
GAGACCGCGCGTGATGCGCAGCATTTTTTCGAGACGATCCATGCCGAAAAACTGGTTCGCCATATTGATCGTCTCGATGACCCCGTCGGTGTAAAGAAACAACCGGTCACCCGCCTGCATCTGCACGCTGCCGTTTTCATACAGCGCATCGACATCGTCGAGACCGCCCAGGATAAAACCCGATGTATCGAGCAGGCGAATTTCGCCGAGTCTAGACTGGTAGAATGCCGAAGGATGCGCCGCGTTGGAGAATTCGACCAAACCGCTGGGATACATTTTCAGCAAAAAGCCGGTCATAAAATCCTGCGTTTTGATCATTTTGAGAATTTCATGGTTCGCGCGCGCCATCGCATGCGCCGGGGATATACTTTCGGTTAACAGATTACTGAACACGTTCTTCGCGGCCATCGTCAGCATCGCGGCAGGCACGCCGTGGCCCGAAGCATCAGCAACCAGCGCAAAGGTGATATCGCCGCGCGGCACAATATCGCAGTAGTCACCCGAAATGCGGCCCAGCGGCAGCACCGTGGTCTGGAACGCATAAGGCGGCGCGGTTGTCTTCGGCTCTGGGAAGATCCCCATTTGAATATGAGATGCGAACAGCAGTTCCTGATCGAGTTCGGCGTCTTTGCGCGAGAGTTCGGCGTTAAATTCGGCAAGCTGGTGGCGCGCGTCGAACAGTTGTCGCTGTTTGGCATATTCCATCAGATTGATGATCGAAAAGGAGAAAAATCCGGCAGAAAATAACAACCCCATCAGCAGATAGAATGTGCCGTTGTGCGTGAACATGAAGGTCACGCCCGGTATGATCAGACCGGTCATGAACACCTGGTAGCTGACGCGCGAATATGACAAGATAACCGCCGCGGCACCGAGTATGGACCCGAAAATGGTCGTCATCATGCCGACGTAATGGTCGGGCATCGTCTGCCAGCACATAAAGGTGCCCCAGCCGATCACACCCACGAGCAATCCCAGAAGGATATTGAGGATTGTTAACTGGTTCTTATACCCCCACTTTTTCGTGAAATCCCAAACAAAGAAAATGTGGGCAATGGTCAGAAGCCCGATAATCAGGGCGACTGCCAGCATGTGATTAATATACGGCCACGATGACTGATAATAGCATATCCCTATCTGCACGGCGAAGAACACCAGCACCGTGAACCAAATAACGGGCATACGCAGCGCGCGGATGTACTCATCGAAGAAAAGTACGTCTAAATGCCCGGGTAGGCGCCGGGGGAAAAAGACAAGGCGCTTGTGGTGCCCTTCGCTGTCTTTATCAGAATCGCCGAACAGAATCTTTGAAAGGCGTATGATAAGCGTCAGTTCTTTCATTTTACTTTACAGCACGTTGAAACTTGAGATGATGTCAGTCTCCCCAATATGAAAGACATCGAAATTGCCAAAATACTCTACCTCGCGAAAAGCAAAAAATATGAAGTCGCGTGCGCCAGCTTCGATGTTGTTGACCATTTATTTAAGCTCGACATCCCCAAGGGCCTGAAGCGCCGCAAAAGCGCCGTGCAGACCCTCAGCATTCTGGCCGACGAAAAGGTCAAATACGGTTACGACAAGAAAGAGGTTGTGGCCGTAGCTGATGACGACGAAGACGAGACCCACTAACGCTGATACTTCGACTTTGCTCAACACAGACTCAAGCGAAGACCTCTTACAACTCGGCTCTCTCTCTCTTAAATCACGACTCATTGTCGGCACGGGCCGCTATCCCGCGCTCGAAATTATGCGCGCCTGCCACGCAGTTTCGGGCACGCAGATGGTGACCGTCGCCATGCGGCGGATGGAAGTTGTTGCCGGCGCAGAGACGCGCCGCAGCGCATCTCTGCTGGAATATATCGATACGGGAAAAATCCACCTGCTGCCCAATACCGCGGGCGCGGCATTTGCCGCCGACGCGCTCCGCATGGCACGGCTCGCGGCTGCGCTCGATGCGACGCACCTCAAGATTGAGGTCACCGGCGATATACAGACGCTGCTGCCCGACCCGATAGAAACGCTGCGCTCGGTCGAAGCGATCAGAGCGCACGGCGACACAAAGCATTTATACCTTATGGTCTACACAACAGACGACCCCGTTATGGCACGCCGCCTCGCCGACGCCGGCGCAGATTGTGTTATGCCGGCGGCGAGCCCGATCGGCAGCGGCCGCGGCATCGCCAACGAAGCCAACCTGACGATTCTGCTCGCTATGCTGCGCGGTCGCTTACCCGTGATCGTCGATGCCGGTATCGGTCTGCCATCGCACGCCGCGCGCGCGATGGAGCTGGGCGCCGATGCTGTGCTTTTGAACACGGCTATCGCTAAAGCGAAAGATCCGGTGATGATGGCTCAGGCGATGCGCGACGCAGTCGCCGCGGGCCGCGCGGGTTATCTCGCCGGTGCGATACCGGCGAAACTGTACGCGACCGCGTCGAGCCCTGTATTCTGACTGGCTTTTCCCGTTTGCGCAGCACGGTAATCCGGCACGCGATTTTGCCGAAAGGCAGACAGGGTGTCGCGCAGATGAGACATAATTTACGGGACATAAACCTATTCCAGGAAGGTTTCGCATGGCTAATGAACGCAAAACTGAAGACATGGTTGATGCGCGCTTACGTCAACAGGGTTATTTTAGGCCCAGGTGCGATATTACGGTGGAAAAACAAATCACCGAGAATCCGCGAATAGCCAAATTGCTCAGGAATGCCTCGAAAACAGGCAACGGCAACGGAAGGCCTGAGTTTATTATTCATTCCGCGCAGTTTACAAATTTTCTTATCGTCATCGAATGTAAGGCAGATGCCACGAAGCATGAGAGTGCAAACCGGGATAGGTACGCGGATTTCGCAGTGGACGGTGTCCTGCTTTATGCAGCTTTTTTGGCAAAGGAATTCGACGTCCTTGCGATCGCGGTATCGGGCCAAACTGAAGGGGAATACAGAATATCCCACCACCTGCAAATCAAAGGCCAAAATCGGGCTGTCGATTACGAACCCTCCAAAGATATTATTCCGTTCGATCAGTATTATGCGGGTTACATAAACAGCGAGGTAAAGTTTCGGCAGGATTACGAAACTCTCCTCGACTACAGCCGGGAACTAAATCATCTGCTGCAAACCCAAAAAATACTGGAGGCTCAACGGGGATTCTTGATTAGCGGCATCCTCATTGCCTTGAAAAATCCCGCATTTTACGAAAGCTACAAACTGCAAAAAGATGCACCACAAATTGCGGCGAGCCTCCTGAGCGCTATCCGTGGAGAATTTGAAACCGCGCGTTTCCCGGAGGAGCGAAAACATAATTTACTCCAGGCCTATTCCTTCATCCCGGATCTGGCCGCCTCCACAATAGACAAGAGGTTCTTCGTTCAAATCATCGAGGGTATCGACACAAACGTAAATTCCTTCATGCGAACGCATAAATACTATGATACGATCGGCCAGTTTTATGTGGAATTTCTGCGTTACGCAAATAACGATAAGGGACTGGGTATAGTCCTAACTCCGCCGCATATTGCTGAATTATTTGCGGAATTGACAGATATAGGGGTGCACAGCGTCGTTCTTGACAACTGCTGCGGTACCGCGGGCTTATTAATTGCGGCGATGAAAGCAATGACGCGCGCGGCCGGTTCGGACCAGAGGCTTCTGAAAAATATCAAAGTCCGGCAACTCATAGGCATCGAGGAGCAATCAACAATCTATGCCCTTGCAGTTTCCAATATGGTACTGCATGGCGACGGCAAAACGAATCTTTACAGGGGTAGTTGCTTCCTGAATGTCGATCAAATAAAGAAGCTGAAACCGACAGTGGGAATTTTGAATCCGCCTTACAAGAATAAGAGCGTTGCAGCCGATAAAGAAGAACTCGAGTTCGTTCTCAATAACCTCGAATGCCTGCAAGCTGGGGGCAAATGTGCCGCAATTCTACCGATTACTTGCGCCACCGCCCCGTCAGGTGCAATCGCAGAATGGAAAAGGAAGCTGTTAGCGAAGCATACGCTTGAGGCCGTGATGTCGATGCCTGTGGAATTATTCCATAATTCAAAAACGACCGTTGTTACCTGCATTATGCTCTTCACGGCCCACGTGCCCCACCAGCCGTCAAAAAAAACGTGGTTCGGTTATTGGCGGGACGATGGATTCGTCAAAACTAAACATCGCGGACGCATCGATGCGACGGGAATCTGGCCTGAAAAAAGGGCACGGTGGTTAAGCGCGTTCCGCAACCGCGAAATCATTCAGAATTTCAGCGTCATGCGCGCGGTCGTTGCAACCGATGAATGGTGCGCTGAAGCCTACATGGAAACAGACTACACTTTGGTAAATAAGGCATTATTGATGCATGCTACGAAGCGATACCTGCTTCATAATGCGATGACCGGATACGAGGACGCATGATTACATTAGTGAAATTGAACACGCTCTTTCGCATCTCTCATGGAAACAAGCTTGACCTGAATAAATTAGAAGTGAGCCACCCCAAAGGCGAGGATGCAATAGTATTCGTCAACCGTTCAGGTGAAAAAAATGGCTTTGGAAGTTACGTCAGGGCGATTCCCGGAATTGAACCGTTTAACGCCGGGCTCATTACGGTTGCCCTGGGGGGGAGCACTCTCGCTTCCTTTGTGCAGTCGCGCCCTTTTTATACGGCGCAGAATATTGACGTCCTCGAACCGTACGCACCCATGTCTTTAGAAATCAAACTTTACTATTGCCTGTGTATCGAGGCAAATCGCTTCCGCTACAGCACTTTTGGCCGCGAGGCCAACCGTACCCTCCAAAGTCTGCTACTACCCGCCATGACCGATATCCCCGATTGGACGACGGGAACGCTGTCTGAGGCCCGAAAAGAACTCATCGCCGATATTGCCAAAGTCTGACGCTTTGCTCATTTAAAGGGCCGCACCCGGGTGTGTAACTTATTGCATCTCCACGCCGCGCAGCTCGTCGATGCGCGCAAAAACTTTCGCGTCGATGAAGATCTGCAGCAGATCGGCGTCGACATGCCCGTCTTTCACTTCCATACCGAGGATATCGATCGCCTTTTCGGGCGGTATCGCCTTTTTGTACGGGCGGTCCCAGGCGGTCAGTGCATCGTATATATCGGCGATCGTCATCATGCGCGTCTGCAGTGAGATTTCGGGGTCGCGCCGTTTCAACGGATAACCCGCACCGTTGAGCTTTTCGTGATGGCCGTACGCAATCTCAGGCACCCAGCGCAGGTTAGGCGTCCAGGGAATCTGTTTCAGGAAATTGTACGTGTGCGTGACATGCGATTCGATTTCCAAACGCTCGCGCTCGTCGAGCGTGCCTTTGCGTATCGACAGCATCACCAGTTCCTGTTGCGTCAGGTATGGCATTTCCTGATCGGAGGTGACCTCGATGCGGTTCTCGGCAATCTTCTTCAGAAACTCAAAAGAACCCGTGGCGAGCACCGTCGGTTCGTTTGCTGAAAGTATCGCGAGAAACATCTCTTCGGCCTCGCGCTGGTTTTTCTCCAGGTCGGCCTGAAACTGCGCCTCAATTTCTGGCCATGCCTGCGGCGCGGATTTCTGCATCTGCTCGATGCGTTTTTTGAGCAGGCGGGTTTCGATGTCTTTGCGAATATAGTGGAATCGCCAGCGGATGAGTTCGAGCTGGGTGGGATAAAGCTTCTTTGCTTTGACGAGCACATCTTCACGCACGCCGACTTTGCCAAAGTCGTGCAGCAGCGATGCGTAGCGCAGTTCCTGTAACTGGTTGCGCGAAAAGCGAACGGCGCTGAAACGGCTGCCGGTATCGCGATTCACCGCTGCGGCAATGTTGACGGCGTAATCTGCAACGCGGAATGAATGACCGCTGGTCGTCGGGTCGCGCTGCTCAATCGCCGTGACCGACGCCTTGACGAAGCCTTCGAACAGATTCTGGATATCCTGCAGAAGCTGATTGTTCTCAATGGCAACCGCGGCCTGGCCGGCCATCGCGCTCACGAGCGAATAGTCTTTGCGCGTAAAAGACATGATTGAGCGACCCTTGAGTTCTTCGAGCGTCAGCTTGCGATCGGGGTCGCGCTTACGGTTGATGAGCTGAATAATGCCGATCACTTCTTCGTGATGGTTTTTCATCGGAATCACCATCATCGACTTGGTATAATAGTTATGCGCTTTGTCGTATTCTGCGTTATACGTGTACCCGGCATCGACCGGCAGATTATGAACGTCGTCGATCAGCAGCGGTTCAACCGTTAACGCGACATAACCGGCAATCGAACGTTTATCGATCGGCAGCAAAAACTCGCCGGCGTCGAGCTGCATGGCGGATTTTTTGAAGCGGATGTGCGTCGGTTTGTCGGTGCTGCCATGTTTTTCGCTCAGGTAGATTGAGCCGCCGTCGGCAGAAGTGAGTTCGATAGCCGAATTGAGTACAAGTTCGATGAGGCGGTCAAAATCCCTTTCGGTCGCGAGCGCCTGCCCCACCGCGGTCAGCCGGCGGATTTCAATATAGCTATTGGCAAGTTTCTCCTGCAGGTTCAGCCTGTCGTATTCGGCGTGCAGCGCATTGATCTGTGTTTCACACGCCTTGCGGACATGCGCCATCGGAATACCGAGCGGCATATGCAGATGGATCTGCTCTTCACTCAGGGGCAAAAAACGGGATTCAGAAATTTCATGATCGCCCAGCACAATGATGCGCGAACGGTGTTGCGGATATTTTTGCAGCCAGTTGTGTATCAGTTGCGCGTTTTCGGTCAGCGCAGCAGATGTCATCAGCCAGATAACTGCGTGCTCTTCTTCGGCGTCCTGGGTTTTGATCGCCAGGTTATCGTTAATCGTAGCGAAGTACACCGGGTCACGGAAAGTCTCGAGCGTGATGCGCGACAGGGTAGGATCGAAATAGACATGAGCGATCACGATTCAGCGCAGACGGTTTACCACAGTGGGTCAAGAAGAATACAGACCAAATGGGCGGTGAAGAAGACAACAGAGTACGGAAGATGGTTTATTTTCTATCCATCGGCTCAGGCACCTGGCGGCATTCCAGCGGCGGGAACACTCCGCCGCTGGAATGCGAATTTTCCGGACTCTGCCCGGCGCCCGCGGTATTTGAAAACCCTTGACGTCGCCGGCTTACACCGCGGTCTCACACATGCTTTTCGAACGTATGCAAAAAGAAAGTCTTGAGGCCCGCAAAGCGCGCGACACGGTTAAGGCAAGTGTGCTTACCACGGCAATGTCGCAGGTGAAGGCGATCGCCATCGACGACGGCCACCGTGCGCCCAATGATGGCGACGTCACTAAAGTCGTGCGTCAGTTTCTGAAGAGCGTCGACGAAAATCTCACCCTCGCCGCGCAGGGGAAAATGGATGCGAGCCGCGCAGAGCAATTCAAAATCGAGAAAGGCGTACTGATGTCTTACCTGCCGCAGCAGATGAGCGCGGAACAACTCAAAGAAGCCGTTAAAAAATCCGGTGCAACCAATATCGGCGAGGCGATGAAGTATCTGAAAGCGAACCACGACGGCCAGTACGACGGCAAACTGGCTTCCACCGTTGTCAAAGGAGCACTCAGTCCATCCGGGGACAGCGCTTCCCTGACGCCTTCTGCGTCACGGGAGGTGATCGGATGATGTACGTCTGGCATGCATTTACGCATAAATACAACCTGCTGTTTTTCGGCATTGCGCTCGTGGCGGGCCTGTTCTTCACCTGGAAGCTGCCGCTGTTTTACCCGATCCTTTTTGTCGCTGAAACGCTGATTCTCATCGGCGCTGCCACGAACAAACAGTTCCAGCGCGCCGTTAATGCGATCGAAGGCAGCGAAGCCGAAAAGGACGAAACGCGCCGCATGCGTAACGCGGTCTACGGTTCGCGCTCGGCGATGAAAGTGAAAATGTCGCCGGCGGAGGATATTATCCGCCAGATCAAACAGAACACGCGGGCGAACAGCAAGGCTTCGGTACAGTCGAGCGAAGCGATGCTTTCGGGACTCGGTGAGCTGGAGAGAAATTTCATTATGCTTCTGAATGGCTACTGCCGTCTCGATGACATGCAGAAAACGGCCGGTACCGGACACGACGGCGAACTCGACAAGCTCAAGGCCGATCTCGCCGCACTGCCGGCGGACGCACCGGCCGAAACGCGGGATGCACTGACTCGCCGCATTGAGCTCGTGCAAAAGCGCGGCGACCTTGTGCGCGACGCAGAAGCCAACAAGAAGAAGCTTTTGGCACAGCTTGAGATGGTCGAAGAAACGCTCAAATACCTGCGCGACCAGTCGGTGCAGGTTTTTGACCCGGAGCTGATTGCAAAGCAGGTCGAGGCAATTTCGGTAAAAATCGACACTACGCGCGAAACAATGCTCGAAATCGAAAAATATTCTGCCGGCTCAGATTTCACAATGCAGCAGGCGCGCATCCGCTCGTAACAGCGCCGGCGAAAACCACTTGCAGAACCATGGGCGGGGAATATTCATTCCCTGCCTATGTTCAGCAAAGTATCTATCCACCGCGCCAAAGATCCCATTGCGGATTTCTTTCAGAAAGAAATCGAAAAAGAAACAATCCAGAGCGAACGCTATCGGCTGCTGCTGCTGGTAGTCGCCTTTTCGCTCATCGGTACGGGTTTCACCCTGGGGCCGACGCTGTTCCATCGCCAGTTTGCTGCGCTGCTCGGCCCGCAGGCCGGCGAGTTTCAGATATGGTCTGCGCTGATCTTTTTCGGATTTTCGCTCTACTGCGCTGGCGCCCGCTTTGCGTTCGGCTGGTTTGGCCGTAAAGACCGCGCGTTGCCACTGCTGGCGCGCTATGCGAACGCGCTCGTCGAAACCAGTGCACCCACCGTCATTATGGCGTTGTTTACAGTTTTTATCGATCCGAAAGTCATGGCACTGTACACGCCGGCACCGTTCGCCTACGCGCTGTTCATCGTGCTTTCGGCTCTGCGCCTCGACCCCAAACTGTGCCTGTTTACCGGCTTCGTGGCGGGCATCGAGTATGGCGCCTTCGGCTTATATTGTTTTTCGCAGCCCGATGCCGGAAAAATGGCGCAATTCTTCATCCACCCGGCAATGCACATGGGACGCGTATTCTTCCTGTTTATTGCCGGAATTGGCGCAGCTTTCGTCACCTCGCAGATTCGCCAGCGCCAGCTGAACTCATTCCGCCTGCTGCAGGAACGCAATAAGATCACGAGCATCTTTGGCCAACACGTGTCACCCGCAGTCGTCGAAGCGCTGCTGCACCAGAAAGAACAGAGCGAAAGCCGCCATGTCTGCGTGATGTTTCTCGACATCCGCAATTTCACGGCTTTTTCCGAAAAGCGTTCGCCGCAGGAAGTCGTCGACTTTCTCAATGCGATTTTCGGCTTCTGCATCGAGATCATCAACAACCACAACGGCATTATCAATAAATTTCTCGGCGACGGATTTATGGCCGTTTTCGGCGCACCGCTCAGCGACGGACGGGATGTTCGCAATGCCGTCAATGCCGCGAACGAAATCATTGAGCGGCTCAGCGCAGAGATCACGGCCGGCAATTTGCCAGAGGTCACCGTCGGCATCGGGCTGCATTCGGGTGACGCAGTGACGGGCAACGTCGGCTCGATCGCGCGCAAAGAGTACACCGTCATCGGCGACGTGGTGAATCTTGCATCGCGCATCGAACAACTGAACAAACAATTCGGTTCGCGGTTTCTCATGTCCGAGGATGTAATGCGTTTCTGCGAAGATCTTTCGCCGCAGTTTGTTTCCGAAACGCTGGTAAAAGGCCGCGAGCAGCCTGTGAAAATTTACCGCTTAGCCTGATTTCAGTCCCGGCTCGTATGGTTGCGGAAGATCTGCTTGAGCTCTGCCGCGCGGCTGCGCGCAATGTACCGACCGGCATCGATAATCTCTTCCCGCCGGTCAAAATCGAACATACCGAATCGCGACACGTCGGGAGAAAGCAGAAGGTCAAATTCCCGCGATTTCTGGCGTACCAGTTCGGAGCCTTCGAGCATCATGGCGCGGTTGGCGATCTGCAGAATTGGCGGGCGCGTAACCAGCAGGCGCAGCGCCTTCACGACTCGCTTCAGATTGGCCCAAAATTTATCGCCCGGTTTTAGCAGCTGGAACAGGTTGGTTTCCAGCAGGTATTCGTGTAAGGTGTTGTCAGCCATCGGTGTACAATTAATGCCCAGCACGCGGACAACCCCGTGTTCACGCAGGGCATTGCCGGGAACATTATTGATAGCTCCGCCATCGACCAGGTAATAATTGCGGTACTTCACCGGTGG
>CAYHJO010000166.1:0-10265 GCA_964356715.1 uncultured Turneriella sp. | reverse complement strand
CTACCCCCCTCCCCACGATGTGGAGAGGGGGATGAAATCGTTATGTTCCCCTCTCCACATCGTGGGGAGGGGTGGCCGTAGGCCGGGGTGGGGTTACTTCAATTCTTCCACTTCAGGAATTTTCCCATTCTGGTATTTTTCCTGTTTCACGATCTGGTGCATTTTCAGCAGAGTATTATAAGGGATATCTGTCGTTGTCGCATTGGCAATGGCGTCGGGTATAGATCCCCCTGGTTCTGAGTGCACCTGATAGATCACGGTCACATAGCCGTTTTTGTTGGGAATAAACTGCCAAAAACCCTTGAGCGCCGGCACACGCACTTTGCCCGCCTGTGCCGGATACTGGCTGGGAACGCCCTTCAAATATATGGTTACGATCTTGCTTTTTTTATCCTGCACGATTTTTGAGTAAGTCACGGTATCGCGGTCTGACACGGGCCACGGAGCATTGATCACGGTGTGTGTGACACGCTCTTTCAGGTTCATTTTCTGCACCAATTTCGCCGCGGTCACGTTATGGAGCCATCGCGTATACGCGTCGGTATCGTCCATCAGTGCCACAAGGCTCATGAGCGACGTCTTGATGCTCGTCACGCCCTTAAATTCCTTGAGCGCCGAGCCTTCAATCTTGCGTGTGAACACCTTCACGCCGTTCTTATCTTTTTCCAATGTGAACTCCGTCGCCGCATCGGCGAACAGAAATCCCGCTGACAAAACAAATATAGCCAGCAGTTGAGTGATATAGCTTTTCTTCATATTCAATGCTCAATCTGCCCTGTCGGATGTCAAAGTAAAATGGATATCTGCTGGCGTGCGCAGGGTGACCCCGCTGCGATTGACGACCTGTCTAAAAAACCGACTTAAACCTATGTTTGAAAAAGAATTCACATTAATCATGGTAAAACCCGACGCTGTTCGCTCGAACTACTCGGGCAAAATTCTCGCGCGCATCGAAGAAGAAGGCTTCAGAATTCGTGCGATGAAACGCGTTCGCCTGAGCCTCGAACAGGCACAGGAGTTCTACAAGGTGCACGCGGCTCGCCCGTTCTACGGTGAACTCTGCAGCTTCATGGCCTCAGGCCCCGTCGTCGCAGCGATTCTCGAGCGCGACAACGCTGTGCTGCATTGGCGCGATGTGATCGGCGCAACCGATCCGGCAGAAGCGGCAGCCAACACGATCCGCAAACTATTCGCCAAATCAAAGGGTGAAAACGCCGTTCACGGCTCAGATTCCGTCGACAACGCAAAAATCGAAGCGGCGTTTTTCTTCAACGGTCTCGAACTGGCAGGCCAGTAGGCTTATTTGAGTGTCGCCTGCGGCCACGCCCAAATAAGCTGCTCACATGCAAGAGCTGCTCACACAATACAAATCCCGCTTCGAGCGGGATTTTTTATTGCTGCTGCGTAAGACGTCGCTGAAGTCAGCACCCAGCGATCTGCGCACCGCTACCGAATATTCACTCGCAGGTAAGAACAAACGCTTACGCCCGATTCTGGCTCTCGAGAGCGCGCGCATCAGCGGCATGCGCGAGCGTGAGGCTCTCTGTGTCGCCGCGGCTGTCGAATGCCTGCACACCTATTCTCTGGTGCACGACGATCTTCCCGCCATGGATAATGACGAACTGCGCCGCGGCCAGGCTTCGACCCACAAAAAATTCGGCGAGGCCAGTGCGATTCTTGTCGGTGATCTGTTGCAGGCCCTCAGTTTCGAATGCCTCGCGCTCAGCGGTTTGCCCGTTTCTGCGGTATCGTATTTCGCGCGCGCGGTCGGCGCGCAGGGCATGGTTTCAGGGCAGTTTCTCGACATGCTTGCCGCTGACGCCAACACCTATCGCCTGCACCGGCTGAAAACCGGCCGCCTCATCGAAGCAGCTCTCATGCTGCCGCTCATGCGCGGCGGCAATAAACTCACGCTCGCGCAGATCCGCTGGGCGCGCGGTCTCGGTCTGCTGTTCCAGATCACGGACGACCTGCTCGACTCGACAGGTGATACGCAGGCGCTCGGCAAAACCGCGGGAAAAGACGCCGCGCAGCATAAGAAGACGATCGTTGCACTTCTCGGCCTCGAAGCCGCGAAGCAAAAAGCGCACACGATCGCTCACCAGCTCGCGCACAGCGCCCCGCAGATCTTTCCGCAATCCGAACTGCTGAAAAATCTGCCTCTGTTTCTGCTGCTGCGCAAGAGCTGATATGAAATTGCCCGATTTGCTGCTCGCGCGCGGCCTCGCCCGTAGTGACGCCGAGGCGCGGGGCCTGATTCTCGCGGGCAAAGTACTCGTTAACGACGAACCCGTCACCAAATTGGGATTTACTCCTCCGGAAAATTCTGACATCCGTATTCGCGGCTTGCGCCGTTTTGTCTCGCGCGGCGGCGAAAAACTCGACGGTGCGCTCGCGCACTTCGGCATACCCGTTGCCGGCCGCGCATTCATGGACATTGGCGCTTCGACCGGCGGCTTCACCGACGCACTGCTCGCTCGCGGTGCGGCGTATGTCGCCGCGATCGACGTCGGCAAGGGGTTGTTGCACCAGAAGCTGCGCACAGACGCGCGCGTGCAGGTCATCGAAGACTGCGATTTTAAAACTTTCACCAAAGATCAGCTGCGGCAGCCGGTCGAGGCGTTTGTGGCGGATATCTCCTTTGCCTCGCTGCTCTCGCTTGTGACGCGGGCATTCTCTCTGCTGACACCCCATACCCGCGCGGCCGAAGGCATTGTGCTGTTCAAACCGCAGTTTGAACTGCCGCGCGCCGAAAGAGGTCTGCTCGAAAAAGGCGTACTGCACGATGCTTCGCGCGCTGCGGCGCTGCTGGACGAGTTCGGACAGACTCTGCAGGCCGAAGGCATACGCATTGCGGCCAGAGAAGCCGCCGCGATCAAGGGCCGTAAGGGCAATCAGGAGTTCGTGCTCCATTTAATTCAGGCGTGAAACCTGTTTGCGCGCTTTGCACGCAGACAGGTTTCAGGCAATTTCTTTACCTGTTGAGTATATCCCGCGGTCTGCTACATGCCCGATGCGGCTCGCAAAGATGCCATCCCTGGCAGCTCGCAACAGGGCATATCCGGTGCCTCTGCTGAGACTTCTGTAGACGTTTTGTTCCGCGACCACAAGGGACAGCTGCTGAAATACCTGCGTAACTTCGTCGGCGACGATGAAGCGCACGATGTGCTGCAAGATGTATTCATATCTTTTTTAAAGCAAAAACGCGAAGAGAAGATCCGAACCTCCGATGAACTCGCGTGGCTCTACCGTTCGTGCCATAACCGTGCAATCGACTACATCCGCCGCGGCAAAAAACTCACCCACTTCACGGAAGAAAAGTTCGACCGCATCGAAGCGCCGGTCGAAAACGCGCGCTCGAAAGCCTGGCACGAGCTGCGCGGCACACTACGCGATCTGGCCGTAAAGTTCGATCAGAAAGGCGAGGGTATTATGCTTTTACACATGCTCGAAGAGGGCAAACCCAAAATGCTGATTGCGCAGGCGCTCGACATCTCTGACCGCCATCTGCGGCGCAAGGTGTCGCAACTGTTCCACTATTTCCAGCAGGAATTGCGCAAAATGGGGATTGAAAAAGTTGAACTCGAGTAAACTGCCTGCAATGCGACATAATGAAGCATGACAAAACTCTCGTGGCAAAAAATTTGTCCGCAGATGCCGATAATTGCGTATCTTTTTACAGAGAGTAGCAGATGGCACGTAATAGACCACAACCGGCCAAAATGAAGTCGCCTGCAGGCGGACAGCTCAATGTTGCCGATACGCTGTTTGCCATTACAACGCATAAATACGCGAATCCGGCTGCTGAATTTCTGCCGCCTGACGCGGCGCAAGAGCAGGCAATAGGCGAGTTCCAGCGTACCAACGCGGCGAAACTCGCTGTTTTAGTTCCGGCCACTTCGATCCCCGAGGCGACGCGCAACAATTTCATTCGCGCCGCGTTCCGGTCAGTCACCGTATCGCGGCCAATGAAATATCTCAGCCGCGCTGCCCTGTTGCTGGTTGCCTTTGGCGCGGGTTTCACGCTGCTCAACTTTTTCGGCGACGATTCGATACGCATTGTCGATGAGCTGGGCAAAAGCGCACTGAACGCCGAATTCGGCGGTAACGAAAACCCCGTATCGCTCAAAGTCATGCGCAAACGCAAGAAGATCGGTGAAATCACCGTCGGTCAGGGCTCTAAGCTGCGCGTTGTCAAAACTTCGAACGGCGAATCTTTCCGTTCTGAGATGGCCTTTGCCGGCAATGAAGCCGATTTTAAATTGAAATACAAGGGTAAGGCTTCAGTCATCGTCAACAACGGGCCATTCAAGGCTAAAGTGCGTATAGCGCAGGGCGCCGATAACGATGTGCACCTGCGCTTCAAAGAACTCGGGAGCCCATTGCCTGTCGGCGAGCCAAAGTTTGCGATTGAAGTCATCAAGGGACACGTGCAAATTGCCGAAGTCGATGACGGTGACGAGTTTGAACAATACAAAGCCGGTGAAAAAGCGATTTTCACCCTCTCTCCATCCGACACTGAGAGCCTGTAAAAACGTATCACATAATGCGCTAAGCGCATTATGTGATACAAGGCCCACATGAAAGACATTATCACCATCGACTGTAACTATGTTATGCCCCGCGTTGCAGCGGCGTACCTGATTCGCTGCGGCGAAAAAGCGTGTTTCGTCGACAACAACACCAACTATGCGGTGCCGGCCTTGCTTGCGGCGCTCAAAGACAATGGCTATACGCCCGAGCAGGTCTCGCACATCATCATCACACACGTGCACCTTGACCATGCAGGTGGTACAGGCCTCTTACTCACGCACTGCCCGAATGCTGTGGTCGTCGCACACCCGCGCGCGGCACCGCACGTGATCGATCCGTCGCGGCTCGTGAAAAGCGCGCAGCAGGTCTATGGCGAAGACAATTTTCGCAAACTGTATGGCGAGATTCTGCCGGTGCCCGAAAACCGCGTCGTAATTCCCGCCGATGGCGAAGTTTTTCAGCTCGGAGATAAATCTCTGCAATTCATCTACACCCGCGGCCATGCGAACCACCACTTCTCGATCTACGAGCAGACGACAAAAAGCATCTTCACCGGCGATTCGTTCGGTATCGCGTACCCGATGTTGCAGCACGGCAGCAAACCGTTTCTGTTTCCGTCGACCACACCGACCGACTTTGACGCCACCGAGGCGCGTATCAGTTATGATAAAATTCTCGCCTCGGGCGCCGAGCGCGCCTACCCGACGCACTTCGACGTCTGGACCGACATGCGCGGCGGATATACGATGCTGCACGGCTATATAAATCGCATCGAAGCCCTGTACGCTTCTCTGCTGAGCGAAGGCGACGCGGAAAAAATTCCCGCTCTCGCCCGCGCGGGGTTTGATGCGTTCTTTGCCGACGAACTCAGAGCGCGCAGCATCACTCTCTCTCCACAGGAAACAGCCGTACTCGAAATGGACGTTAATCTTAATGCTCAGGGCATTGCGTTTGCGGCCGCGAGGGCCCGCAACAAGCCACAGGGTATCCATGGCTGAGTTGCAGATCTGCGAAGTCGCCCCGCGCGACGGCCTGCAATCGGCAGCAAAAATTCTCTCCGTGCAGGAGCGCGTCGAATTTGCCGACCGGCTGCTCGCCGCGGGCCTCAGTAAAATCGAAGTCGGCTCATTGGTGAATCCAAAACTCGTGCCCACCATGGCCGAATCAGAAGTGGTGTTTGTCACGCTGGCGCAGAAATACCCTGAGCGGCGCTCAGATTTTTCACTGCTCGTGCCCAACGAGCACGGCCTTAACAAAGCCAGGGAAATCGATTGCCGCAGCGTCGCGCTGTTCAGCGCCACGTCGGACACTTTCAACAAAAAAAATATCAACCGCACCGTGCAGGAATCGATCGACCAGTTGAAACCTCTCATTGCCGAAGCGCGCGCTTCCAAAATGCGGGTCCGTCTCTATATTTCGACGGTGTTTGATTGCGCCTACGAGGGCACCATGGACCCGGTTAATGGCCTCGAAGCCTTTTTACCCTTCTTAGACACAGTCGACGAAATCTCCTTGGGCGACACTACCGGCCGCGCGACAGTGGCGCAGATCAAAGCATTGCTGGCTTCCAGAATACTAGATCCCTATTTGCCGAAACTCTGGTGGCATTTCCACGACACCTTCCAATTGGCGGGCGAAAACACGCGTTACTGCATGCGGCAGGGATTTCTGCAATATGACTCGTCTGCCGGTGGCATAGGCGGCTGTCCGTTCTCGCCGGGCGCCAAAGGCAATATCGCGACGGAAAAGGTTATTGCGATCGCGGAGGAACTGGGTATTCAGCATTCATTTCGCCTACTACCCTCATCCCCAGCCCTTCTCCCGGAGGGAGAAGGGGGCAAAGAGAATTCATCTCCCTCTCCCTCCGGGAGAGGGATTAAGGGTGAGGGTTAAATGAACACCATCTACGATTCAAACCAGCTCAGCGCAACGCTCGACGAACAGGGCGTCTGTACCGTTACACTCAACAATCCCCCGCAGCTCAATGCGCTCAACACCACGATGGCCAACGGGTGCGTCGAACTCGCGGGTATTGTTTCCGCATCGGCAGCGCGAGTGGTTGTGTTTACCGGTGCCGGTCGCGCTTTTTCTGCCGGCGGCGATCTGAGTTATCTGATTGAACTCACAAAACTTCCAGCTGCAGAATCGCAGGCGGCAATGCTCAAATTCTATAAGTCATATCTCTCGCTGTTCACAATCCCCCTGCCGACGATTGCGCACATCAACGGTGCCTGCGTCGGCGCGGGCTTTTGTCTGGCGCTCGCCTGCGATTTGCGTTTTATTGTTTCGGGCGCCAAGATCGGCATGAACTTCGTGCGCATCGGACTCAACCCTGGTATGGCGGCAGAATACTGGACTCGCGAACTCGCGAGCCCGCTGGCAAGAGAGATGCTCTACACGGGCAAAATTTTCACCGCATCTGAGCCGCGGCTGCGGCAGCTGTTCAACCATGTCGCTTCTGAAACTGAAATTGCCGCCCTGGTGACAGAAACCGCGCGCGCGATCGCCATGAATTCACCGCAATCGGTCAGGCTTTCGGTCGGTCTGTTGCGCAACACTTCGCTCGATCTGGAAGCCACGATGCAGGCCGAGGCCAAAGGCCAGGGAATCTGCATGAGCACCGGCGAAATTGCCGCATCGGTCGCTGCGCAGCGCGCCGGCCAAGAATTCCGTTTTAGAATATGAACTGCTGGCCGTCGTAAGCCGGCTCTGCAACATCCTGCCACGCTGCGCGCAGTTCGCTGTGCAGGTATTGGTGTGACAGATGCCCGATCACGCCGCGTTCTGGTTTGAACTTGCGGATGAGGTCGAGGCCCTCGCCATGGCTGATGTGAGACACATGCAGCTTGTCGATGGGTGAACCGAGATAGAGCACCTTTAAGCCATAGAGATATTTTTCATCGTGCGGATGGATTTCCTTAAAATCGGTCAGGTAACCGAATTGCCCGTTCACCACAAAGCCGGTGCTCAGCACCCCGGCCTTGGGAATATGCAGCATGCGCACCGGTTGAATCTGCATGCCGGCGATTTCGAGTTGCTGATAGCCGTCTTCTTCATTACCAGGCAGCACTTCGATTCGCAGCCGCGGTACGCTCGTGTATACCAATTTTTCGCGTATATATGGATAACGGCCCAGGATAATCTCATGCGTCTGAATATTGGCATAGCAGAGCAGCTGCTCCGCGTGGTCGAAAGTAAACGGTTTCAGATCGTCGAGGCCGGCAAGGTGATCGTAGTGGAAATGCGTGTAGATCACCGCATTCAGTTCGTGCACACCCAAACGCAGCATTTGGTAGCGCAGATCGGGGCCGGTGTCGATCAGCACATTGCCCGCCTCTGATTGCAATAGCATTGCTGCGCGCAGGCGTTTGTTTTCGGGAGCGGGCGAAGTACAGACTTTGCACTTGCACACGACAATCGGCACCCCGGTCGAGGTGCCGCTTCCTAAGACTGTGACTGTCATGATTATTTTTCGGGTCGCCCTGAGCTTGTCGAAGGGCGATAGCGTGGATCACCGATGTCATGGTTCGACTGGCTCACCATGACGGCCCAGACCTTACGAATTCAGCAATTTTTCAATCGCGTCTTTCATCGCTTCGTACGAACGCTCTTGCTGGTACAGCACGCCATTAATAAATATTGTAGGAGTTCCGCGTACGCCGATCTTCTGGCCGTAGCGCATGTCGGCTTCGATCTCACCGCGAATCTGCCCGTTCTGATCGGCAAAACATTGTTTGTAGGCGGCGACATTCATACCGATGCCCTGTGCCACATTCTCCAGCTGCGCCGGAGACATATCTAGCTGACGCCCGTTATACGGAATTGCAAACACGCGTGACTGGAATTCAAAGTACTTATTCTGTTTGCCGGCACAGGCTGCTGCGATGTGCGTTGGCATTGCCTGCGGGTGGAAGTCGAGCGGAAAATTGCGGAATACCCACTTTATTTTGCCAGCGTATTCGGCCTTCAGGCGTTGCACGTCCGGTTGCATCTGCCGGCAATACGGGCATTCAAAGTCGGAAAATTCCGTGATCACAACTTTAGCATCTGCCTTGCCCCAGAACGGTTTACCGTCGTTAGCCAGCACCAATACAGGGGCTTGCGGTTCTTTCAGGTTGAATTTAAAGTTATAGCTCTTAAAGAGTTCTGCGGTCAGCGAATCGCGTGCGCCCTTTTCCTGATTGTTAATCAACTGCTGGCGAATACGGTCTTTCACAATCGCAAACGGCTGGTTGATTCGCGTCTTGTTGTTTTCATAGAACTGCCGGATTGCATCTTCGGTGATATTGCCGCGGCGCCTGGTCAGTTCGCTTTCGACAAATTTATCCACCGCCATATTCTTCTTTTTTGCCTCTGCTTCGAAAATGCGTTCGCGCGCCGATTCGAATGTTGCCTGCTGTTTAACCTGGAACTCTTTCAGACGAATCTCATAAAATTCCTGTTCATTGTTACGTTCGACGTCGCGCTGCGTCACAGAGCCGCCATCGAAAGTCGCGAGAGGCTCGTTCGAACCACCGCAAAGAGTCGCAGTGGATACAGCCACCAGCACGGTGACTATCGTGAATATTTTCTTCATACAATCAGCGAAGTAATCGAAGTGGCCGCGAAAAGCACTTTTACAAAATTCTGGCGCACCACGGTTTACCCTGTATTTTTTCCACAGTTATACACAGCTAATGGATCTGCAGCCTGGCGATCGCGGCGAAAGTGAATGCCTGTTGCAGGCTGGGGCGGTGAAGCAGTCTAAAAAACGGTATTTTCAGCGCAGAAAATAGTTTTCCACTTATCCACATCCTTGGTATTATTACTCAATTAAGAGACATAATATAGTATTATAATATAAACATGCCTACTGTTGAATCTGTATATAATTGCCCGAAATTACTGCGAAATCCACATCTGCATACGATGCTGTGTGCGACGTTACGCAGACGCCATTGGTGCCCTACATACGCGAACGCCTTGAGTTGCCCGACGGTGATTTTGTCGATCTCGACTGGAGTAAGACCAATTCCAAAAAACTCGTAATCCTGACGCATGGTATGGAAGGTTCGAGCCGAAGCAAGTATATACTGCACACGGTTATGCGTGCAAAGGAGCGCGGTTACTCTGCGCTCGCCTGGAACATGCGCGGCTGTTCGGGCCAGTCGAACCGCAAAATCCATTTTTATCACAGCGGCAAAACCGAGGATCTGGAGTGCGTCATCAAACATGCGCAGCGCCTCGGTTATACGCACATCTGCCTGGTAGGGTTCAGTCTTGGCGGAAACCTCAACCTGTTGTATCTTGGAAAAAAAGGCAATGCCTTACATCGCTATATAAAGCGTGCCGTGGCGATTTCCGCGCCTGTCGATTTGGTTACGTCTCAGCAGCAGATTGAATTACCCGAGAACCGCATTTACCTTGCGCGCTTTCTAAAAGACTTTCGTAAGAAATTCCGCAGGAAACGGCTGCAGCGAAAGATTTATATCGACGTGCGCAAATTCCGCAATGAAATAAAAACTCTCGCGCACCTCGATGCGCGCTACACCGCACCCTGGAATGGATTTGCCAATGAACTCGCTTATTACCAGCAGTGCAGTTCGTTGCCGTTATTAACCAAAATCTCCATCCCGACGTTGCTGATTAACCCGAAAGACGACACATTTCTGAGTGCAGCGTGTTACCCGGTTGAGCAGGCCCGGCGGTCGCGGAATTTTTTTATCGAGACTCCTGATGCCGGTGGCCATTGC
>CAYHJO010000165.1:0-10270 GCA_964356715.1 uncultured Turneriella sp. | reverse complement strand
TGCGCGCGGTGTTTTCTGAATACCGCACCACAGAGACCGGCGTGCGCGTTGCCTGCCACCATAAGCTGTCCGGCATTGTTTCGGTCGACCTGAGCGAAATCAAGATGTATGCGCAATACCCCGAGGCGGGCGTCGCAGACCGCTTTCAGGGCCTGCTCGAACTCAACGGCACCCCCGGCAGCGAATCGATCAACAGAAAAAAGTAAGCGCAGCCGGCCGGGGAGGGGGCTAATTTATACTTGCCGTGCCCGCCTCAAAATAGTACCCTCATTACACATGGACATCTCGTGTCTCATGCGACCGCGCAAACTCTGCCTGTGCAAATGTGTTTCGCGGTCCGACATTGCAGATGCCGTTGCGGCTGGCGCAGATACGTTTCCCAAGCTGGTGGCGAAGACGCGCGCGACTACGGGCTGTGGCACCTGCTTTAACGAAGTTTACAGTGCCTTTCGGGAAGAACAGGCCAAGACCGCCTGCCTCGTCAGCGGCCAGATGGGCCTGAAGTTCTAAGCCATTTCCCGATTTCGCCGATACTCATATAAGGGAGGATCTATACTGTGCTCAAGCGTAATGTCCTGATTACAGTCTCTATCCTCACCCTGCTGCCGCACCTCCAGGCGAAAGAGATTCGCGAAAACCCGGTGCTGAAGAAGCTCGAGCGCTATCTGCCTTTTCCCATCGAAGAGATCACGGCGTCGGCCGCGTCGATCGACTTTAACCCGCGCCTCGTCGCAGAAGAGCTTGGTCAGAAGCTCAATCAGTTTTATCTCAGCGACCCGTCAGAAAAAAAAATCGCCAACCGGCAGGATAACGATTCGAATGCGGCCTGGTACCGCAAAGAATGGAATGTCAACCTGCAGCGCCTGTTCATGCGCGACCTGCTGGCGCAAACGCAAAAAGGTTTTGTGATCAAAGAAGCTCCGAACATCGCGGCGCTGCACTACAACTATGCTCGCGCGCAGCTCAAACTCAAAAAACCGTATCACGCGGCGTTCCACTTTGTGCAGTCGTTGCGCTACCGCAGCGTCAGGCTCGACGACGAAATTTTCACGAACTCCGATCGTATGCAGCTACTGAAAACCGGCGATACCGAAATTGCCGACGGGACTTCGTACCGTGACGCCAAAAAGCTGCTCGACGATAAGACGCGCGAGAAGCAGCGTATCGAAGAAGAACTGATTCTGCTCGATGACAAGACGCGTTCCCCCGGCCTCGCTGAGCGACCGGCGAGTGGCAGCGTCGAAGACGAGCGCCGCCGCCAGCAGCAGCTGATTGCAGAGCAGAAAGAAAAAAGCCGGCAGGCGCTCGAACGCGTGCGCGGCGAATACGAAAAGGCCAAAACCGGCTTTGCCGAAGCGCAGAAAAAATATGCCGAGCATGAAAAAAAGTATAACCGCAAATCGGCGGACATGCTGATCGAAATGGCTGCGCTTGTGCGCCAGCTCGAAGATGCGATCAAAGAACGCTCCAAGGTGCTGAACAAAAAGGCTCTGTATAAAACCAACTTCAACCAGACTCTGCAGCACGACTACAGCCAGAACAGGCAGTTCGCCGCGTACGCGAACGTGCTCGAAGCCGCCTCACGGCTCGACCCCGAGAATCCGGCGATCCACTTTCAGCTGGCCGAAGAATACCGCTCTTCACAGGATATTTCGCGCAGCATCGATTCGTACGAGCGGGCGCTGACCGCGAATGAAAAGCCGCGCACGGGTTTTGAGCTCAAGCCAGAGCAGGTGCACAAGGTGCACGCTTCGCTCGGGGCACTATTCTATGCCAAAAGCCGTTACGTCGACTCCGCCTTTTTTTACGAAAGGGCATATGGCGAGATGCCCGAGGGCCGCGAGAAACAAAACGTCAGCTGGCAACTCGCCAAGTTGCACGTCGAAAAGACGGGAAACTATGACCGTGCCTCAGAGCTGTTCGGAAAATATCTGCAAAGCATCCAATCGCTCAACCCGAGCGATGTCACCGACCGCACGCAGTGGATCAAAGAACGTTTTCACGCCAACCGCTATCTGATGCATATCTACAGCAAGAAAAGCGATGCGAATCAGGTATTGCGCGTTATGCAGGCAACGCAGACCGCACACCGCGATCTCGAAACGCTGATAGCGGATCTCCGGCAGCGTAACGCGAAAACCTACGAAGAAATGCAGGTCGCAAAAAAAAGCCTGTTCGACGACGTGCGCAGCCGCGAGCTCAATACATACCTCAAACTCGAGTCAGAATTTGAGAAGCAGAAACGTGAACTCGCGATCATCGAAGCGGGTCGCAACAGTCTGCCGCTGGCGCAATTCTATGAGCAATACGCTACCTTTCTTGAGGCGCAGCATGACATTCCCGGCGCGATTGGTATCTATGCGATGGCTGAAAAGCACGGCATCGGCGCCGACCACGCCCGCCGCGAACAGGGCCGGCTAAAACAACTTTACCCGTAAACACATGCCGAACGCGAAGCGTCTGGATGTGTTTACGGGTAGACCTTTGATGTTAATGCTATACGCTGGCTCATGGTTGTGCTGCTATCACCCCTCTGGCTGATTTTTGCCATTCTGAGTCCCGTATTTTTGCTGTTTTTCGCCCTGGCATTTAGCAGTGCCCAGCAGCCCATAATGCCGGCTCAGCCACCCATTATCGAACAGCACAGATCATAGGCCAGACGATAGAGGCAAGCCCCAATAGGATAAAGGCTTCGGGAGTAAATGGTCGAAGTTGATTGACGCTAGGTACGTTGCAGCAACAACCCACGCAGATGCGACGCAGGATTGCATTCACCTTCATCTTTTCCGTATTTTTCACACCTTCGTTAATTTTTGGGGCGCATTTTGACCCCTTTCGTGGTTGCACCTGCAGTTAAGTTTTGACGCAGGTAAATGAAGGAACGGGCGTTCAAAAGACAAAAAACCCATGGAGCGGCCCGGCAACGAGATTGAAATTATGCTGAGCTCTGAGTCTTTTGCAGTACATGATAAGATCGTTATCCAAGTTCGGCTAAGCAACATGACTTGGGATACCTACGCTTTCGGGGAGGAATCGTTTAGTCGGGATTATTTTTACTTTCGACTCTACGATAAAGCCACCCGGCGGCTGGTACCGTATTGTGCGCTCAAGACAGGTGAATCAGAAATACCCTCGGCCATAAAACCAAAGACCAAACAAGATATCAAGATAGTGAACTTTGCCCATCGGGTTAGGGGAAAATGGCTTGGAATTTCCGAAAGATGCCCACTTAAAGCCGGGACGTATTTATTTGGAGTCTCGATGGCTTCCAGTTCTGGGTATCCCTCTGACGATAACAGAAAATTCTATCCGCACAAAGGTGTGGAATTTTCTGTTCACCCGTAGAAGCTAAGAGGTAAACATGCGCCTGTGAGCCCGGCATAGATGCCGCGCGAATTAAGACAAGAAAGTATCGGTTTAAACTGATTTTATTCTGCCATGAGAAGCAAGGGTCATAGGGTAGTAGTCGGACAGAACTCCTTAGGTGTAAAAGATAATAGACCGCCGCGTTCAGCACGACATATGCGGCCATGCGTTTGATTCTGTGTCTGTTCTTTGCGGCAGCTACTGTTTCTGCAAATCCCAAAGCCTCAACGTTACTCGAAGAGGGAAATCAACTATTCGAGGCCGGACGGTACAATAAGGCCTTGGCCAAGTACGAGCAGGTGTTAAAACTCGAGTACAAACATTCTGATGCGCTCTACAATGGGGGAATGGCAGCCCATCTTGCCGGCAACCCAGCTAAGGCCGCGGAGCTTTGGGAGCGACTAAGGGCGGAGCGACCGGGAGATTTCCAGCTTCAAGCGAAGCTGGTACAGTCCTACGAAGCTGCAGGAGATATCGTCAAAAGGGACAAAGCTCGTAAGGAAATTTTCTTATTACACTCTAAATTGGCTGCTAAAGAGCGCGCCGAACGAGAATCATACTGCCGCGAACAGTTTGTCAGAAACGGTCGTCGCGTCCTTGCTTTGGAATTTTTTGAGCTAACAGGCAAACGTGCCGTGCGCTATGCCTTTGTCGTGCTAACCGCAGATGGTAAGGAAGATTACCGCTTCTCGCTGGGATCATATGATTCCACAACGCAGATATCACGTGAACTTGGTGAAATTGGCCCGAGCGAAAGGATCTTTCATCTTGACGCATATTATGATGGCGGACGAGAGCATCGCACGTTTGAGATGTATCGCAGCGAACCAAAATATGAAGAGATTAAGCGTACTGTTACGGAAATCCTCGACGGTAAAAAGAAGGCTACGTCCCAAACTAAAACAAAATGAAACGAATTCGTGTAGAAGCGCCGCCATGGATGGCGGCGGATAACTACGGCGCAATTATTTCAGACAACGTTGGATTTACGAGAAATTTTGGCGGCGCACTATGTCAATTCTTAATTACCGTAAATGCATATTTAGCCGCCAAAATTTGCCCGAAGCGGCTCGCGAGCCCGCCTAATGCAGCCCCATAGGGCGGCGGGCGCAGCGATCTTCGCCGCGTAGGGCCGAGCACCCGAGGAGCTACGGCACCGCAGCTCGTAAATCTTGTTGTCTGCAGTGGGTCGCTGTTAAGATATCAGAGATTCGGCTGGTATTTTAAGCTTCTTATTTAAATTCCGTATCATTTCTACCGTCAGGGCTCGTTTTCTCGATAAAATCTCTGAAACCCTGTTGTTGCCCCCAAGTAAGGGCGAAATATCAGTCTTCTTCAAGCCCATCTGCTCCATTCTGAACTTGATTGCTTCAATTGGATCAGGAGGCAAGATATTGTAATGGGTTTCTTCATACAGATCAACCAGGGTAGAAATTACGTCCAATTCATCGCGCATTTTCTTGTCCTTGGTCTCCCAAATTTCCTCAATGCGCTTTACTGCTCGCTTATAATCTTTTTCACTTTTGATTGGGGTTATCATCATACCTCCTCAGGATTTACCTTGTCGTACTCAATATGGGTGCCAATAAACCGGATGAAAACTATGCCAATTTGATAATTTATGGCCGCAATTAGCCGGTATTTGTTGCCGCAAATATTAAAAACTATCCGTTTGTTATTAATTATACTCGCAGTTCGATACTTCACCTTAATTTCCGCTGAGTTCTTCCACTTGGCTGCTTTAACTTCATAGAGCCACGCCCTCAAGGGCTGCTCAGAATCATGCCGACCAGCCTTCTGCCAGAAGTCGCTTAAAGCTTTTCTGGAAATTACCCGCAAGAGTTTGAATACGGGAAAAATGTCCGCATGTCAACCCATTTTTCCCAAAATGGGAAATCTCTTGACCCATTTCAGACAACTACTTTTCTGCGAAGATTATCTCTGATTTGACTTCTTCTTTGTTTCCCGCTTTATCGATCGAATAATATTCCAGCAAACTGGTGTCGCCGGCAGCCGCAATGTCCGCATGGTTCAGCCGGTTGATGTATTCATTGAACGAAATCGCGTTCGCGTCTTTGCCAATCGGAACGATGCGGTAGAAGATTTTGGCCATGCCCGACTCGGCGTCTTCAACCAGAAACACCACAGCACTGTCTTTGCCCACACTGATGCCGCGCTTCGACTGTACTGGGTTTACAATCACCGCGCGGGTTTTAGGCGGATTGAGTTCGACTTTGAAAACAAAATTCTTCTTATAAACGACCTGCTTGTCCGCGTTCTCGAGCTGCACTTCCATCTTGTAGGTGTCAGGCTTGTCGAAGACCAGCGGCTCACGGTATTCGAGAAACTCGCCCTCACCGAGACGGTACTTGGTCACGAGGTTGGGTTGCACCGGCAGCTCAATGCGGCTACCGAGCAGGTATTCTGTTTGTCCCTGCTGCACGACGGGAATTTTCGGCTCGCGGTACGCCTTGCGCATATAATCTTTCACCGAAACGGTTTTGCTGTACGGTCCCGCGACGCCGGTTTTATGTATTGAGCGCACGCGGAAAAATTGAATCTCCGGAGCGAGATATTCGCGAAAGACCTTCTCTTTAGTGCGCACGGTTTTCACGCGGGCGCCGGTAATCTTGTCTGCGTCGGTAGCGGTGGAAAGATTAATATCGGAGAATTCTATCTCGGTAAAGGCTGCATCCGCAGGCGGATTAATAGACAGCGAGAAAATTTTTTGTTCGGCGACAGCGGGCTTGGTTTTGCCGTCTGCGGCAAAGGCCGGCACCAGGGCTAATAAGGCCAGTAGGCTATATATCCTACCCAATAATCGAATTTGCATAGGAGTGAGCGCGGGCAGCAAAGCTCTGCCGGTCAACCAAAAAAAACGGAAAATTAAATCATTTTGAGCCAGCCCAGCCGGTCGCGAAGCATCGACTGGTCGATCTGAGCCTGCGCATCGGCGATGACTTTGCGCTCGAAGGTCGCAGCGATGCGTTCTGCGCGCGGAATTTCAGCGTCGGGCAGAAGTGCTAACAGCCTGAGGCCGAAAGGAATCAGGTTCTCGGAATGCGCAGTCAGAATTACGCGCTTCAGCAACTCGTCGTCGAAACGATGCGACATCGCCGCGAGGCGCTCGACGTCGCGTTCCGCGAGATGATCGGCGATTTTGAGCGCGGTGGGTAACTGCCCGGATTCGTCGGCCGCGTGGATCAGTTTAGCCAGCGCCTCGGAGTCGAGTTTGGCACAAATCGTTGCCATGTGCGCGTACATATCTGCCGACAGATGCCTCAGAAAGGCAAAGATGTGCACCAGCGCGCCATGCTCGATCGCAAACGGCACCATGCCCAGCAGTGCGTCGACGGAGACGCGACCGACCAGGCCCGCGAGGCGCCGGTGCTGTGCTTCGGTGAAATACGCGAGCAGCCCGATCACCGAAGGCCACAGGTCTTTGCGCTGCGCGGTTTCGACCATATCGACGATCTTTTCGTCGCTATAGCCGTCGGTCAGCGTCGCGACATGCGCCTTATTCTGCGTGTAGAGCGCAACTCTGAGCAGCGATTCGGTATCGGGGATTTCTTTAGACAGAGTGATTATTTTGTCTTTATCCATGTAGTCGACGAACGCGCCCATGGTGAAGTATTTTTTGTCGCGCGTGAGAATTCGCGTGAGGCTCACGAGCACATCGAGCGGAAAAGCCTGGATAATGTGTTGCGCGCGCGCGGGCACCAGGTTCTCTGCAACTTGCGCGAGGAATTCGATATTGAGGCTTTTGGCAATCGACACGGCCTGCTTGACGTCGACGTGGTATGTGAGGTTTGCGGTGATATTGGGGCCCAGGAGCGACTTGGCGACCTGTGCGTTGATGAAGTTCGGCATAAATTTCGCAACGCCCGCGAGCCGTGCCCACACGTCTGACGAATCGGTTAGCAGCCGGTCGGAGATTGACTGGTTGAGCTGGCGAAAATCGTCGAGGCCGAGACTGCGCAAGTATTGAATCTTATCGGGTGTTACCTTAAGCACGTGCGCTAGCTTCTCAATTTCGGTCATCAAATCCAGGTCATTCATGTTGAACCATTGTTCACCTTTCCAGCGTTGTGGCCAGCGAAAATTCTTGCCTACCTGATCATGGCCTGCCTGATGCTTGCATGAGGATGAGAATCATTTTTCCACAATTTGCGCTCTTCGCGGGCCTGCTTGTTCTTATTCACTGCAACAGTTATGGCTTGCAGGATAGGCTTGAATCACCCGGCTCTGATTCGACGCAGAAGAGTGGTTCCGGAACCACGGGAGCGACGGCGATCTATATGTTCAAGACGGCGAGTACATACAACGGTAATCTCGCGACGGCGGGCGGTGCGGCTGGCAACGGAAGGCAGGGGGCAGATAATCTTTGCACCTCGGTGCGACCAGGGTTCGTCTTTCCCGATAATTCATGCGCCAGCATTCGGGCGTTTATTTCGATTTCGTCGGCAGATTCGATTGCCAACATGCCGGCCAACTATGGCATCTCAAGCGCGAAACCGATCAAGGGCCCCACAGATATTCTGATCGATAACGATTGGCCGAGTCTGATGAGCCAGCCGATTGTGGCGGCTTCGCTATTTGCCGGTGGAGTCTTGCCCGCTTCGGTGAACTGGTGGAGCTTTTCAGCCAACACGGCCAACGGACTCTTTGACGGGACAGCCAATTGCGCGGGCGGGACGGATGGCGTGACGGTCACTCCGGGTGGCGCGCAGGGAAATTCGGGCGTGGCCAACACCGCTTGGTTGAATAATGGCAATGCGAGCTGCGCGACGGCATTACATGTGCTGTGTCTCTGCTACTGAACGTGCACGCGGCCTGACATCGCTTCGCACTGGCGTTCGTTAATCTCTCGACGGGTGGATTTGATACCCGCATCAGTACTGTATCCTTTGCGGATTGGGAATGCCGATACAATGTTCACCGAAGAAATAACACACACCGGCGCTTCGGTAGCAAGATTCATTCCCACCGAGTTTCTGCAGCTGCTGGAAAAGCCCGATCTGTCGCGCATACAGAAGGGAGACTTCATCGAAAAAGAAATGGCGTTGATGTTTACTGACATCCGCGATTTTACGGGTCTGTCTGAAACGATGAGCGGCGGCGAAACGTTCCAGTTTCTGAACGCGTACCTGAGTCGCATGAACCCGTCGATCGAAAATTATGGCGGCTTCGTCGACAAGTTCATCGGCGACGAAATTATGGCGCTTTTCCCCGATGCTGAAAACGCGCTCAAAGCCGCGATAGAGATGCGGATTGAACTGCGAGCCTATAATTCGCAGCGTAAGCAGAGCGGTTACCGACTCATCGATACGGGCATGGGGCTGCACTTCGGTAAACTCATGCTGGGTACAGTCGGATCAGACAAACGGCTACAGATGACGGTGGTCGGTGACACAGTCAACCTGGCGAGCCGCATCGAACGGCTCACCAAAGTATTTCACACACCATTTCTTCTGACCGACGCGGTCTACAAACGGCTCAAGAACCCCGACTCATATTTGTTGCGCGAGCTCGATAGCGTCATCGTGCGCGGTAAGAATCAACCTATAGTGCTTTATGAATCGTTCGACTTCGACCCGCTGCCAATGCAGGAAAAAAAGAGTGCTTACCTCGGCGATTACCACGTCGCGCTGTTTCAGTACAAGGCTGGCAACTTTAAGGAAGCACGCGCCCTGTTTGCCGAGTGCGCGGCAAAATGTCCCGAAGACAACATTCCTCCGATCTATCTCACGCGTTGCGATTATCTGTTGCAGAATCCGCCCCGACGCTGGACGGGAATCAGTCGAATAAAGTGAAGGAGCCGCCGCAGGCACGCAAATTCAAAAGTGCGCGCCGAAGCCCGCCGTCTTGCGCACGCGCAATACAAACGCATAGGCCCCGAAACAAAAGAAAGGCGCGGCAACCACGTCGATCGTGTAGTGCACGCGCTGAATCACGAGGCAGGCCGCCATCACAAATACACCGGCAAGGAACACGCTGCGCCAGCGCCCCGGCGGCAGTATCAGATAACAGATGAACATAGTTGCCGTGTGCCCCGAGAAAAACAGATCTTTGTTGAGCTGGTTCCCGGTGCTGGCCCAGCTCATCAGCGGGTCGGTCAGCGGTATAAATCCTTCGGGTGCTTCCAGCGGCACAATATACATCGATACCATGCGCAGCGCCGCATAGACGGCATAGACCTGTAAACCGATCAGAATGCGCCCCGGGTGGGGTAAAATGACGATAATAGTGCAAATCAGCCCCAGATAGATGAGAAAAAAGATTAACGGGCTCAGGTCGACGGGGGTCAATAAGTTCAGCAACGGGTCGCGCAAAATGCGCCCGACGCGCGTCTCGTTGTATTGCAGAAAGCGTAATTTTGACAGCATGACCACTGTCAGCAGGGCGGCGGAAAAGAAGAATTCTATGCGCCTGCCGGATGAAGACCAAAAATCGGACCACCGGTGCCTGACGGATTCTTTATAGTTTCTGAGGTTCATGCTCTTCTCATCACGTCGACATAATCCCGGCCGGGCTCGCACACAAGTTTGGTACTGTACGAATCTGCGCCTGATATTGTCGACCGAAAGACACGGATGTCCCAGGTCGGCGCTGCCACGGAAGGCATCTTTGCGCGGACCGAAAGACACGGATGTCCCAGGTCGGCGCTGGTCCGGATAGCTCGGCGGGTCGATTAGGCGACTCACAGCTGACAGCATGTCTGCAAAGCAGGGTATGACATGTGCCGCGCCGCACCGACATCAGGAAAGTGATGATTATCGGGTCCGGGCCGATAGTGATCGGTCAGGCATGTGAATTTGACTATTCGGGCACGCAGGCCGTTAAAGCTCTCAAAAAAGAAGGATATCAGGTTGTCCTGATTAACTCGAACCCGGCGACGATCATG
>CAYHJO010000164.1:5262-10305 GCA_964356715.1 uncultured Turneriella sp. | reverse complement strand
CGCAGGGGTTCGAGATCCTCGACCAGCCCACCAGCTTCTACGTCGAGGGCGTCAAAGAATTCAAAGCCCGCGAGCGCACCCGGAGATTCGCCGGCGACAAAACGTTCGCCGTCCTTTTCGGCGGTGACTGACACAGAGAAGCGCGCGCGCGTGCGGGCGTCGCTTACAGTCAGCCCTTCGCTGTTCATGATGGTGATCTTTTTTGTCGAATCGACCAGCGATGCACTCACCTGCGCGACGCTGGGTGAAATGGCATAACCTGCTTTCTCAGCGCGCAAGAGCAGCGGCAGCTTCGCCGCCTGGCCCGCGTCTTCTGGCCGCCGGAGTATAGTCTGCATCGCTGCCGCAGCAGATTGTTGCTTCAACGACGCGGCCTTCTTTGTTCCACCCGCGTGGATTCCGCCGCGCGCCGCGACAAGCGCCTGCAGCAGTTTCATGAGGGCTTCGCGAGAATCGCTGCTGGTATAACCATAGACCACGTCGGTGCCATAGAGCAGGCGCAGGCCAATGCCATATTCGATGCCCGCAGTCGCGTTTTCAATCTTGTGGTCGCGCAGGCTCACCGCGGCGTTGCGCGTCTCTTCTTCGTACAGATCGATAAAGTCTGCGCCGGCGCTGAGCCCGGCCTCGAAGATATCGTCGGCAACCCTTTGATCCATACGCCAGAGTTGTGTCGAATCTCAGGCGGCAAACGAAAACAAGGTAGTGCCCCCAATCGCATTTGCGCCCTGTCTCAGAAACGGTCTTTGGCGGCAATGCCGCGCGGAGAATACCATTGAACTATCTTTCTGTTGAGAAACTCAGCAAGGCCTTTGGCGAAAAAGTACTCTTCAAAGACATTTCATTCGGCCTCGATGCGGGTGAAAAAAAGGCCCTCATTGCGCGCAATGGCGCCGGTAAGTCGACGCTGATGCAGATTTTGGTCGGCAAAGAATCTGCCGATAAAGGGCGGGTCGTGCTGCGCAACGGCATCAGGCTGTCATACCTCGATCAATCCGACGAGCTCAACGAAAAGATGACGATCGCCGAAACGATTTTTGATACGCGCAAACCGATTATGCGGGTGCTCGCGCGCTATGAAGAGGCGATGCAGACAGGCAAGGGAATCGATACCGCGATTGCCGACGTCGAAGCCGCGGGCGCGTGGGATTACGAACGCAAGATCAAAGGCATATTCACGCGGCTGGGCATCAAAGACATTACCGCAAAAGTTTCATCGCTGTCGGGCGGCGAGCGCAAACGTGTCGCGCTGGCGCATGCTCTCATTGAAGAAGCCGAAATACTGATTCTCGATGAGCCGACGAACCACCTCGATCTCGACATGATTGAGTGGCTGGAGAGTTACCTGACGCGCGAAAAGATCACGCTGTTCCTTGTCACGCACGACCGCTATTTTCTCGAAACTGTGTGCGATGAAATTCTCGAACTCGATAACGGGCAGATCTACAGTTATCCCGGCAACTATTCGAATTTTCTCGAAAAGAAGGCCGAACGCGAAGAAGCCGAAGCGCTTGCGGTGGGCAAGGCACAGAACAAGATGCGCCGTGAACTCGAGTGGATTCGCAAACAGCCCAAGGCGCGTGGCACAAAGGCCAAATACCGCGTAGACGCGTTTGAAGACCTCAAAGTTAAAGCAACCGCGCGCGACAAAGAGGAGCTTAAAACACTCGAACTCGAAATGAACCGCGTCGGCGGCAAAATTCTCGAAATCACAGGCCTCAATAAGAGTTATGGCGGTCGCAAGCTGATCCATAATTTTGAGTATAAATTCCTGCGCGGCGACCGCATCGGTGTCATCGGCCGCAACGGTGCGGGCAAATCGACTTTCCTGAATCTGCTGACTGGTCTCGAACAGCCCGATTCAGGCACTGTGGATAAAGGGCTCTCAACGGTCTTTGGCTATTACCGGCAGACGGGCGCCAATTTTCCCGAAGGCCAGACCATTCTCGAAGCGGTGCGACACGTCGCCGAAGCCGTTGCCCTCTCCAAAGGCAAATCTTTGACCGCGGCGCAGCTGCTCGAACAGTTCCTGTTTCCGCCGTCGACGCACCGCCAGCAGGCTGCGACCCTAAGCGGTGGCGAAAAGCGCCGGCTGTACCTGCTGACGATTCTGATGCAGAATCCGAATTTTCTGATTCTCGACGAACCGACCAACGACCTCGACATCGCGACGATCAACGTGCTCGAAGACTATCTGCAGAATTTTCAGGGCTGCCTGCTCATCGTCTCGCACGACCGCTACTTCATGGACAAACTGACGCAGCACCTGTTCGTGCTCGACAACGATTTTCGCCCGGGTGCCGACGGTGAAGTGAAGGAGTTTAACGGCAACTATTCGGCTTATCTCGCAGAGAAAGAGGCTGCGGATAAAGCGAAGCAGGTGCAGGAGAAAGAGGCCAAAGAGCCGCGCGAAAGGCAGCGCAGCGCAAAACCGGCGAAACTCACTTTTGCGCAAATTAAAGAGCGCGACAGACTCGAAAAAGAAATACCGCAGCTCGAAGCGCGGCTGGAGCAACTGTCGGCCGAGCTTTCATCGGGGACGCTCGCTTTTGACAAGGCCGCCGAAACGGGGCGCGACATTGAAAAACTCAATCTCGAAATTGAAACCAAAACCAGCCACTTTCTTGAGCTGCTCAGCAGATCGGACTAACAGTCTGTTTCGGGAAAACTAAGTCTTTTCGCTAAACCAGTCAGAGACAATGGGCAACCGGATTCTGGCGCAGGCATAGACGACTGCCAGAAAAATCATAATCAGCGCCAGCGCGACGAAAGACAGGCCGAATTGTCCCTGTCTGAATTGGTAAAGATTATCCACAAAGATGTTGCCAAGCACCACGACGACAATTGCGGCAAAGAGCAACCCCGGTAGCGAAACCTGGTTGCTCTTCAGAGGAGTTAAGCTCACGAATGCGTCAAACAGCTTCGCCGTCAGAAGAACGCAGGCGCAGGTGATGAGCGGCGCTCCGTAAATAAACGCGGCGGCCAGCAAGAACGGGTGGCCGAACAGGCCGCCGTGCGGTGTGCGGCCGGCCATGATGCCGATGAATAGCGTGAGCAAAATCGTAATCGGCAGTGTGAGTATATTCAATATCACGTAGCCTTTGATAAATTGTTTTAGAAAGACAACTAAGGCTAAACTGTTCTTCGCCATACTGTCAGCTGCGGTAACTCTGCAGCGCTGAAACGGATAATTTGCCGATACGAGCAAGCACTGTCTCTGCCGCGTTGAATCCGCACATGCCGTGCACGCCACCGCCCGGGGGCGTCGAGGCCGAGCAGAGAAAGATGCGCTCGTTAGGCGTGGTGTAGGGATTAAGTCTCGCCACCGGGCGGGTCAGAAACTGCGCCAGATCAGAGACGCCGCCGGTAATAGCGCCGCCGACGTAGTTCGCGTTGTAGGTGGCGAAGTCGGCGGTATGCATGCTATGGCGCTTCAGGATCGTGTCGCGAAAACCCGGCGCAAAGCGTTCAATCTGCCCCTCGATGGCCGCTGACATATCGACCGTCGAACCATTGGGCACATGGCAATATGCCCACAGTGTGTGCTTGCCCTTCGGTGCGCGGGTTGCGTCAAATTCGCTCTGCTGCGTCAGCAGCACAAATGGCTTCTGCGGATGTTTGCCTGACCAGACTTCCTTTTCTGCTGCGGCAATTTCAGCCAACGTGCCGCCGATGTGTACCGTTGAGGCCTTGAGGATGTTCGCGTCGCGCCATGGAATGGAATGTTTGAGCGCATAGTCCACTTTGAAAATACCGAGCCCGTAGCGGAATTTTTTCAGCCGTCTCACATAACCCGCAGGCAGAACCCCCGCGAAACCTTCGGCGAGCGCCTTGGGGCTCGTGTCGAACAGGTATGCGCGCGCCGGCGGCAGATCGGCTGCGCTCGCCACGCGGTGCCCCGTCCGTATTTCGCCGCCGAGCGAGCGAAAGTACGAAGCGAGTGCTTTGGTGATGCTCTGCGATCCGCCTTTCGCGACAGCCCAGTTCTGCATGTGGCCGGTGATCAGAAATACGAGCGCGACTGCGGCAGTCAGAGATTTATCGAGCGGCAGAATCGAGTGCGCCGCGCAACCGGCAATGAGTGCCTTGGCTTCTTCCGTGCGAAAGCGAGAGGCGAGCGATTCGGCAGTTCTGATCGCCTCGAGGCCGAAGCGCGCCATCAAAATAGGGTGTCGTGGGAATTTTGCCGGGCTCAGCGCGCCGGCAATGAGTTCTTCAGCGCAGCATACGAAGTGCCTGAGCATTTTCGTATAGTGCTCGCCGTCGATGCCCAGGCGCGCCGCAGTCTCTTCGAGCGAGCGCGTCAAAAACACGGCCGGTCTGCCGGCAAGCGGATGCGCGACAGACGCTTCCGGGAAAATCCATTCGAGGCCATGCTTGTCGAGAGGCAGCGTTTTGAAGTACGGCGAGACGACGCCCATCGGGTGCACTGAAGAGCACACGTCGTGGTGAAAACCTTTGAGCGTGAGATCGGCCGTCCGTGTACCGCCGCCGATCTTTTCATGCGCTTCGAGAATCAATACTTTTACGCCGGCGCTTGCGAGCCTGATGCCGGCGGCGAGGCCATTGGGGCCTGAACCGATTATGACTGCGTCTGCCACGGTTGCCTGTCGCGCAGACTCGCGGCCGAAATCGCCCCTGCTGCAATATTGCCGTCATGCGCATCATGGATGCGGTACTGTAACTCGGTGCTCAAGAGTGGCTCCGATTCGATAAACACGCAGCGCAGCTCACCGGGGGCAAATCCACATTGCTCTTGCACTGCCTTGACGAGCTTCTCATCGTGCAGATGGCCGTCGCCAAAGTTGTAGCCGAGTATCAACCCCGCCATCACTTCGCCTTCGACATATTCATAGTCTTCAAAGCGCGGCACTGCGCGCGGTATTAGCTCAGAGAATGCGCGGCCATGCAGGTGCATCAGCCGAAACGCCATGACTTTGCTTAGGATGCCGATGGTCTCCGCCTCTGAATAAAACAGGCGCAGCTGGTCGGGCACCCAGCGCGCGCTGGTGGTGAGCTTTTCGAGTTTTTTGTGGCTGCCGT
>CAYHJO010000164.1:0-5252 GCA_964356715.1 uncultured Turneriella sp. | reverse complement strand
AAACAGCCAAACACCCGCCGCCCAGTTCCCTGCATAATAGCGCATTGAACTCAGAAACGACAGCGCGCGCGGATAAATATTGCCGATGAGCGGCAGCGCGATCAGCATCCCGGCGAGAAACACCGCGAGAGGTAAAGGCATCGCAAGCAGCGATGCATCCGCCTGCGCCCAGAACAGAAAGAACGCCGCATAGACGACCATGAAGTTCCATTCAATCGGCACGCCCATCGGCACGTTACTCGTGATATAGACGTGCAGGCCGAGCATCAGCGCCATACCGCCGATGTGCGCATAACTGCCGGTCGGCGACAACAAAAGAATCACCGGAATGCCCAGCTCAACTGCAGTCCCCCAGTGGCCGGCAATGCGCGCGAGCAGAGACGGATTGACATCGTTCGGAAAGTTTTTGTACATCAGTTTGCGCATCCACGCAAAACGTGTGAACGGGCTGTTCGAAGTCATGACTCCCACGACGTACGGAAAATGGCGGTTGAGTTTCGAAAAGCCCGCCCAGAACCACAGCGCGAGTTGCACGGCCTTGGCACCCGGTAACCAGCCGTAGGCACCGCCCCCGGTGGCCGCAAACAGAAAGCAGACGGCAGTTGTCCAGTAGTGTTCGCCGCGCGCGGCGAGAAAGATTGTGTGATCCATCGCGCCCAGCAAAGGCAGCAGCGCGACAATCGGCAACACATGCCCAAAGCTAATTGCCGGTGCAATCAGTGCGCGCACGAGCAGCACGAGCAGAGCCGCGTAGAGCAGCACATCGAGAATGCCGCGCCGTGTGCCCCCCAAAAGCGGCAGAGCAGGGTAGAGCGGCAGTTTGGTCGTGCCAGGCCTCAGAAAATAAAGAAATCCGCCAACCGGGGGAAAGTACCTGCCAGTCAAAGGCCCGCTGCCGCAACCCAGGCCCATAACTTCAAACAACATGCTCCACAGAATGGCTTTCTGGAAAGCGATCGGTTCAAAGATCCATGCGCGCCAGTGCGCGATTTCACCGAGGCCCGGAGAGAAGCTGATAAAGAACGTCCACATGTAGATGTAGAAGGCAACTTTGAGTATGTAGAGAGTATAGGCGCCGATCGGTGTGCCATAGCCCTGCACTGCCCACGCTTTGCAGGCGAGTTCTGCGCGTTCGCTGTATGGCTTGCTGTTCCACGCGATCGGATCATAGGGTGGCGGGGTAGGTTTGATGAAGCCCATGGGGCAGCGAGTCCCGTCACCTTCGCCGGGTCGAGCAGAAATTGTCGCGGAAGTTACGCTGTGCTTTACGCGGCTTGTGTCCGTGCGGATGATTCCTTATCCATGAGTCCAGAGCACAGGCGATTCCAGCGCATACTCGCGCAGCGGTTTGGCGGATGTACGGTCAGCCTCAGGACTCCTGCGGTTGCAAAGGCGATGCTCGCCGACATTTCAGTCGGCGGCATGAAGATCATTATTGAAGCTCCGATGGCCACGAGCGAAGTGCAAGCCGGTGCCGCGGTACGCGGTGAGGTGCATAATGAGAACCCGGCGTTCCATTTGGTGTTTGAAGGCCGCATTGCGTGGAGCAAACAATCCGCGCTGGCGGACGAAGTCACGACGGTTCTCGGCGTGCAGTTTGCCGACTATACGCCGCTGCCGGATGCGCTGATGAATCTGGTTGAAGTCTACGACGACTGAAGCTTAGGCCAGTACATGCGGCATCACATGGCTGCCGTAGCGTTCGCGCAGCGCAGGTACCTTTTTTACGTCTGAGCCGCGCACCGTACCTCGGCAGAGTGGGCTGCCGCAGCGGCAGTTGAGCTGAAAATCCGCCCGCGATTCGCTGGTGGCATAATCGTAGGTGACTTCTTCATTGGGTGAAATGTCGCGTAGCGCCGTCATGCTGCCGTCGGCCTCGAACCAGGTGTTCGGGTCGCAGCTGTGGTTCATGTAGTCTGCGTCGTCGCCGGCTTTACCCTCGGGTGTACCATAAAACTGGTCAGGGCCAACCTGGTAGCAGTAGTTGTAGAAATTCTTTTTTTGTTCGCCGCTGAAGCGGTCTATCTCGGCCTGCGAATAGTAGCGTTCGTTGTCTTCTTTACGCCAAACCAGTTCACCCTTTTTGATGACCGCATTGGCAAACAGCCCGCGGCCCTCGATGTCGCTGCCGCGAACCTCAATATGCGGGTGAAGCATTAAAATCTGCGTGAGCGCCGTTAGACCGGCCGGCAGCGTGGAAAAGGTCATAGGGGTCGCTTAAGCCCGCCGAGCGCATGACAAAGTCGGGCACGATGCCCAGTTCTGCGTAGTGCTGCTGCAATTTGACGGGCAGGTATTTGAAATCGCGCACGCGCGAGCGGCACGAAGGGGCACCGCAGGCGCAGTCCATTTCCCAGTGGTCTTCGGCCATCGAGGTCGAATAGTCGAAGGTGATTTCCTGTTCTACTTGGATTGTTTTGATGGCGATCAGGAATGCCTTACCTTTGTGGATCTTTAGCCCTGCATTCGGTTCACAGCAATGGTTCACGAAATTGTCGGGTGTCGTTGTCGGGCCCAGAAAGATATCGGTATCGATCTGCATGTAATGGCATTTTTCCGGATTTACCTTGCTCAGGTAATCTTTGCGCGCGTAGATTCTGCCACGGAACTGCAGGATCTTTTCACCGGGCTTAAATTCCTTCTTCGCGAAAACGCCTTTCCCGAATCGGGTCGGTCGAACCTCCAGTGGTGGCTCGCCTGCCGGCAGTTGCTGAGCAACCTCCGGGTGCCGGGCTGTGGCCGGCGCGGTTGTGAGTGTCATGCATTCCCCAACATTGAAATATGTGTGCCGCCTTCGATAAACCAATCAATAGTACAACTAAAAAAATCATTTTCCGCTATCAATAAATGCGTGTCGCGGCAGCGCAAGGCGCGAAGCATGCCGCGAAGCGCATGCAACAGAATATTCCGAAGCCTGCCTGGGAAATCTACAAGTGGCGCGATTCGCGCGAACGCATTCTGATCGGCGCCACGATTGCTTTTTCGCGCAAAGGTTTTTACGGCACATCGGTCAGGGAAATCAGCCATGAAGCCGGGCTCGAACAGCCGAGCATTTACCACCATTTTGGCAGCAAAGAGAATCTTTACTGGGCATGCCTGCGTGCGACACACCTCTTTATGCTGCGTAACCTGCGCCGGCGCATTCCGCGCGGCCGCGATCTGGGGACCGAAATCCGCGAGATGTTCCGCGGCGTAACCTGGCTGCACCAGGAATATCCGGAGTTTTTCCGGCTAATGTTCGCCTTAGTGTATGCGTCGCCGGCTGAAATCGGCGATCGTTATACTAGTCTTTATGGCGGAGATATCTTCCGGTTTGTCGACCGCGCATTTGAGCGTAACCCGCCCGCAACAGGCAGGTTAGAGAAGTACTCGCTGACCGTGCACACGTTTTACAGTTTTATTCTGTCTTATTCAGGCCGCCGGCCGCAGAATTTACACGTGTCTTATTTTCAATCGCTGCGCAAGCTGTTCAAAGCGCTTTAGGTCGACTGGCCGCTTTCTTCAGAGCCCTGATTGCCGTCGGCCGGGGTGTCTTCTGAGGTTTCTTCAATCACGTGTTTACATTCCTGGTTCTGGCAGGTGAGCGTGATACCCGCCTTACGCACCTTCTGACCCATGATCGAGTTACATTTAGGGCAGGTGCGTTTTGCCGGAGTTTCGAGCATCGTGAATTCGCAGCCCGTGGTGGCATAGTTTGCGCAACCAAAAAATCCGCGGCCTTTTTTGCCTTTTTTCTTCACCACGCTGCCGCCGCAAAGCGGGCACACACCGAGCGGAATACTTTCAGAGAAGCGGCAGCCGCCCTGAAAGTTGCTACAGCCGATAAAATAGCCGTTCTTGCCGAGCTTCTGCATGAGCTCATTGCCGCATTTGGGGCACGGGCGACCAAGGGGGATGCGCACGAGGTGCGTCTGGTCGGCGATTTCATTGCCGGCGCGTTCGACCGTGCCATGAAAGGCCGGGTAGAAGTCGCTCAGCATGCCACGCCATTCGCTCTGGCCCTGCGCTATGCTGTCGAGCTTCTCTTCCATATTCGCCGTGAATTTGAGATCAACGATATCGGGAAAGTGCGCTGCCATGATGTCGTTCACCACACGGCCGAGTTTCGTCGGAATCAGCTGGCGGCCCTTGCGTTCGATATATGCACGTTTATCGAGTGTGCCGATTGTCGGTACGTAGGTGGCGGGGCGGCCGATGCCCGATTCTTCCATCGCTTTGATGAGCGAGGCTTCGGTATAGCGCGGCGGCGGCTGCGTGAATTTCTGCTGTTTGGCGAACTCGATAATATTCAGCCCGTCGCCTTCATTGAATGTTGGCACGTAACCAATTTTCTCTTCGCCCAGAGGGTAGATTGCCCGAAAACCGGGGAATGTCTGGCGTGAGCTCGAATAACGGAAAGTGAATGCGGACTCTTTGTCCTGCACTTCGTCCTGCAACTCAGATGGCCTCGTGCCAGTTGCAGGCCCGGTGCCTCCCTGCACTTCGAACGTAACAAGTTCATCCACGCCCTGCGACATCTGCGAAGCCACGAAACGGCGCCAGATCAGCGCATAGAGGCGGTACTGGTCGCGGTCGAGATATTTTTCGACGCTCTCTGGCGTGCGCGTGACGTCGGTCGGGCGAATCGCCTCGTGCGCATCCTGCGTATTCTCGGCCTTTTTGCTATACTGTATGGCCGCCTCGGGCAGGTACGGTGCTTCGAAGTTCGCGGCAATATAACCGCGCGCCTGTTCGAGTCCCGTGGCGGAAATGCGCGTCGAGTCGGTACGCATGTAGGTAATCAGACCCTGCGAACCTTCTTTGCCGAGTTCTACACCCTCGTAGAGCCCTTGCGCAATCGACATCGTTTTCTGCGCGCGAAAGCCAAGGCGTGTCGAAGCATCCTGCTGCAGACGGCTGGTGATGTAAGGGGCGAGCGGCTTGATGCGCCGCTCGGATGTTTTACGTGATGCGAGTCTAAATTCCGCCGCGCGAATTCTTTTTTCGAGGTCATCCGCATCGGCCTTGCCGGTGATGTTCACTTTTTTGCCGTCGATCTGCGACAGGCGAAACGGCGTTTCTTTGTCTTTTGCTTTGGCGTTTGCACTCGAAAAGAAGCCGTCAAATTCCCAGAATTCTTCGGCAACGAATTTATCGATTTCGGTTTCGCGGTCGCACAGAATTTTCAGCGCGGCAGACTGCACACGGCCGGCCGAAAACCGGCGCGAACCGAACTTTTTCTGCAACACGGGAGAAATTTCATAGCCGACGAG
>CAYHJO010000163.1:0-10312 GCA_964356715.1 uncultured Turneriella sp. | reverse complement strand
TGCACAACAACTGGGTCGGCGCGGCGATCTTCGCCGGCATTGCACTGGATTTTTGGCTGCGATGTCTGCCAGCAGGTCTGCCCGTACAACAAACCGGCAGCGAGTTATGCTGCCGATGCCTTCAACAACGAGCATGAAGCCGCAGAACAGATCGCGCGCGGGCAACTGCCCGCGGCACGCGGCGCGCTCAAAGGTTCGGTATTCTTCAGGCGCGGATTGCAGAAACTGGCAGGAAATATTTCTGCGCTGAACAGCTGATTTCGGCTTTTGCAGAAGGTATCGCACAAAAGTTTGTCGCGCCGATTCCGTATTGTATATTGTCCTAAAGTCTAATATAACAGACAAGGAGAATCGAATGCCACAAATCAATTTGGAAACTTTGGGATTGCACGCCGGGCAAGTTGTCGATCCGACGACCGGGTCGCGCGCCGTGCCGCTGTACCAGACGACTTCATACGTGTTCAACGACGCCGACCATGCGGCCAACCTGTTTGCGCTGAAAGAATTCGGCAATATTTACACGCGCATCATGAACCCGACAACCGACGTTTTTGAAAAACGCATGGCCGCGATCGAAGGCGGCGTGGCGGCGCTGGCGACGGCTTCGGGTCAGGCAGCAGCGACAACGGCGATCCTCAATATCACGCGCCCCGGCGACGAGATCGTGTCGCTCGACAACCTTTACGGTGGCACCTACCAGCTATTCCACTATACGCTGCCGTTACTGGGTCGCACGGTGAAGTTTGTTCAGTCGGGCGATGTCGCTGCGTTGAAAGCCGCCATCACGCCGAAGACGCGCGCGGTGTACGCCGAAACCATCGGCAATCCGAAACTCGACGTGCCGGATTTTGCCGGCATTGCAAAGATCGCGCACGAAGCCGGCGTTGCATTCATCGTCGACAACACTGTCGGCGTGGGACTCGTGTGCCCGATCGAACACGGCGCGGATATCGTCGTGCTGTCGGCGACAAAATTTATCGGAGGCCATGGTACATCGATCGGCGGTGTAATTGTCGATTCGGGTAAATTCGCGTGGAACAACGGCAAATACCCCGACTATACAGAACCCGACGCTGGTTACCACGGTCTCAAATTCTGGGATGTGTTCGGCAATTTTCAGGGCGTCAACATTGCGTTCATTCTCCGCGCGCGCGTCATCTGGCTCAGGGATCTCGGTTTCTGCATGAGTCCGTTTAACGCATGGCAGTTTATCCAGGGGCTTGAGTCACTGGCGCTGCGTGTCAAACAGCACAGCATCAACGCGCAAATAGTCGCCGAGCATCTGAAAAAACACCCGAAGGTGGCGTGGGTGAATTATCCGGGCCTGACCGACAGTGCGAACCACGCGCAGGCAAAAAAATACCTCGGTGAGAACTTCGGTGCGCTGATCGGCTTCGGCGTCAAGGGCGGTCTCGCTGCGGGCAAAAAGTTCATTAACTCCGTCAAGCTGCTGTCGCATCTGGCGAATATCGGAGATTCCAAGTCACTGGTGATCCATCCGGCATCGACGACGCATTCTCAGCTGACCGAAGCGGAGCAAAAAGAGACCGGCGTGACTGCAGACTATGTGCGCCTGTCTGTCGGGCTAGAGACTGTGTCCGATATTATTGCGGATATTGACCAGGCGCTCGCGCAAAGCTGATCTGTTGTTTCTTCGCTCGCTGCGCGGAGCCGCAATGGCCGAAGAAACGATTTGACGGTCAGGGATGATCCCCTGCCGTAAACCATGCAAGACACACCCGGCCCTGTGCCGGTTCCAGGCGAACAGACACCTGCAACCACAGGCCCGGCTGAGATACCGGTGGCCGCGCCCGCGACTCCCGCCCCAACGGCGGTAACGCCGGCAATTGAGTCTGTAACTCCGCTACCACCATCGCCCGGCGGTGGCGCAGCCGCGCGCCTCAAAGCTGTGCCTGCGTGGTTATGGCACCATAAGAAAAAAATCCTGCTGACCGGCAGCGCGGTCGTTGTCGCGGGTACTCTGGCGATGCTGCTCGGCGCTTACATCGCGTGGCACGGGAAAAAAGAAACCGTCGCCAGCATTCTCGCGACTCTCGAATCAGAGCTCAAGGGCGAGCTGTCGGAACGCGACAAAAAGCTCATTGAAATTTATGACCGCAATAATGTGCTGATCGGTGAAATACGGCGGCCGGGCCAGCGTGACATCCGCGCCGAAAACCTCGAAGAACATGCGAATATCGTGTGGGCGCTGCTTGCCTCAGAGGACCGGAATTTTTATAACCACGGCGGCGTGCAGCTGCGATCGATTTTTCGCGCGTTGCACACGATGCTGACCGGCGGTGAAACGCAGGGCGGCAGCACACTCTCTCAGCAGCTGGCGAAGCTGATTTTGAGCGAAGCGGAAAATGCCGACAAGGGCGTGGCCGGCAGTGACACGGCTAAGATCCGCAGGCGCAGCGTGTTCAACAAGCTGTCGGAATTTTTTTGCACGTGGTATCTCGAATCGCGCTACGACAAGGCCACAATTCTTGCGATCTATCTCAACAAAGTCTATCTCGGCATGAACAGCGTCGGCTTCGAAGACGCCAGCCGCCGCTATTTCGGTGTCTCTGCGCGCGAACTGAGCCCGGGCGAGGCCGCGATGCTCGTCGGTATCATCCCTGCGCCGTCGCTGTATAATCCCGCGGCGTCGATGAAGACGGCGCTTGCGCGCCAGCAGCTGGTGCTCAAACTCATGAGCGCGCACCCTTATGTGATCAAGAGCAGCGAGAAGCTGGACGTCGAGCGCCAGACGAAGAATTTCCGTGAGCGCCATGTCGTCACCGAACACAAGATCGGCAAAGGCGTTGTCTACGGCAGCAAGATCGGTAAATATAACTACGCGCGCAATTTTCGCCTGAACCGCGCACCGGATTTTCTGAACGAAGTGGAGAAAATTCTGACCAGGCGCTTCACTTCGAACGAGCTGAAAACCAAAGTACTGCGCATTGACACGGCGCTCGACGTGCGCAATCAGGAAGCCGCCGCAAAACTGCTGAATTCGCGCGTCGCTCAGATAAAAGCCGAACTGCTGAAGGAGTACGAAAAGCTGCTCGCCAAAAATAACAAGGCTGACGCAGACGTGGTAAAGGCAATCGAAGAGGGGATTAACGGCAGTTACATCGGTATCAATCCCGGAAATATGTATGTCGAAAGCGTCGTGGGTGGTTATGAATACCGCAGCACGTCACCGATCAACCGCGCATTCTCCATGTACCGCCAGCCGGGTTCGACGATCAAGGCGCTGGTCTACGCACTGGCATTTCAGCAGAAGCTGATCCATCCTTCGAGCATCGTCGAAGACAAGGCGATCAATCTCGGCGGCTATCAGCCGAAGAACTGGTACAAAGGTTACAAAGGCAAGGTGACTGCGCGGCATGCGTTTGCGCTGTCGATGAATACCGTGCCCGTGCAACTGTTGCACCAGATGGGAGTCAATAAGTTCACCGATGCGCTGCAGGCGATTCTGGGCCTCAATTCCGACGAGATGGCGCTGAGAATCGGTGAGCGCAAAAACCTCGCGATGGCGCTGGGTGCGATCGAATTGTCGCCGCTCGAACTCGCGAGAATCTATGCTACGATCGCTTCGGGCGGGCTAAAGATCGAGCCCGTGATAGTGCTAAAAATCAGCGATTTTGACGGTCATGAAATTTATAAGGCAGATCTCGATAAACCGCGCGAACGCATTCTGGATCCGATCGCGTGCGCGATGGTCTTAAACCTGATGCAGGCCGTGATTTCCAGCGAAGGCACGATGCCGATCAAAACACCCGAAATCGCCGGTATTTCGGGCGGCAAAACGGGGACGGTACAGTCACCAGCGGCGGCCAAAGCCAAATGGTCGGGTCGCACCGGTATTCGCGACACCTGGTTTGTCGGCGCGCTGCCGGGGCAGATCAGTGTGATCTGGGTCGGCCACGAACGCGGTGCGCCGTTCACTGGTTCGGGCAGCGGTACCGCCGGCACAGTGTGGACTGATTTCTCGAAAGAATATGTAGCCAATCATCCGGATGACAAAAAATTTCTGCCGCCGCTGGAAGCTGGGCATATTCAGCTCGATATCTGCGGCGAACGCGGGCTGCTGCTGAGAGCGTATCCCTGCAAACATCCGGTCAAAGCGCAGGTGTATTATACGGAGAATCAGCGCGAGCTCACGAAGCGCACCGATGAATATCTTGCCGGGCTTGCTGTTGCTCCCGGCCTGCCCGGTGTTCCGGGAGGCCTGGTGATTGGCTCGCGCGACGGCGCTTCACCTGCAGCCGTGCCTGTCCCGAGCGTCAATAAAGCCGAACTACAAAACGCGGGTGGGGTTGAGCTCGACGAAAATCCCAACGGGAATATCGATGTTTACAATTAGTGATCGATTCCTCTTGCTGAAATAGCTTCTAAGGCCGCAGCAGCGGCGGGCTGACCGCCACGCCTGCCGCCGTGATATCGGCTCCGAGCGCAGCGCTCGCGGGGTAGGTGCCGACATCGGTCCTTTGCGAATAGAGCCAGCGCATTGAATTGAGGTCGCGCGGACTGTAACTGGTTTTGCTGGTCAGCAGATAGTACATCAGATCGCCGTCACGCGGCGAATGCTCCCACAGACCGAGGCAGTGGCCCATCTCGTGCGCTGAAACAAATTCAAATTCTGAATCCAGAATCGCACCGCCCCCTACCGTAGTGGCGATGGTGAGTGTGAGAGGTTTAATCGCGACCATCTGCCCGTTCGAATATTGGCCCAATGAGGCGCTGCACACACCGATCGTGTTGCCGCCCAGCGAGTTGACATATTTCACTTCGATATCGCCGTTTTCAGAATATTCGGTCTGTATCTCGCCATAGAGGCTCGCATTGCGTTTCCAGAAATCAATCCCCCGGCGCACTGCCGCTTCGATCGAGGTTGAGCAGCCCGCAACCGCGCAGGAGTTATACTTAATCTTCACCGGCATCGTCGTCCAATGGAATTTTTTGCCTGCCACCGATGCCGGCGAAGAAAATTCGACCGTATAACGTTCATTCAAACCGGGATCGGTTGCCTGCATACAGCAGGCAACCGATACTGCAACCAGCATGAGGCCAAAATTAAAACAACGCATACATGCCATAGATGGTTACTCCTGCCTGAAATCCCTGAATTTTCTGCGTCGGTGTCATCACGGTTGCAGTCTGCGAAAATAATCCGTAATCGATGTTGGCGAGAACGAGCAGCGAAAATTTGCCGTGGACCACACGGTAAGCACCCACAATGCCCAGCGCACCATACGCCCACTTGGTATTAAAGATGCGCGAGCCTTTGAATGAAATATCCGTGAAGTGATTGTAGACAAACGACAGCCCGACGGCAAATGCGTCTATCCACAGCAGCGGCTGCAGGCGTGCCTGGTATTGTGTGCAATAGCCGGGAAAAGACATCAGCGCCATCGAAAAGGTCTCGTTGCAGATGTCGGGGTTTTTCGTGCCGTCTTCGCGCGACCACATGACCTGTGTTTTCGAGAAGGACGCCATAAGCGACAGATTTTGCTGCCAGAGAAAAAAATCCGCCTTGGCCGCGATGGCCGGCCCGGTTCTCAGCTCTTTCGTGGTGGTTGTGGCATACGCTGAATTGTAGGTGAATGGAATTCCCAACCCCAGTTCGATGCGCTGCAGCACACGGGTAGGGGATACCCGCGTTTTGCCGCCAGGTTCCGCGAGAAGTGGCGCACCAATGACGACTGCTCCTGCGCAGAGCCGAAAGATCGCAGAGAGCATACGAGCCATTGTCTTATCCGGCGGCCAGCAGCTTTAGTTCGCGCGAACGGCGCATCATAATTTCGCGCATGCTGAAATTGAAAATCGGCGCCGATTCGATGATCTTGCGTATTTCACCGCGTGCAATTTCGAGCACCTGGCCGTCTGACAATGCCGTGACGGTGGCGTTGCGTGCGGTTTCATCGATCGATCCATATTCGCCAAACATGTCGCCGGCGCGCAGAATTTTGATCTCTGTGCCGTTTACGCGCACGCTGAATTCGCCCGAAAGAATGATAAAAAACTCGCCGTCGTTTTTGCCCTGTTCGACGAGGGAGTCGCCCGCTGCGACACGCAGCCTGACGGCGCTGCGCGCAATGCGGTCGTTGACGTTATCGGCGAACTGTTCAAACGGCCAGAAACGCTCTATTTCAGAACGCACCTTCCACAGATGCCGCATCTCGTCTGTGCGCTTCTCTGCGATCAGGAATTCGTGGAACAGCTTCTCGTCGATCGCACACAGCGTGACCGGCGACGCTGCCACAATCGACGCGGAGCGTACCTTGTTCTCGTCGAGCACCGCCATTTCGCCGACGAAATCTCCGGCCTCTTTGCGCGCTTTTTCGCTGAGCATTTTACCGTCATGTACCATGACGCTGCAGCTGCCGGTTAGAATAATGTAGATAAGGCCTTTCGAGGTATCGTTTTGTTTGAAAATGATATCCCCCGCGTTGAATGTCACGATGTGAAAATTATTCATCAGCGCGGCGCTCCACTCATGCGAAATATTATGGAATGAGTCGCTGAGGATGTGCATCGTGCGTATCATATATGAGTCATAGCTGCCCTGGATGATGTTGTAGCGTTTGCCCGCAACGGCGTGCGAGAACGTCGCGTCGAATTCGGGTGGCAGTTTTTCGAGGTGCATAAAAACGATGCGGTCAGAATGCGACTTGAGCGCGTCGCGCGGATTCCCGTGCAGAATGCCCATGCCGCCGTCGGCAAACAGAATGTCGTACCGTTCGGAATATCTCTGCCTGAGGACTTCGAACTTTTCTTTGCGCACGATACCCTGCGAAACCATCTGTTCGATGTCGCTGAACGATTTGTTGTCGCCGATGAACACGATGCTGCGCGACTCATTGCCCTCTTTCATGCGGAACGTCGCGCCGATCGTCGGTATCGAATGCACGGTGTAGTGGGGCTCAATCGACAGACCGTAGAACTCGGTCGTTTCATAGGGCTTAACTTCGACGAAATGGAACATCGACGAGAGATCTTCGACCGGCATCAGCGTCTGCAGCGAGAGTTTCATCATCGCCATCCAGAAAATTTCCTTGGTGGCGATCAGCCGCACCTTGTTCGAGAGCCTCAGCAGGGGAAAAATGTTGCAGTGGTCGTCGTGGATGTGCGTCAGAAACAGCGAACGGATTTCGGTCGTGGATATACCACGGGCATTGAGCGCCTGTTCGAGGTACGGCACGCAGTCGACCAGCATATGCTCTGAATTGTAGTGCAGCACAAGGCCCGAACAGGGTTTGTCGGCGATAAACCCCGAAGCGCCGCCCAATACCGTCACGCCAAAGTGCGCCGGCATTGTGGTCGTGAAGTCATTGCGCAGGTCATACGGCGGTTGCTGCGGAACGGAAAAATTGATATCGATGATATCGTCGCCGAGGCGGTAGCGGTCTTTGCCGGTGTGGATAATTTCTGTACCATTTTTGAGCTTCGCGACGCCATTCCTGAATGGAATAAAATCCACAAAATCGTCGATCGACAGCTCTTGGCCGGCGGCATTCTTGACCGAAATTTCCCGTGATTCACGGTACAATTCGTCGAACCAGGGGCTGTGCCCGAGAGCGTCATATTCTTTACGCGTCGGGCCGACGAGAGTCAGCCGCAGCAGTTTGCGGTTGGCTTTCAGGTGCGTCGGAGTACCCACAATGGTGAGTTTTTTGCCCTGCATGAAGTTGCGCTCAACGAATAGAAAATAGTAAAGAGGAAACTCGGTGCAATTCTGCAATACATCGAAGCGGTAGGGCGTATCCGGAAGAATAATAACCTCGGGGCTGCCGAGCCCCCTCAGCATCAGATGCTTGATGACTTCGGGGGGGCAGCCGAACAGAATATTGGTTTCGGCAGTTCGGGCAAAAGCCACACCGGGGGTGACTGCTGTGACGGGCATGCGGAGAGTTTCGTTTGCGGATTAGACCCGCAAACGATTATTTGCTGCGGCGTTGCCTGACCGCAGCGGCAAGCTCGTGCAGTACCGCAACGGTATCGTCGAAGGCAATGCAGGCGTCGGTGATCGATTTGCCATACTCGAGGCGATCGAGTGGTGCTTCTTTCTGGTTGCCGGCCTTGAGGTGGCTTTCGAGCATCACGCCAATAATAGCGCGCTCTCCGGCGATCAGCTGTGCGGCAATATCACTGGCAACGACGCTCTGGCGGTTGTGGTCTTTCTGCGAATTGCCGTGGCTGCAATCGACGATGAGGCCCGGACGCAGGCTTGCCTCGGTGAGTTCCTTTGCCGTTTTCTTCACATGCTCGCTGCTGAAGTTCGGCCCCTGCGTTGAGCCGCGCAAAATCAGATGGCCGACCGGATTACCTTTGGTATGCACAATCGCCGCCACACCCTGTTTGGTAATCGAGAGAAAGTGGTGCGGCGTCTGCGCCGCATGGATTGCGTCGATCGCTATTTTGACGTTGCCGTCGGTGCCGTTTTTGAAACCCACTGCCATCGACAGGCCAGAAGCGAGTTCGCGGTGCACCTGGCTTTCGGTGGTACGTGCGCCGATGGCACCCCAGCTGACGCAATCGGCGATGAACTGCGGACTGATCGTGTCGAGAAACTCGCAGCCGACGGGAAGGCCCAATGCCGTCAGGTCGGTCAAAAGTTTTCTCGCAATTCGCAGTCCGTCGTTGATCTTAAACGAGCCGTCAATGTGCGGATCGTTGATGAGGCCTTTCCAGCCCGAACGCGTGCGCGGTTTTTCAAAGTAGACGCGCATGACAATTTCGAGCTCGCCGGCGAGATTTTTTCTCAGCGGCAGAAGTCTTCCCGCATATTCGAGCGCGGCTTTCGTGTCGTGGATCGAGCACGGCCCGACCACGACCAGCAGGCGGTCGTCGTCGCCTTTGATGATGCCGTTTACCTGTTCGCGCGCGCTATTGACGAAAGTCTGCCCGGTATAGGGCAGTGGTATCTCTTCAATGAGGATTGCCGGTGGTATCAGGGGTTTGAGCCCCTCAATGCGCAGGTCGTCAGTTGTCATGGTTTTATTTCGGCAGCAATAGACTTGGAGTCAGCGCAAAAAGACAAATTTGATTCTATGGTGCGCCGATTGTGTGCCCCGCTTGACGCTGCATTCACAGCCTTAGACTGCTGCCGTGAAAGTGCTGCTGCGATACTGCGCGCTGCTGGCCTGCCTTGCCGCGGCGCGCTCCGTTAAGGCTTTTTACGCGACAGCGTCGCTGTTGCCAGGCGATGCCGTCGATATGCATACTGACCTTACGCAATATAGCTTTTCGATACCGCACCAGCTAAAGAAATTTGGCGGGACTTTTGTGCCCGGCTATTCGCATTCCTCGCATGACAGGGAAGCCAATGAGATCAACTCGCACGACGCACGCATGTCGCTCGCCGGTTTTGTGCAGTGGAGCGATTTTCGGCTGGGCGTCGTCGCCCGGCAGCAGGCATATGCGTTGGGCAGGTCTAACCGGTATCTGCACAGCGACAACAAGCTCATGCTGTCTTACCTGCTGCGCTTTGTGAGTTTCGGCGCCGAGGCAGGCGGCTATCGCTCGACGCAGGATAATCCGCAGGACCGCTGGGGCGCTCAGTTTGCGCTCTCCAGCAGCCTCTATTTCAACAAGTGGGCACTCGACGCAGTCGCGCGCATTTATCGGCCGAACTCCTCTTACGCAGCGGTTCGCCCGTTGGGAGAAAACTCTGCCGATCTCTATCTGTTTCAGGACCCGTTTGCCGACAACGATCTCTATTCGCTGCGCTGGCGCTATGATCTGTCTTTTAACTGGCGCACGACGCTCGCAGGAAATTATCTGCGTTCGGGATATGGCGCCGTCGCCACCGCCTCGAATCTCTGGCGTTACCGTGCCAATGCGATGCAGCTGGTGACTGGTTTGCGCTATCAGCAGAGCAATCGCCCGGCGCAGTCGTTGGCGCTTGTGATACAGCAGCGCGAAGTGCACTGGCCGGTGCTGCTGATTCTCGAACACAGCCGCTCGGTTTTTTACGTCGGCGGATCTTCTCCGCTGTACAAAACTGTTTCGTATGGCGGTATTGCACAGTCGTTTTGGACGCTCCGTTTTGAACCACGCGTAGCCTATATCTACCGGTTTAGCGGGAAATTCTGGGCCGGGTTTTCGGTCGCCGAACAATCGGCGACCATGACGCAGAGCGACGTTTATGCGAATTTGCGCAAAGAAATCCGCGCCTCGTTTCAGCTGACCTATAATCTGGTGCCGTTTGGCTACGACGACGAAATTCCACTGTCAGACCATCTGCTCGTCGCGGCGCTCTCCCCAGAAAGCCGGTGAACCGGGCAGCGCGCCTCAGCCTTCAGAATGTAAAAATTTT
>CAYHJO010000162.1:0-10356 GCA_964356715.1 uncultured Turneriella sp. | reverse complement strand
GGGTTTGCGCTGTTCATGGTTTTGTACAAGAAAGTGATTAATCCGCAGTTTTACCCGACTTACCGCCAGTATTTCGAAAGCAAACTGATTGCCGCAAAACTCGAACACGATCTGGTGGCCTCGCGGCTACGCCAGTTCGACATGAGCTTTAACGGCGATTTCCCGACATACATGCTGCTGTTTCTCTACATGGCGATGGGCGGCGTCGTTCTGTCGGCGATCGCGGGCGCATTGTACCGAAAGCCGGTTATCAGGGACTGATAACCGGCCAATGAACAAAGCATATGTCTATCTGATTTTCAGTACGCTGCTGTGGGGCGGAGTTTTTCACGTCATCAAATACCCGCTCGCGGTGGCGCCGCCGTTTGTGCTGCTAATCACGCGCTTCTCGCTGACGGCTATGCTACTGGCACCGTTTCTGATCAGAAACAATAACTACCGGCTGATCCTTCAGGACGGAATACTGCCTGAAATAATTTTGCTATCGGTCATCGGCATCTGCGGTTACAACGTTGCGTTCACCTACGGCATGGGTCTGACCGAACCCGCGACAGGCTCGCTGATCATTGCGGCCAACCCGGTGATGACCACTCTGATTGCGCGCGTCTGGAAAAAAGAAGCTGTTTCGCCGCTGCGCTGGGCGGGTATCGTGCTGGCCTTCGCCGGCCTCGCGGTCATTGTCTTTGAAGGCCAGCTCGCAAATGCATTGAGTCTGCGACTCGGCCCTGGTAACCTGCTATTACTCGCTGCGCCGTTGTTGTGGGCCGTTTACTCGGTGCGCAGCCGCGAGGTGCTCGCGCGCGTGCCCGCGACTGTTTTCACCGCGGCAATCATTCTGCTTTCGCTGCCGCCGCAGGGTGCGATGGCGCTCTACCAGTTCGACGGCTGGCGCTGGGCGTCAGATACCGGTTTCTGGCTCGGCATTGCCTACCTCGGCGTTCTTGCGACGGGCGTATCTTATCTGTTATGGAATGAAGGTGTGCGGCTGATCGGTGCGGCGCGCAGCTCCATCTTTGTGAACCTGATCCCGGTCACCGCGCTGTTGATTGCGATGCTGCTGGGGCAACCGCTGTACTTGCACCATTTTTTAGGCGGATCGATTGTCGTGCTGGGAGTTATTCTCGCATCGCGGAAATAGCCAGATATTTTTTCGCGATGACCGCCCGGCGCGGTTTCAGCGTCAGCGTCAGTTCGGCCCCGCGGTGGAATGGCCGCGGCAGAATATGCGCTATTTCGGGATGTGCGTAGCCGGGTAAACCCGAATCGGCAAGCAGCGCGCGGAATTCAGACGCAAAAAGTTCTTTGGCATCAGCGGCGATGAGCTCAGTCCAGAAGCGCGCGTGTTTTTCCGGCGTCACCGCGTAATTTTCGTGGTAATGCTTTTTATGCTTCTTCGCAGCCCACAGCAGCAATTCCTGAAAATCGGGAACGACCACAGCGACAGGCCTGTCGCACGCTGCGCCGAACACCAGCACCTGACCGACATAGCGGCTGCCGCGCAGCACATTCTCGATGAGCTCGGGTATAATAAGTTCACCCGAGCGCAGCCAGAAAGCATGCGCTTTGCGCCCGAGCACCAAAAGGTTACCCTCAGCGTCGAGCGTGCCGAGGTCTCCGGTGAAATACGAGGAGCTGCCAGCGGTGTCTGCCGGCAGGGCGCTGAGCGATGTGAAATAGCCGGCAAACACATTGTCGCCCGAAACCACGATTTCCCCCACTTTGATGCCATGCCAGATCTCACCCGCCGCATGCTCAATCGAAACGTGCACACCGGGCAATACGCGGCCGACTGCACCGGGAAAATTACGCTGCGGCCGACGCAGCGCTGTAACACACTGCTCGGTCGAGCCGTATCCCTCGAGCACTTCGAAACCCAGCGCGCGCAGCGTTTCGTCGACCACCAGCGGCAGCGGCGCATCGCCCATGATTGCGTAGCGCAGGCTCGGGCTGACACGATTGCGTATCGCGCGAAAAACCGTGTTCTGCAGCAACCAGCGCAGCGGCATCAGGTAACTCAGCTTCAGAATATCGCGCCATCGTGCCGCCTTAGTTTCGTAACGGGTGCGGCTGAACCACTGCGCAAAAATACGGTCGCAGCGCATCACTACGCCGATGCCCCACTGCACGACAGCGCGCAGCGGGCTCGTTTCGAGCCCGTACAGAATACGGTGGTAAATCTGTTCCCAGATGACGGGGAAACTCGGGAACACCGTCGCCCCCGAAGTGCGCAGCGTCTGCGCCAGATCGGGGATTGACGAATAGACGATGCGCGCACCCGCACCGAGCGCGACATATTCCACCAGCCGCGCATAGAGATGCCACGAAGGCAGGCATGAGAGAAAACTGTCCCGCGCACGCAAATTCAGCGCGCGCGGCACCACGCGCATCGCATGCAGAAACGCACGCTGCGCGACGGGCACCCATTTGGGATCACCGGTGGTACCCGATGTGGAAATAACCGCCGCATAAGGAAACGACTGCACGGTGAATTCGCGCGCTTGCGCATATTCTCCCCGGAAAATTTCGCCAAGGCTCCGCACGCCGGCGGCTGACCCTTTAGCAGAGGCGGATGTCTCCATGAGTAGGACTTCGGCCTTGCGTTTTTTGAGTATAGCCGCGACCCTCTGCCAGATATGCACATCCGAAAAAAAGAAAACGCGGCACGCGGTCGCCTGCGTCAACTTCCCTAAATCCGCCTCTACCGCATTGTTGTGGCGCGGGAACTCGAGCGCGCCGATCGCCTGGATCGCGAGAGAAACGACCAGCCAGCTGCTGCTCTGATCTGCGTAGACCGCCACTGCGTCACCGCGTTTCACCGCGAGCGTGTTTTGCAGAAATGCCGCGAGCAGCTTCACACGTCCGTGCACCTCGCGATAGGTAAGCTGAAAGGCGGGCGACGACAAACAGATATTGTCGGGAAATTTTCCCGCGGTTTCACAGAATGCGCCGTAAACCGTCGCGGAATGGATAATCAGAACCCCTGCGCGAGGACTGCCTCCGCGACTTTGTGGAATGCAGCGCGGTTGGCGCCTTCGACATAGTTCACGTTTTTTTCGCCGCGCGATTTGTGCAAACTGAAATCCACGCAAGTCTTATGGATGGCTTCCATCGTCTCGCGCAGCCGGCGCTCGACTTCGGCGACCGGCCAGAACAGATGCTGCGCATTTTGCGCCATTTCAAAACCGCTGGTCGCGACACCACCGGCGTTCACGGCCTTGCCCGGCGCGAACAGCACGCCTGCGCTGCGCAGGCGCGCGATCGCCGCACCCTCGCAAGGCATGTTCGCGCCCTCGGCAACCACTTTCACGCCGCCGCCGATGAGCTGCTCCGCATCGCTGTGCAGTACCTCGTTCTGCGTCGCGCACGGCAAAGCGATATCGCCCGTCAGCCCCCAGGGTTTCTTGCCGGGGAAAAAAGGCAGCTTGCCTGCCGCCGCAAATGCCTCGAGCCGCCCGCGTTGGTTGAGCTTGAATGGGATCAGCCTCTGCAGGGTTTCGTCGTCGAGGCCGTTGGGCAGGCTGAGCGTGCCGCCCGAATCGCTGAGACTGACCACCTGCATTCCCTGCTTCAGGCACTGCTCGGCCGCATAGAGCGCGACCTGGCCCGAGCCGCTGATCAGCACGCGCCTGCTATGGATTTCCAGATCAGCGTGCGCAAGCATCGCATTGAGGAAAAAAACGACGCCGTAGCCCGTCGCCTGCGGCCGCAGAACCGATCCGCCATAAACGCGGGCTTTACCCGTAATTGTACCGTCGTGGCTCTGCGCCAGCTCGCGGTAGCGGCCAAACAGGTAGCCAATCTCGCGCGCGCCGACGCCGATGTCGCCGGCGGGGACATCGTGCGCAGGCCCCAGTTCGCGCCACAGACCATCCATAAACGCCCGGCAAAAATTCATAATCTCGATGTCTGTCTTGCCTTTGGGATCAAAATCCGCACCGCCTTTGCCGCCGCCCAGCGGCAGCCCGGTGAGGGCATTTTTGAATACCTGCTCGAACGCGAGAAATTTCAGAATCGAACGGTTGACAGTCGGGTGAAAACGCAGGCCACCTTTGTACGGCCCGAGCGCGCCGTTCATCTGCACGCGGTAGCCACGATTGACCTGCGGCTGCCCATGCCGGTCGGCCCATACGACGCGGAATTCGACGACGCGTTCGGGCGCGCAGAGCCGCTGCCACAGTTTTCCGAGCTGCCAGTCGTCGCGTGTACCGTACTCGGTGGCTAAGGTCTGCGCCACTTCGTGAACGGCCTGCCGGAATTCGGGCTCATCCGAAGGGGCAACCGCATCAAAATCTGTCGTCATGCTCTCGCTCTGCGAAAGGCTTTCGTCTCGTAAATCCAACGATTGCTGAGCGATGAACGGACCGCCGTTCACAACTTCTGTTCGCTGCTGACGCCAATCATCAGCGAAAAATCTTCAGCCGATCGGGAATTGCTGCGGATTTCAAACACTTGCGCACCTTTTTCCGGATTGGTAAAATAAAAGGTCACTGAGCGGAGTCGAAGTGACCACAGGTCCGGTCGCATCTAACTAACAGAGACCCGCCCTCAATCCACCTGCCGGAAGACCCGCAGGCCATTGGTATTGTCACCCACGGCCACGTATAGATAATTATTTGCACCCTGCGCGATGCTTGCGGCGCTGAATAATCGTTTCGCCCCGCACCATTTGCCAAACGCCTTGCTGTCAAGATTTGTCGCATTGCAGGTCGTATCGGTACCAACGGCAGTTGCCCGACCCAATTCGGCAAAAATCTGTCACGGAGGTCGGGGAGCTGTTGGTTGTATAAACCAGATGCACCCCATCGTCAACGGCCGGCAGATCAACATAAAGGCGTGAACCGTTGACGATGACCGCACTGATTGCGTCGATACGCGGCCCGAAGCTCGAAGCGAAACCATTGGCAGTGGTGAAATCGGCCGCGTCAAAAACTTTCACCCAGGTCCAGTTTGCCGAGGCAGTGCAGCCAGCAGAGCATAGCGGCGCGAAGACGGCAGAAACAGGTGGCCGAAATCGAGCGAACCAAACGCCTCGAAACCGAACCCCAGACCCACGTAGTTCTGAATGCCGGTCACCGGCAAACCCAGAGGAATTAATCCGCCGGCTGCAGGTTTGTAGCGCGCGCGGAAGGAGTTATCTTTCGGTGGCGGGGCGGTCGGCTCTATGGTTTCCGCTTTTGCCGCATCTTCTTTTGCGGCCGCCGGGGGCTTAAGCTTCGTCTTGGCTGCATTCCCGGTCCTTGTCGCGTCACCGCGGCTGGCGGTGAACTCAACGAACTCAAACTCTCAGATGAATGCGTTCACCTGGCTGATCGGGATTTCGATCTGCACCGCCAGACCGGGATTCAGGTGTTCGAAATGCACAGTACCGCCAAAGGCCGAGGCGCGGTGTTGCATCAGCAGCAAGCCCAGCCCCTGTTTTTCTGCGGATTTCTCCGCCATACCGCGCCCATTGTCCGCAACTTCGAAAATTACCACTCTGCCCGTGGCAATTGCACTCAGACGAATACGCGTCGCTTGCGAATGTTTGATCGCATTCGTCAGTGCTTCCTGCACAATGCGGTAAAAATCGATATTCCAGTTTTCGGGGAACGCGCCCCCGAGCGCGGCAACGTCGGTTTGCACGACAATACCCGATTGTTCTGCGACTTTTTCCGCCATGTGCTCGAGCGCGACAACGAGTCCCAGATTTTTGAGAAAGATGGGGCTCAGTTTCTGAGAAATACCCCGCACCACTTTCAGCACCTCGTCGATCGGCCGCAGTAAGTCGCCGACGGCGTTTTCGCTGTCGCTAAGCTGACGGCCGAGCTTTTTCTGCAGATCGAGCTTCAGCAACACCAGGCTTTGCCCCACCGAATCATGCATTTCACCGGAGATTTCTGCACGTTCCTTTTCTGACAGCGACACGATTGTCAGCGCGAGTTCGTGTATCTGTTCGCCCTGCTCTCTGATCTCGGTCACATCGGAGGTTACGGCGAACACCCCGCGGACTGTGTCCTGGTCTTTGTCGGGAATCAGCGTCGTCACATAATGCCGTTCGCTGCCGGTTGCGGTTTTCACGCAGCCCACACTCGTTTGGGTCTCGCCGGCAAAGGCCGCATCGTAGAATTGCCGGCAGCGCGCGTACGTTTCAGGCCCGAGCAATTCGCTGAGAGAGGTCCCGACCAGATCTTCCAGCGGTTTGCCAAACCAGTTGCCGTACGCCTTGTTGACAAAGGCGCAGGTTCGGTCGGCCAACCAGTAAGCCACCAGTACAGGCAGGTTGTCTGACATGTGGCGCAGAAATGCCTCGCTGTCTTTGAGCTTTCGTCTCATTTCGGTATGCTCAGTGATATCCAGAAACGACGTCACAAAACGATCATTGATAATCGGGGATATCGAAACCTGAAAAACTTTCTTACTGATCGGGCTGGTGTATTCTGTAGTAACGGACTCTGTATTTTTGCGGTGCGAGATCCAGAAATCCTTTATTTCGCGGTGGCTCATCCCGTACAACTCGGTGGCAAGGCGGTTCAATACGAGTTTACCGCGGTAATCGGCCAAACGATAGAATGCCTTGTTGACCGCGAGAACGATGTAGTCTATCATTTCGCCCGATTCGTTGTACACGACCTCGTTGAGTGCCAACCCCTCGGTCATCGTATCGAAAAGCGACTGCAGCTTGGCTTCGCTTTCGCGTAACGCCAGCTCGGCATTCTTGCGCTCGGTAATATCCGTGCGGATGGAAACGAATTCATAGATTGCGCCATCTTCATCGGTAAACGGCATTATCGTCGTTGCTACCCAGTAATACTTACCATCCTTCGCGCGGTTTCGAATTTCACCCTTCCAGACATCGCCGCGCTGTATCGTTTGCCACAGATCGCGGAAAAAACTCTTATCGTGATATTCCGAATTGATGACGCGGTGGTCCTGGCCGATCAGCTCTTCGCGCGCATATTTTGAGATCGCGCAGAATTTATTATTCACATATTTGATGATGCCTCTGTTGTCGGTGATGGCAACAATGCTGTGTTCGTTCAGCGCGATTTCAAGATCGCGGACACGGGTGCGCGAAGTCATCGGCCTGCGGCCTTCAGAGTTCTGCAGCTGAACTTCGTTTTCCGATGTATCCCGCGAATTCACAATAATGCAACCCTGAAAACACTTACCCCGGGCAGTATAGCAAAACTAAGAATCTGAGTCCCGCCGGCAAGAATTCTGTTTATGGTTTTTTTATGCATCGCCAAAGTTCAGGGATGTGCCAGCCGCAGCGTCTCGCGCGCAATCATAAGTTCTTCGTCGGTGTTGATCACAAATACCGCGATCGCATTTTCCGCGCTGATACATCCGCCTTCAGGCAACGCCGCATTTTTCTGTCTGTCGGGCGCAATACCGAGATGCCCGAGGCCGGTGAGTACGCGCTGGCGGATTGCAGGCGAATTTTCGCCGATGCCGCCCGTGAAAATCAGCGCGTGCGGCCGCCCATGGGTCAGGTAGGCGCCGATGTACTTGCGCACGCGCGCGCAAAAAATTTCGACGGCGAGCAGCGCTGCTGCGTCGCCGGCATCGGCGCGGCTGACGATCTCACGCATATCGTTCGAACCCGAAATTCCCAATAAGCCGGATTTTTTGTTGAACAGCGACTCGGCGTCGGCGGCGCTGAGACCAACCATGTTCTGCAGAAAGAACGGCAGCGAAGGGTCTACGTCGCCGCTGCGCGTTCCCATCACGAGCCCCTCGAGCGGTGTGAAACCCATGCTGGTGTCGATGCTCTTGCCGTTCTGAACGGCGCACGCACTGGCACCGTTGCCGAGGTGCAGCGAGATGGCGCTGAATTTTTCATAAGGAATGCTCATACGCCGCGCGCACTCATGCGTGACGTATTCGTGTGAGGTGCCATGAAAGCCGTAGCGGCGAATACCGTACTTTTCCGACAACTCGCGCGGGATTGCATACGTCGTTGCCACAGCCGGCATCGTTTGGTGGAACGCCGTATCGAACACCGCTACCTGCGGGAGGGTAAAATGGGCACGACAGAATTGGATGCCCGCAAGATTCGCGGGGTTGTGCAGCGGGGCAAAAACTGACATTTCGCTGATCACGGCGGTAATCTCGTCGGTGATAATTGCCGGCGCACTGAATTTGCTTCCGCCGTGGACGACGCGGTGACCGATGGCGCCAAGGTTTTCTCGCGCACAGATGCCGGCCGCGGCAAAGACCTCTATGATCTCGCGTATAGCAGTTTCAATCGAAGCCCCGGCGATTGCCACGGTGCGCGTCTCAATCCCTTTACCTTTCACAGTCAGACTGCCGTCCGCTTTGCCGATCTTGTCGGCGAGCGCCTTTGCCTGAAATACGGGCTGATTGTTTTCAACGGCAAATACATCCGCCTTAACAGTGGACGAACCGGAATTAATAACGAGGATTTTTTTCATATGAAGTTTTGCGTAATCTTTGAGTGGCTACGCCACTCAAAGATTACGCCTATTTTAAAAATGCACCTTCCCGATCTTCACCCTTTTCTGCGCATTCGCGCCCGCGACATAGACTGCGCAGGCGATGCCCGCGAGTTTGCTTTCTTTCGAATCGGAGCGCGACGGCAGAATCACCGGGGCTTTTGCCCCAAAAATGAGACCTGCGGTCGTACCGCCCGTAATGTGCGCGAACGACTTGCAGACGGCGTTACCCGACACAATATCGGGCATCAGCAGAATGTCGGCGTAACCCGCGACCACGCCGCCGATCTTCTTGTACTTCGCGGCCAGCGGATTGATCGCGTTGTCGAGCGCGAGCGGGCCATCGACAATTCCGCCGTGGAACTGGTTGCGGTCGCTCATCTTGGCCAGCGCCGCGGCTTCGAGCGTCGCCTGCATATTCGGCGCCACCACCTCGACCGCGGCGATGACGGCCACTTTCGGCTGTTCGATTTCAAAAATCTGCGCCAGCGCAACCGTGTTGCTGATAATGCGCGCTTTTTCTTCGAGACTCGGCGCAATGTTCATGGCCCCGTCGGTCACAAAAAGCAGCCTGCTGAGATGTTTCGCCTCGAGAATGAATACATGGTTCAGCAGATTCTCGGTGCGCAGGCCAATTTCTTTATTTAGCACACAGCGCAGAAAATCGTCGCTGTGAATATAACCCTTCATAAATATCTGCGCTTTGTTTTCGCTGACCATCTGCACGGCTGCCAAACCCGCCTTGACAGGGTCTGGAATATTCACGATCTCAATACCGTGGAGTTTGATATTCTCTTTTTCAGCCGTTTCGCATATTACGCGCTCATCGCCAACCAGTACAGATTCGGCAATTTCCTTGTCGCGCGCCATCGCCACTGCGTGCAGCGTCTCTGCATCGGTACCCGATGCGACGGCGATCTTCTGCACGGGATACGAATGGATTTTTTCTTTGACCTGATTAAAATTAGTAATCATATTATCTCCCTGCGACTGCGTAATAATTCCTGATTCTCTGCCATGGCGTAAAGCCGACACAATGACAAAAAAGACTACTTCGTCCACAAATATATATACGCGCCATTCGGCCTGTGCCGGTTGGCCTCGCCGGCGCGTCAATTGACAGCCCATCTTAAGGAGCAACAAATGCTTTCGATGATAACCAGAACCAGACTAAAGCTTTTGCCCTTCGCGTTTTTCGCACTGACCAGCGGAACGTTCGCGGCTGCGGATACCTTCAAACTCGAAAACCATTCGTACCCGGTCGGGCAGAAAAGCCTCAGCGGCCTGGAGTCAGGTACCATTTCGCAGGGCATAGCGGTTCGCGTGCTGAAAAACGGCCAGGGCGCACCAAATGAACTCATACGTTTTCACCTCGGCCATTCCGCCGGCCCCAACGCCAAACTCGATCCGCTGGAAATGCGTACCGACAAAGACGGTTTTGCGCGCACGACATTCCGCATCGGCGACAAACCGGGAGATTATATTGTCGAAGCGTTTCATAATGCGAAGCTTGAAACCACGCCGGTAGAAATCCGCGTAAAAGCTCTCAGAGGGGGATGGATCACCTTCCTCTTGCTCGGCCTGTTCGGCGGTCTGGCGATCTTCCTCTACGGTATGGATGCGAGTTCAGAGGGCTTACAGAAAGTCGCCGGCGACAAGATGCGCGTCATTTTGGGCAAGCTGACGAATAAACCGATCATGGGCGTCGTGGTCGGCACGCTGACCACCGCGGCGATCCAGAGTTCAAGCGCAACAACCGTGATGGTCATCGGCTTTGTCAGTTCGACGCTGATGACGCTCAAACAGGCGATCGGGGTCATCTTCGGCTGCAACATCGGCACAACACTGACAGTGCAGCTGATCGCGTTCAATATTTCCGATTACGCGCCGCTGCTGATTGCCCTGGGGTTTTTCACCTCGA
>CAYHJO010000161.1:0-10443 GCA_964356715.1 uncultured Turneriella sp. | reverse complement strand
TAGGTCTCCGGGCCTTCCTCGCCGAACCACGCCACTTCGCTGAGGTTTTCGTCAGGGGAATGCTTGTAGGGGTCGAAGGCCGCCGCGAGGCGCTTCAGGTAGCCTTCGCCCTGCGTGTTGTCGAATTTCTTCTCCCCGGAACTATCGGGTGGTCGCCCCCCCCGCCCGCCGGCCGGGGAGAGGGGACGGGGGTGAGGGAGAACTGCCCTTTTCCGGCGACGGCATTACCATCAATTCACCCATCTTCGACGGACTCAAAACGCCCGAAGCCAAAGCAAAAATAATTGCGCATCTGGAGAAAGAACAGCTCGGCGAGCGCCGCGTGCAATACAAACTGCGCGACTGGCTGTTTTCACGCCAGCGCTACTGGGGCGAACCGGTGCCGGTGAGTTTTGACGAAGACGGCGCGCTAGTCAGCGAAGACGAAAAAGACCTGCCGCTGCTCTTACCCGAAAGCCAGAATTTTCAACCCGCCGGAACGGGCGAATCGCCGCTGGCGCACCTGACAGACTGGGTGAACTATACGCGCGATGGCAAAAAATTGCGCCGCGAGACGAACACGATGCCGCAATGGGCAGGCAGTTCATGGTACTATCTGCGTTTCGCCGACACGGCAAATAAAGAAAGATTTGCTTCGGTCGAAAAGGAGAAATATTGGCTCAACGGCGGGGTCGATCTCTATGTCGGCGGTGCCGAGCACGCGGTACTGCACCTGCTCTATGCGCGTTTCTGGCATAAAGTGCTCTATGACTTAGGTTATGTGAGCTCCATTGAACCGTTCAAAAAACTCGTGCACCAGGGTATTATTCTCGGCGAAGACGGCAGCAAGATGTCGAAGTCGCGCGGTAACGTGATTAACCCTGACACCGTTGTGGCCGAATATGGCGCCGACACCTTTCGCCTCTATGAAATGTTCATGGGCCCGCTTGAGCAGATGAAACCGTGGTCGTCGAAAAGTATCGAGGGCATCTATCGCTTTCTTGCGCGTGTTTATCGGTTGTACATGGGGCATGGAGGTCCCGAGGTCGGCCGAGCCAAGGATGGCGAAAGGCCGACTCTTCCTGAAGGCAAACTCAATGAAAAGCTGCTGGCAGCACCCGCTGACGAAAAAGCCGTGCTCAAGGTTTTACACCAGACGATAAAAAAAGTCAGCGACGACATTGAGACACTGTCTCTCAACACGGCAATTTCACAGATGATGATCTTCATCAATGAAGCGTATCGCGTCGAATCGATCGGCCGCGATACTGCTGCTGCATTCATCAAAATTCTCTCGCCTTTCGCACCGCACGTGACAGAAGAAATCTGGCAGGCGTTGGGCATGTCAGGCAGCATTGCTCTCGCCGAATGGCCAAAGCATAACCCGGAATACCTTGTCGAATCTGACTTCGAAGCCGTAATACAGATCAACGGCAAAATTCGCGGCCGCACGCAACTGGCGATGGGCATCAGCGATGCGGATTTCGAAACAGCTGCCCGCGGTGTCGACACAGTCAAAGCGGCGCTCGAAGGCAAAACCGTGCGCAAAGTGATTGTCGTGAAGAACAAGATGATCAATTTTGTGGTTTGAGCCTTGTTGTCCCCGGGCGCCTGTGGTGAGCTTGTCGAACCATAAGCCCGGGGCTAACAAAACGCACGGCCAACAGATTGCGAGAGACAGCTGCAGGCCATAATAATGACCCATCCAGGAGCCCGGGGCTAACGCCCCGGGCTACGTCGGATGCAAAATCAGAACTCCGCGAACGCTTCAAAGTGCTGGCGAAAGAGTTCTTCGCCAGCCATGATGCTGTCGACCTCGAAAAAATTCACAATCGTATTGCCGCCAGCCTGACTAACTATGCGGAACAGAATTTTTCTGAATCGCCGCGTATGAATGCCAAAATCGCCATCTACGAACCCATGAAGGTCGAGCTACCGGTGCGGAGAATAGTTAGTCAGAGTGAAGTATTTGAAAACCCGACGTTTCTCTACCCGCAGGTCGACGGCGAGAAGATGTGGTTTGCCGATGAAAATGGTGCATTCTCTGAACCTGACATCATTATTGTACCAGGCCTGTTCGTCGATGCACAAGGCAACCGGTTAGGCCGGGGCAAAGGTTATTACGACCGCTTTCTGACCGCGTCGCAGGTTCCCCTCGCCCGGCGCATATTTCTGGGATATGAATTTCAATTCATCGAACGTGTTCCGGTCACATCACAAGACGAATCTGTGACGGCAGTGCCTTAAAGCAATTAGTCGACCCGGTCGACCCGCTCCAGAATCTGCTGCGTCGTCAAACCCATGCTGCGAAAGAAACGCGTGTTTTCATCGTGGACTTTTTGCAAATAGCGGTTATTTTCGAATTGCAAGATTCTAAATTCTTCACGCCAAGATCCGGTATCGCGGTGCCTGATAACTTCGATGACGGTTATCAGCGCAGTCAGAATGAATCCAACACCTAAAGTCACGGCAATTATCATTATGCTATCATTACTCATACCCGCTCCGCTGATACCTTATTAAAAGTATTATCGTTTGTCAATTTTTTCTGCTCTCGTACGCACCGCTGCGCCGGGGTGTCCATGACACCCCGCGCAACAATAAAAATTGGCGCCGGCATTTGCTAGTTCGGCCGGAACTTCTGGTCGCTGATGGCAAGCGCCTGCGCAGAAATCGAGAATCTCTGTGCCTTCTTGCCGTCGCCGCCAACCCAGCGCTGCTGGAACAGTTCGCCGGTAACGATCAGCTCGATACCCTTGGCCAGCAGCGGGTAAAACAGCTCCGCCATTTTGCCCCACAATTCAACCTGAATAAAGTTGGCGTGCGAACCTTCTTTATCGGTTTTGCGTACCGTCTCAAACAACAGGGTAAAATTGATTACCGTCTGCTCTTTGACCGTCTTGCTCTCGACATCCGACGCGATTCTGCCTGAAAGCTGAACCCAGTTCCACTGCGTGCGGGCATTTTTTTTGGTCGCCTCGGCTTCGGCGGGCATTGCTTCGCTGCCCAATTCTTCTTCTGATGTTTTCATTTTCCTTCCTTAAGGGAGCCTTCCCCCCGGCCGGTGCGGCGCAAGCGCCGCACTGGCCGGGAAGAATATTTTCCCCTCTACTATATAAATACCAGAAAACCCGTTTTTTTTCTCAGCAGATCTGAAAAAAACTGCATTTGACACCGCACGGAGTTTTGCGGACTGTGCGGGTATGGCTGCGGCAAAGAATAAAATCCAAAAACAAAGGACCATTGTGATCGTCGGCGGCGCACTGGCAGGCCCAACTGCGGCTGCGCGTGCGCGCGAAATAGACGAAAAAGCGCGCATTATTCTGCTCGAACGCAACACACGCGTGAGCTACGCGATGAGCGGGCTCGCGCTGCACCTGAGCGGCGAAGTCGCCTCGCTCAACGAGCTCAACCGCGAGCGCGAAGATTTTTTCGCGCAGGTCTATAATGTCGAAGTCAGGACAAAAACAGAAGTTACCGCGATCCATCCGAAGAAAAAGAGTATCGAAATTACCGCGAACGGTGAGCGGGAAACCATCGCGTACGATGCGTTGATCTTTGCGACCGGCGCGGCATCGCTGCAACCGATCGGCGCGAAAGAAACAGACAACTTCCGCTATTTCCGCACGCTCGATGATCTTGCGCAGATCAAAGCCTCGCTGGCTGCCGGCAAAAAACGTTTTGTTGTGCTCGGCGGGGGTTCCATGGGCGCCGAGGCATTGGATGGTCTCGTGCGCGGTGGGGCGGATGTCACGCTCATCGAAAAAAAAATGCGTTTTCTGCCCGATTATTCGCCTGAAATATCGCAGATCGCCGCCGCCCAATCGGAGCACAAGGCAAAAATTATCGCAGGTTTCAAACAGCTGACGTTTGATTACGACAAAGATACGATCACAGCCGTGCGTGTCGACGGTATGCGCATCGAGACGGATTTCGTGATCTCGGCGATTGGCGTCACACCGCGAACCGAGCTGCTCAAAAAGACCGGCATCAAACTCGCCTCCGACGGCACGGTGCTGATCGATGCCGCGTGCCGCACGAATATCAAAGACATTTATGCGTGCAGCATCTGCGTCAGTGTTCCCGAAGGCAAGCAGCACCGCTGGATTCCGCAGGCCGCGGTATCGGACAAGACGGCGCAGGTCGCGGGCGAAAATGCCGCAGGCGGCAAAACAAGGCTCGGCTTCCTCTCTGCCTCGCAGATTATCCGCATGCCGACGATAGAAGTCGGTCGCGTGGGCTTAACCTACGAGCAGGCGCTTAAACGAGTCGGTAAGCCACGCATCCTCAGCACTTTTATCCACGCGCGCGATACCGAACCCTACATGCCGCATTCGGCTGCGCTGTCAGTGAAGCTGTTCTATGACAAAAAAACACATGCGTTGCTGGGCCTTGAAGCAGCTGGCCATGGTGTCAAGGCGCGCCTCGACGCTTTCGCCACCGCCATGGCGGGCAAACTCACGATCGACGATCTGGCGCTCATTGATCTCGCCTATACCCCGGCATTCGGCACCGCACGTGACGCACTGAATATCGCGGCGACGGTTGCAGTACAGAAAGCCAATGGCATTACGGCGGATGTCACCTTTGAAGAAATCAAAGCCAGACGCGGAAAATTTTTCGTCCTCGATGTGGCCACTGAACCCGAGCACGCAGGTTTTCACGACGCGCATATTCCGCTTGAGAAGCTGCGCGCAGAACTTTCTGCCATCCGCACAAAATTCAAGGCATCGAAATCAAAACAGATCGCTACGCTTAGCGAAACCGGCCGCCGCGGCCACCTGGCGCTGCGCATTCTGAAAAATGCCGGCATGCAGGCGGTCAATATTTCGGGCGGTCGCAAACTCGGTTAACATGGCGCCAACAGCTGCAACGAGGTGCGCGCGGCCCGTCGCGGCGGACGAACTGGTGTTCGATCCCACCGATGTTTTCGCCGCCGGTGAGCTGAACCACCACATCTCAAACACTGCCTACCCGATCGCGCACCGCGAGACATTCTGGCCTTACCGCGTACCGCGCGAGCAGCATGCTGAGACCGTGAGAGACGCCTTTGACGGCCTCGCTGAAATCTGCCTTTATTCGCACATCCCCTTCTGCGAGACGCGCTGCTATTTCTGCGAATATACCGTTGTAGGCAAAAAGGAGCTGGATTCTACCGCCGAATACATGGTTGCACTCAACCGCGAAGTCGCGCTGCACGCAGACCTATTGGGCACGCGCACGGTGAGCGGCTTTGACATCGGCGGAGGTACCCCCTCGTTTCCCGCGGCCCATCTCATTGCCGAACACATCGATACCGTGCGCAAACATTTCCGCCTGACTCAGGATTTTGAAATCAGCATCGAAACAACGCCGAAAATCGCCTCGCTCGAGCCCGACAAAATTCATGCTTATAAACAAATGGGCATCGATCGCATCAGTATGGGCGTGCAGGTCACACAGCCCGATCTGCTGAAAGTACTCGGCCGCGAGACGAACGGCGCCGAGCACCATGCGCGTGCGCGCGACCATATCCGCGCTGCGGGGTTTGAGAAATTCAATCTCGATCTGATGTACGGTTTTGCAGGCCAGTCAAACGCGTCATGGCAGGCAACGCTCGAACATGCAATTGGTCTTGACCCGGAATATGTCACGCTCTACCGCATGCGTTATAAGCTGACGCGCATCTCACACCAGGCAAGTCAGGTGCACATGCAGCAGGTGCGCGAACAGGCTGCGCTCGCAAAACAGATGCTGTCTGCAGCAGGATATAGGGCGAACCCCGGAAAGAACACCTATAGCCGGGTGCCGAAGGATACTGGCACGAGCGGTTATCTCACGCGCCGCGTCGTCAGAGGCATGCCATACCTTGGCGTGGGTCTCGGCGCGCAGACTTTCACGCACTCGACAATTTCGTATAACTCGGGTGCGGTCGGTAAAAATCTGTTGCCTTACCTGCGCGACGTGGCAAAAGGCATTTTGCCGATTCAGGATTTATACCACCTGCCCGCCGCGCACATGATGGCCAAAATGGTGGCCGTAAGTTTTTATTTCGGTGAAATTAATCTTGCCGCCTTCCAGGATAAATTCGGCGTCACCGTCGAACAGGCCTATTCCGCTGCGGTGGAATACGCATTGCGCGAGCGGCTGATGGAGTATGCGACCTCAGACAACGGTAGCGAATTGCCGGAGCATTCACCTGACGTATTGCGCCTCACAGCACACGGCGCAAAACATTTTAACGGCACAATTGCACTCTTCTTTGCGCCGTCGGTGCAGTCTTACCTTCTTTCCGCCCCGGGCTTAAGCCCGGGGCTAACAGAAGATGAGCCAGCATAATTCTGCATCCCAAATTCTTTTAGCCCGGGGCTTAAGCCCCGGGCTAAAAGAATTTGATTTCGCGAATATTCTTTTTGCCGGGCCATGCAACCGTTTCTGCCCGTTTTGCATCGGCAAAGAAGTTCCCGCGCACGCGAACGTTACCAACCTTGATCTCTTTCCGCTGAGAAACTGGAACACATTTGTCGCCGAGGTCAAACACCTCGGTATCAGCGAAATTGTGTTCACCGGCACCACAACCGACCCGCATCTCTACGCGCATGAGCGGCGACTGATTGACCAGGTGCGGCACGACCTGCCCGGCGCAAAGATATCAATCCACACCAACGCTGCGCTGACCCTCAAAAAAATCGATGCGTTCAACGCGTATGACCGCGCATGCCTTTCGCTGCCGACGCTGAACAGCGAGACCTACCGCAAGCAGATGGGCGTTTCGCAGGTACCCGATCTCAAAAAAATTCTCGCGGCCGCCAAAATTCCCGTTAAAGTGAGCTGCGTCGTCAATGAGCACAATGCACATGAGGTGGATGGATTTCTGCTCGAGCTCGCGGCGCTCGGTGTCAGGCGCGCCGTGTTGCGCCGGCTCTATGGCGACCGCCGCGAGTTTAACCTGTTGCAGAATTATACACCCGCCCGGTTCTACCGCGGTAATCCGGTCTATGATGTCGATGGACTCGAAGTGACGTGGTGGAATTTCGACACGACCACCAGCCGCAGCATCAATTTGTTTGCAGATGGCACGATTGGTTCGAGTTATCTTTTAACAGAAACACCTGAATTTATTACGGCGCGGCGGGCGTAACCGCTGTCATTTTCTTTTGTACAGCGCACAAGTAAAGCAGGCATTTTTTTACCCGGTTTTTGTTGACTTTGCGTAACTCAGACGTCTAATAACCAGTGATCCATCAAAGGTTCGGCATTGATCTTGTGGCAATCTGGCGCACAGCAACGTTTCTTCTGCTATTTGGCGTCCTAGGGATGCCTGGCTGCAGGCAATTTGGTGATTTTGCGGCGAGCAAGCAGCAAGAAAATGCGGCCGTCACGACACCGGCTAACCCCAATCAGGTGATTCTGCCGCTTTTCACGCCTGCCGCCGGTGCATACAATGCGCCACAGAGTGTTGCGGCTGCCAGCGCAACTGCCGGGGCGACAATCTGCTACACTACAGACGGCGTGACCACGCCCGATTGCAATGCCACCACCGGCATTTGCATTACGGGTACGACTTATGCGGCAAACATCTCCGTCCCAGCCAGCCAGACGCTGATGGCTCTCGCCTGTAAAGCGGGCATGATTAACTCTATCGTGAGCTCGGCGATCTACAACATTGACTCTACGGCACCGACGATTTCTCTCACCGCACCGTCGACGAGCACCTACGTCACTAACGCGCAGGTTTCTTACACGACAAACGAAGCGTGCGGCACCGGTTCGATCACCTGGACGCAGACTGGCGGCACTGCCGACCCAGGCAGCCCGCGCGTGCAGGCGCTCACCGGTGCCGAACTGACCTCGGGCACGCATACCGCAGTTACACTTGCGAACAGCCCCGCGCTGGTCGACGGTGCGACCTACACACTGACACTGAACTGCAGCGATGCCGCCGGCAACGCCGCCACGGCATCGACTGTCACCGGCGTCACGTTCGATGGCGCGGTGCCGGTGATATCGGCAGTCGCTCCTGCTAACGGTGCATTCATGAGCACCACGCAGGTCTCCTATACGCTGTCAGAAAACTGCAACACGGGCAACGTCACCTGGACACGCACCGGCGGCGCCGCCGACGCCGGCAGCCCGCGCGTGCAGGCGATGAGTACCGCCGAAAAACTTGCCGGCGCGCATAACAACATCACGCTGACCAGCGCGCCGGCGTTGGTGAGTGGTGCCATCTATTCGATTTCGTTTGATTGTACGGATTTTGCCGCTCAGGCCGCAACCGTGCAGACGAGCACATCCGTGACCTTTGACAATACTCTGCCAGTCATCTCTGGCGTGTCACCAGCCGCGAGCACATTCGTCAGCAACACGCAGGTAAGTTACACGATGTCCGAAACCTGTAATACGGGTGCTGTCACCTGGACTCAGACCGGAGGCAGTGCCGACCCGAGTTCGCCGCATGTCAAGGCACTCATGGGCGCGGAACTCACCGTCGGCGCACACACCAATATCACGATCACCAACAATCCGACGCTGGTGAGTGGTGCGATCTATACGCTGACCTTCACCTGCATTGATGCAGCGGGAAATTCGGCGACGCCGATCACACGCACGGGCGTTACCTTTGACAACACGAATATTGTCATCTCGGCGGTTGCACCGGCATCGAGCGCCTACGTGAACAACACACAGGTCAGCTATACGCTTTCAGAGGCCTGCGCTTCGGGTTCCATCACGTGGACGCGCACCGGCGGCACGGCCGACGCGGGCAGCCCGCGCGTACAGGCGCTGACCGGCACGGAGCTTAACAGTGGTGTACATTCGGCGATCACCCTGACAAATAATCCCGCACTCGTCGACGGCGCAATCTACACCGTACAATTTGATTGCACGGATTTTGCCGCGAACGCCGCCACGCCGATCACTGTAGCAAGCGTCACGTATGACGTAACATTGCCGGTTATTTCCGGCGTCTCACCGGCCGCAGGCGCGTTCGTCGCTACGCAACAGGTCAGCTATACGCTCTCTGAAGCATGCGCAACGGGCGGCATCAACTGGACGTACACCAGCGGCACTCTCAGCGGCAGCTTCAATCAGGGACTGGTGGCAGGCGAACTCACCGTCGGCGTGCACGGCCCATTCACCATCAGCAACAACCCGGTGCTGGTGAGCGGTGCGGTATATACCATCACCTTCAGTTGCACCGATCTCGCGGGCAATATTGCGACAGCCGTTTCGCGCACCAGCGTCACTTTCGACAATACACCGCCGACAATCAGCATACAGAATTTGCGGGATAAGGGTATGGTACAGACCGGTACCGTCATAGGTCCGGCGACAGATAATGTCACGACAGCTCTGACGGTAGAATTCAATCTCGACAGTACCGCGTGGACAGCGGCAACGTTCGCTGCAGGGGCTTGGAAATTCGGTCTGCCTATGGGCGCGACGACATGGAAAGACAGGTCACCGCATACGATTCAGGTGAGGGCCACCGACCAGGCTGGGAATATGGCAAGTGCTGGCCCAATCACTGTCAGAAAGGGAAATAACCGGGATGTGAATGGTGACGGATATGAAGATGTGGCCGTCAGTGCCTTTGCTTTTACAACGTCAACCGGCAAGGCGTATTTATTCTATGGCTCGGCAGCGGGAGTATCTAATACAACCGCGGCAAGCGCACCGAGTAATTTTGTCGGTGAAACAACAGGTAATGAATTCAGCAGGAATATGGTAATCGCTGATTTCAATGGAGATGGATTTGGTGATCTTGCGGTTGCTGCATCGAAATACACCACTTCATTTGGCAGAGTCTATATTTTTCCCGGTGGTGCTGGTGGAATCGCGACATCCCCTGCTGCAAGCGCACCGGTGAAAATCACGGGGACAACGAATTATAATCTCGGTTCCACCATAGCTGCAGGTGATGTAAATGGTGATGGGTACGCAGACCTGGTAGCTAGCGCGATCCTGCAATCCACAAGCACGGGCGCGGTATACATCTTTCATGGCGGCGCAGGAGGTGTTTCCGCTACCTCATACACCACGGCCAATGCGACTATCACAGGCGAAACAACCAACAATTCCTTTGGCGCCGCAGTTGCAATTGCAGATCTCAACGGCGATAGCTTTGGTGATCTCATAGTAACCGCAAGCGGGTACAGCGGGAATACAGGGAGAGTATACATATACAATGGTAGCGGCTCAGGCATTACAGGCGGTGTGGCCAACACAACAAAGGCACTGGCGACAGGCGAATTTTCCAGTGACTTTTTCGGTTCTGGCATCACTATAGGTGACGTAAATGGAGATGGATTTCCAGATATCGGCGTTGCGGCTTATAACTTTTCTACGACCACAGGGAAAGCATATCTTTTCATAAATCCGGGCGGTGGTTATGCATTAAACAATTCGTCGACACCCGCAAGTACCTTTCTTGGGGAAAATACGGCTGATACTTTCACAACAAGCCTCACTCTGGGAGATCTA
>CAYHJO010000160.1:0-10489 GCA_964356715.1 uncultured Turneriella sp. | reverse complement strand
GGCCAAACCGCACGCCGTCAAAGCGCGCAAGGTTCGCTGAAGCTTCGCTGGTTGCAACAAGGTAATATACCGGAATACCATATTTCTGGTTGGGCAGAGAAACCGAACTCACCGACTTTACTTTGCCTTTGAGAAAATTGAGCGTTGCATCGAATGAAGCACGCACATCCGAAGACAGGCCCTCGAGCATTTTTTCATCCACACCAATCTTAAGATCACCCAGACTGCCTTTCCAGTCTTTGTAAGCGCTGTCAGGCATCGTCGTCGAATCTTTCGCGTCATGACCCTTGATTGCATCGTGAATAATCTTCACATCGTCGACTGTGTGCGCGAGCGGGCCAATCTGGTCGAGGCTCGAAGCGAACGCCACCAGACCGTAACGAGATACAGTACCATAAGTGGGCTTAAGACCCGCAAGACCACAAAAAGCCGCAGGTTGGCGAATCGATCCGCCGGTGTCTGAACCGAGCGCCACTGGCAAAAAGCCAGCAGCGACTGCCGCGGCCGAGCCACCAGAGGAACCACCGGGGGCGCGCTCTGTGTCAAAAGGATTGCGCGTGATCTGGAACGCCGAGTTCTCGGTCGACGACCCCATCGCAAACTCGTCCATATTGAGGCGGCCGATAGTCACAAAACCCAGCGCCTGCAGTTTTTCGATGACGGTGGCAGAATACGGTGAAACAAAACCGTCGAGAATCTTCGACGCGCACTGCGTGACGCGGCCGTGTGTGACAATATTGTCCTTGATACCGATCGGAATGCCGTCATAAGGCGACAGCGCCTTACCCTGGCTGATGCGCTCCGCAGATTTTTTCGCATCGGCGAGCGCCTGCTCGCGTTCGACCGCAAGAAATGCCTTAATCTTACTGTCGTGCTTGTCTATCTGCGAAAGTGAAGAATTCAATAAATCGACGGGGGAAATCTTTTTCGCCGCGAGAGCGCGCGAGAGGTCAGATAGCATAAGAGCGGATACGGTGGGCCAAACCCGGCGTAAAGTACCTAGGGAGGTTCTGCAAAAGCCAAAATTAGGAGCGCAGGCGTCATCGCTTGCGCGCATTCTCTCGCGAGGCTATGGCCGAGCATGACTTTTGCAGAACTTCCCTAGCTTGGGTGCGCCAAGGCGCCCGAGCCGCTCAATTAAATGCGAAGCCAGCGTTCACCAGGCGCTGGTCAAGAATCTTGACCCAGCGTACGGTCGCCAGCCGGGGTTCGTTCGGTGCAATCAGAATGACACACTCTACCCCCTGTGCGACCTGCATCGCCAGCGGGTTCGCCTGCATGAATACCAGACTGCACCCCCCGGCAGAGGAATCGACCAACAGGCCGCTCAGTTGCGCCGCAAAGGAGTAGGCCGGCTCACCGAAGCCGTCGCGTTTGAACGTGACTGCCGCAAACGTGACCTGTGTCGCCAGCAAACGCACTTCATAGCGCCGCTCTTTTACCATGTGGCGGGCATCGTGCATGCCGTCGCTCTTTACGGCTTTTGCACTCTTCAGTTTCGGGGTCGAAACCTTAGGTTTGCTGGTTTTTTTGACGTTTTTTTTGCTCGGCTTCTTCATGGGCATAAGCACACTGCTCCGCCAATTTTGCCCGTAAATTATTTTTTTTGACCCGGGGCACTTCTGCTACCCGGGGCCTTACGGCCCGGGCTAGCAGAAGTCGTTAAACAAAATTGAGTCTTTTAAGATCGGCCTTGAGAACCTCAACGGCCTCGGCGCTCTTGTCGAGTGCAGCTTTCTCTTCGGCAGTCAGCTTGATCTCGATGATCTTCTCTACACCGTTCTTGCCCAGAATGACTGGCAGACCGATGTGCAGGTCTTTGTAACCATATTCACCGTCGCAGTAAACCGCAACCGGGAACACACGGCGCTGGTCGCGCAGAATGCTATCTGCCATCGCTATCGCCGAAGCCGCCGGTGCATAGAACGCAGAACCGGTTTTGAGCAGTGCCACGATCTCGCCGCCGCCGTTGCGCGTGCGCACGACCATCTCTTCGATCTTCGCTGCAGTCAGACCAGGGTAGTCAGGCAACGGCACGCCACCCACATAGCTGTAACGCGGCAGTGGTACCATTGTGTCGCCATGCCCACCGAGCACAAACGCGCTGATGTCGGCCACGCTCACGCCGGTTTCCATAGAAATGAACGTACGGAAACGCGCCGCGTCGAGCACGCCCGCCATGCCCATCACGCGATTTTTCGGGAAACCAGAAACTTTCTGGAACAGGTAAACCATCGCGTCGAGCGGGTTAGAAATCACGATCACAAACGCATTCGGCGCCACACGCTTCAGGTTCGTCGCGACGTCGGTCATGATCTTCGAGTTTGTAACCAGAAGATCGTCACGGCTCATACCGGGCTTGCGCGGAATGCCCGCTGTGATAATCACAAGATCCGCATCTTTAATGTCGTCGTAAGAATTGGTGCCTTTCAGGCTGTTCGAATAACCGTCGACAGGCGTCGCTTCGTGCAGGTCGAGCGCCTTGCCCTGTGGCACGCCTTCTACCACGTCAAACAAGATAACGTCCCCGAGGCCTTTCTGCACTGCCATGAGTGCAAGGTTGCCACCGATCTGGCCGGCACCGATTAAAGCAATTTTTGGTCTTTTATGTTCCATGTTTCTCCTTGATGGCCCTCAGGCCCCGCATCCGCGGAATGTCTATGCAGATGCGTTTTGGCGGCGCGACACAGCGTCAACGCGCATCGCTTTTGGCGTCACCCCTTCGGGGTCGGGCTGTTTCGGGCTGCGCTGCGCTCCGGTCGCCTTCGGCGACTACCCCTGCACATCCCTGACGCGGTTTGCAGTTATGGCTATCCATAACAGGCCCTTTGTATCTGCTCTGCAAAAAAAATCTGAGCGGTGAGAAAAAAAGCCGTTTTTCTGGTATTTAAAATATAGAGGGTCAATGCAGTGCCGAAGCCAACCTGATTTCCTGAAAGGACGTCCGTCACAGGTAACCGATGTCTGGGAGGTCAAACTCCCGCAGCGGATCGCTGACTTACTGCACAAAACTGCCGGTAAACGGCGATGTAGTTACTCCAGCATAACGCGATATTGTGCCTTTAGGCTTGCTGAGAAGGAAAACCTGAAATGGCGTTCGCTTGTGCTAAAGGCACGTAGCGAGCTTAGTCGAAATGCGAGCCCTGCCACGAAGAGATATCGCCACATGGTTTGCTTCTATGGCCAGGATATTCGGCTGATCAAGCTTGCGGCATTGACACTGAATATTTCCGTCTCCGAATTCATCCGCATCGCACTCTGGCTCTATTTGCCCCGGCTAGTTATGGATAATCATAACAGAAGATATGTAAGCGACGCCGAACTTTTCTGGCTGGGAATCAAACGCTGGCTAACCATTCAACTCAGCGCCCTAAACAACGCACAACAACCACAAATCCGGCGCTTTCTCTTCAGCGCCTTCCCACCCACACACTGGTGGCCACCCGCAAACCGTCACTTACCCGCGGGCGCGATACGGTTCTTGGCCACCGCATAACCCATCACACCCACATAACTGCGATACGCCGACATGGACGCGCTGGCAAGCGGCGCCTCAGTCTTCGCCTTATGCCACTCCGGATCAGTGCTCATATCGTAGTAGCCCGCGAACTTCTCCGCACCAAAGAGCAACACCAACTCGCGTTGATCCTGCCGGCAAATCACGCCACCTGCATGCTCCACGTCGATGTACGCAAAACGCTCGCCACCCGCCAGCGCAGACTTGCCCATCGAGGCATGCGAAGTCTTCAGCTGCAAAAGATCAATGAGAGTCGGCAGCACATCGAGCTCTGACACCACGCGCTCATCCTTTTGCACAGACACGAACCCCGCCGAATAGACCAGCAGCGGAATGCGAAACGAATCCCTGCCCTGCTTCTCCTCAAACGCATGGTCCGCCATCAGTACAAATACTGTATCTCTAAACCAGGCTTTCTTTTCCGCCTGCGCAAAAAAGTCCCGCAGCGAATCATCCGCATAGCGCAGCGCATTGTAATATTTCGCGCGCGGCACAGAGTCTGCAAAATGGCCGTTGCCGGGCGGCAAAGTAAAAGGCGGGTGAGGATGCAGAGTGTAAACGACGGACAGCACCGGTTTGCGGGCAGCATCGATTTCCTCTATCGTGCGCGCGAAGGTGACATGGTCATAGATACCCCACACGCCGTCGTGCGCCGCATCCGCGGGAAAACTTTCGCGCGTGAGAATCTTATCAAAACCCGCGAGTCGCGCAAAAGCATTAAACCCCATTGAGCCGGCTTTTGCCGCGTACGTGAACATCGTCGTATAACCCTGCTCGCGCAAAATTGCGCCCATGCCGCGTTGAAAATTCTGTTCATGCGGCGACGTGATATAGAGCGAACCGTAGAGCGTGGGTATGCTGCTCACCGCCGAGGGCAACGAAGCAATCGAACGCCGCCCGGTCGCATAGGCATTTGTAAAGAACCAGCTTTTCTGTGCCAGCGAATCAAAGAACGGCGTTGCTCCTGTTTTGTCGCCATAAGCGCCCACCCGTTTCGCCGACCACGATTCGAGAATAATAAAGACAATATTTTTTTTCTTCGGCTCACCAGCGGGTCGCGTTAATCGATAGAAAGGCATTTCAGGGCTGGGGAATACTTCACCCTTGGAGCCGATTAGGTTTTGCACAACGCGAATACTTTCCGCATCTGCGACCACGGGAAATCCGCTGCGATGGAACACCGCATAGAACGAAGTATACACACCGTTGAGCGCAAAGTCGCCATGCGCCTGGTTGAGATGCACAAACGCATCAGCGGGCCTCAACGGCCGCCCCTGCACGCCACCACGAAACGCAATGATATTCAGCACAATAAAAATGACAACCCCAGAGACTCTTCTGAGCACCCCAAAAGCCCCCCCTACTTGCGCTGAGCCGGGTCGAAGCGTTAGGGGGGAAACAGGGGCCACTTCCCGCCGCACCAATTTTCTCCACAACCAGAAAAATCCGACCCCCGTCGCGACGTACAGCACCGGAATATGCGCATAGTCCCTGATCGCCATCAGCGACACATCCACAAAATTCTGGTAGAAAAGCATGAGCTCAATCGTCGAATGCTTACCTGCCTGCCGGTAATACGCAAGATCGCCAATGAGCACCGTCAGGCAATAATATGTAATGAAACCCGCGATCCACAGCGCAACTTTGCGCAATGCGGATCTGCTCGTTGCCAAATACAGCAAACCGGGCAAGGCCAACGCCGCCGCCGTCGTCGCTGCCACGTAGCGCAGCAGAATTAACCATGCCACCGGCGGCGCCGCTGAATTCAGATAGGCGATATGGAAAAAGCAACTGGCCAAGACCAGCATGCCGCTGAAAAATACGTATGATATGAGAATATTCAAGTCCTTAGCAACACAAGGCCGGTTGCAGCGATCGCAATACTGATTAGCACGAGAACTCTCTCGTTCATTTCGTCAGTTGTTTCTTAACTTCACTAGCTATGAGCTTTGACAAACCTATGGTGAACAAATAAGCCGCGCACGAAAACGTGACCACCGTCGCAATGGTCATGAGCGTGCTCATAATAAAAAAAATAACAAATCTCAGCCAAAGCGTCAAGAAATTACCAATGCGACCAAGCGGAAACTCGCGCGGCCATTTAGGAAATGGGTAGCATCACTACCAGATACCTGGACCAGCCGCAGTGCAAAGCTGCATCCAGCTGTAAGTCGTCCACGTGTTTGAATAAGTTGAACGGTCACCGCAGCCCAAAAGTATAATCGTGTCTTCGAGCGAAATCGTATCGCTGTTCATCATCGTAATCAGCGTCTGTGTCGAAGCGCTGGTCACGTTGTTCAGCACGGCTCCCGCAATGTGTTGTGGCCCGAGACCCGGCCAATCGAGAGACAGCGTGCCGGGCCCAATTCCCCCCGCGCCATTGAAGTATGCCTTCGCGCTGGTGGTTGTCGGTGTGATACCATGGTGCAACAGGCGAATCATACCTTCACGGGTTGAGACATTCGGTCTGAGCGTATCGGTGGCCACGCAGGGAACACCCACAGTCGGCACAAGACCGCTGCCACTGCATGCAGAAGTCGGCGTCCATGCCGCGTCGTCGGCGCGGTAGTTGAACGAAGGCCCGGTACCTGTCGCGTCACGGTCGAGTAATTGCACGAGTTGCGCCGCATTAATCGAAGCATCTGACACACTGATGCTGGTGACAACACCGCCGGTGACCTGGTTCACAATCGCGCTGCCGCCGTCTGAATGGTATGCATAGGGTGATTCGCCGATAATAACTTTTACACCTGTACCGCAACCCGAACCCGCGCCGGTCACGTTGATATCGGTCACAACGCCTGAGCCGTTGATTATGGCTGTTGCCGTCGGTGCAACTGTACAGCCAACCACCTGAATTATCGGAGCAGCGCCGTAACCGCAACCAGTGCCCGCAATCGCGTCTGCTACCTTGATTCCGCCGGTTACTGCAGTGGCGACGCTGCCGAGACCAGTTGCAATGGTGCCGAGGTTCGCTGCTGCGTTTCCGGCAACGATGGCATAAGCCGAAGCACCGCCGCCAATTTTCACAATGCGGCCGACGCTGTAGTTGCTACCCGCGCTAATTGCGCTGCAGCCAGTAAGTACACCCGCTGCGGCCTGTACTGTACAGGTGCCGCCTGTACCGCCCGCGCCAACGACAGGGCAAACGTTACCTGTTGTATAACCGGTGCCACCGGCAAAGGAACTCAGGCCAGTACCCGGAGTCGTGTTAATTGCGCCACTGACCGTCGGTGAAAGCGATGCTCCCGTTCCGCCGCCGGAAATAGTCAACGCGATTGCATTATTGGTATAACCCGAGCCGCCGCTGATGACTGTCACCGTGCCTATGCCGTTGATGTATGCATTGGCCACCGGTGTAGTAGTACATCCGCCGCCGGAAAAGGTCAATATCGGATTCGCAGTATATCCGGTTCCCGAAGCGATAATATTCACGCGGGCCACCTGACCGCCCGAAATATACGGGACCAGATTTGCGCCTGTTCCGCCGCCACCACCCGAAATCGTAATCGTCGGCGGCGTTGAACAACCTGCACCGGGGTTTGATATGCTCACGCCCGTCACCGCACCGACAGTGCCGACGTTCAATACCGCATTCATAGTTCCATTCGTGACCGCTGCGCCGTTCGTATAGCCGCCGCCACCCGTCATGCTTAAAGAGGAAACCAGCGTGGCCATTGCAGCATAACCCAGGCCCGAAGTTTTATGCACGAAGTTTCCGGGCGTCGCCGGGCATGTTGCCGACGGCAAACCAGCAGCATCGCTGCGGCAATACGGTGCTATGAGCTGCGCAACCATATCGTGATCGCCCGCCGGGAAGGTTAGCGTCGGTGCCTCGGTCGCATTGCCGAGCGCATCGATCATGTGCACGAGTTTGTAGGTATCGACCCGGCTGATATTGTTCAGCAGGTTTATCATGTCGTTGATGGACGCATTATTCACGCGCGCGGTGTCGATTGTGGCATTCATCACGCCGACAAGGTTACTCGAGCGGCCGATACCGTTGATGAGGATGCCCAATTGCTGGCCGTCATTAATACTGTTGATGAGATCGACGAGGGTCTTCGGCGAACCTGTGACGTAATTGATAATGTTAACCATTTTGCCGAGGCCGGTGGCTCCCGTGCCGACGCTCGACGGGAAGCCGCGCGATGCCGTGGCAGCGGGCGATTCAAAGCTGCACGAGCCGATGCCCGAAGGTGGCGCACCTGACGGCGCAGTCGTTGCCGTTGCACCGGCACCGCCACCGCCGACAAAACCGATTGCCGGAGCCACGCCTGTGAACGTGGGGCCGCCGCCGTCATAGCCGCTGCCCGGATTCAGCACAATAATATCTTTCAGCTGGCCGACCGTCGCCGCAAAATTCACGCTGTCAGTTTCAATCACGGCCTTGGCTGTCGCACCGGCACCTGGCCCACCGAAGGTGATACCAGGCGGTGAAGTATAACCTGCACCCGTGCCGGTCACGGTCACCTTAGTCACGCCAGTGCTGGTATTCCAGCAGTTGTTGCCGGTGATCTGGTTGATAAGACTCGCCGTTTTCGCAGTGCCCGAAATCAGCATGCCCTTGATCATCGCCGCGAGATTATCCATCGCTACGTTTTGCACCAAAAAGCGCATGCTTTCGATGTCGGTAATCTGCCCCGTCATCTGCGTCAGCTTCTGACCGGCCGCAGAAAGATCGGTGTTGGATAAGTCATCGAGTTTTGAACCATCGGCAACCTGGTTAATCAGACCTCTCTTCATGCACACATTAGTACCGATAGGATTATTATCAGCGACAGCTGTGTAACAAGCCAGCTGCAACACGTCGAGAGTGCTGCCGATATATTGCGCGAGGTATTTGATCTTATTGCGTTTCGCCGGATTTGCATTCAGCGAGTCGAGCGCGACGTTATCGATCAGGTAGGCTGCGGTCTGCAGTTCACTGTTGGTCGTATTCGCCGTCAGGTTCGTATAGGGAGGATTATACGTCGCCATGTTGTTCACATGCGCGGCGGAATTATTCAGGTTATTGAGCATCACCAGCAGATTGTCGATGCCGCGGTTCGGACAAGCCGACGACGCCGCATGCGTCGTGTCAAAGCCATCGTCGATATAATAGACCAAATCCATCATGCGCGTCACATTCGTAATGCGGTTGATAAGCGCTGCGAGATTCGTACTCCAGCCAGCCGCACCGGCCTGTGGATTAGCGAAATCTTGCAGATTGCGTTCGCTAGCGTTAAACGCAGCCTGAGAACCACCCGGTATCCCTTTTGCCGTCATCTGTGCTGCACTGGAGACGGGGTACGATGCCGCAGTACAGGTCGTCGAATGGTCGAGCACAACTTTGAGGCGATCAACGTAATAGCGAATCTGTGCGTCATCCTGTGTGGTATTAAAACGGGTTGTGCGGTAGCCGTTCACCAGCGTGCCCATCTTCGACGTGTCGGTAACCTGCGCCATGAGGTTCAGGAGATTTTGTAAACCCTGAAACTGGTTATTGGCAGCAATATCTGCCCACAGATCGCCAGCCGCAGCGTACGTGGTGACATTGTTCAGCGCATCAACATAAACACAGTTTGAGGTCGTCGACGCCAATCCCGGGCAGGTATTCTGGTCAAACGAGTTCAAAAGAAACACCATGTCGCGCCCGTCGAGCGTGAGATTCATCAACGCATAGAGTTTCGGCGGTCCGATCAGAGGTTCAGCCGACAGATTCGGATCGCCCGAGGTGGGAGTATCAAAGCCGACAACGATGTAAGCCAGCTTCATCAAAAACGCATAGTGCAAAACTGTCGCATCGTACACACCGTCGTTTCCGGAATTGAGCGTAGGCCCAGACGTCGACGGGCAAAGTGCCTGGTTCGCATCGAGAAAACCCGAGGCGTTGGAAGCGCAGCTGAGCGTCGTGTACGAATGATTCACGGTATCGATGAGCGCCTGCAGACCATTTGAATTCGCACCGTTGAGCAACTGCACCATAATATTCGGCAGGTGAAATTCTTTCCAGGTGCAGCCGTTGAGACTGGCAACCGACGTCGCGTTAAAAGCATATGCCCCTACAGCCGGCACGTTATTGGCCCGCGTGCAACCGACACGTTTGATCGCGAGAATCAGTTCGAGTGTTGTCGTCGCACCGATACCCTTTACGAGATCGATCAGCTTGTCTTCGTTTACTTTTGAAAGTATGTAGAGCAAATCTCCGACCGGCAGTCCCGGCAGCGTGGTATCGTTAGGGTCTTTCAGCAGAATATTGAGTTCTTTTTCGCCGACGCGCCGCGCAAACTTGCCGAGCACCTCGTTTTGCTGTTGCGTCAGCTTGACCTGCTCGGGCGGTGTTGCACGACCAATACACTGGCTCGAGAAGAGCACCAAAATCAATACCATGAGGCTGCGCCTCATGGTATTGATTTTGGAATTATTCTTCGCGATCCACATCAGAATAACCCCGCCGTATAACCCAGCATGATCATGATGCCGCTCTGCGACAGCTTCGCCGACTGCGATTTAACGAGAAAATCTTCGCTCCAGGTCAGCGCAAAACTGCCGTCGGCATACTTTTTGGTCTCCGTCAGCGATCCGCGGCGGTTGAGCGTGACGTTATATTCCTGAATCTGGTAACCGATGCGCAGATCGAGATAGTGGCCGCTGCTGACATGCAGCTGAAACCCGATGGCGGGCATAAAACGAAAGCCAAAATCGTTGATAATACTTTCCTGCAAGTTGGCCTCAACGTTATAGGTGACGCTATTACCTGATTCCACGGCAGAGTACGGTTGTGCCAATAAAGTGTACTTTCGTTTACCATAGATCAGCGATAAACCGACCTCAAAACCGATATAAGGCATCAGTTTACGGTCAAACAATCCCCTTTCATACCAGTAAAAGAAGCTCATGCCCGGCGCCACAGTCAGCAGATTTTCGTCAACCTGCACCTGGCCGTCATAGGTTCGCGTAGGCTGAATTGCGCTGGTACTGGGGTCAAAA
>CAYHJO010000159.1:0-10525 GCA_964356715.1 uncultured Turneriella sp. | reverse complement strand
CCGATCTAAAGCACATGAAAAAATCCACGGCGCGACCGTGCGCTTTACCGGCGATTCGGGCGACGGTATGCAGCTCGTCGGCGCGCAGTTTACGCAGGTCACCGGCCTCGCCGGCAATGACGTGATGACGTTCCCCGATTTTCCCGCCGAGATTCGCGCGCCGCAGGGCACGACTGCCGGTGTGTCGGGTTTTCAGGTGCACTTCGGTGACCACCATATCTACACCCCTGGCGACAAGGTGGATGTGCTCGTGGCGATGAACCCCGCCGCGCTGAAAGCCAATCTGAAAGACCTGCGTGAGCGCGGTGTGCTGCTTGTGAACTCTGACGAGTTCGACGAAAAGAATCTTACCAAAGTCGATTACAAATCGAACCCGCTCGACGACGAAGCGCTGAAACAGAAGTACCGCCTGATTGCCGCGCCCATCACCGACTCGACGCGCCGAGCGTTGTCTGAATCAGGTTTGTCGACGAAAGAAATCGACCGCTGCAAAAACTTTTTTGCGCTCGGGTTGACTTACTGGATGTACCACCGCGACATCGACAAGACAAAACAATGGCTCGAAGCGCAGTTTGCGAAAAAACCGCATCTGGCAAAAGCCAATATCCAGGTGCTCGAAGCCGGTTACCATTATGCCGAAACCACCGAGTTGTTCTCCGTATCCTACGAAATCACCAAGGCGCAGTTTGCGCCGGGAACTTACCGCAACATTACGGGCAACTCGGCGCTGGCACTCGGCCTCGTGGCGGCGACAGATCTCGCGGGTATTCCCGCGCTGTATGCCGGTTACCCGATCACTCCTGCATCCGACATTCTGCATGAAGTGGCGAAATATAAAAACTATAACATCAGAACTTTTCAAACCGAAGACGAAATCGCCGCGTGCTGCGCCGCAATCGGTGCGTCTTACGGCGGCTCACTCGGTATCACCGCTTCGTCGGGCCCCGGCATTGCGCTTAAATCAGAAGCTATCAATCTTGCGGTGATGACGGAGCTGCCGCTGGTGGTGATCGATGTGCAGCGCGCCGGCCCTTCGACCGGCATGCCGACCAAAAACGAACAGACCGATCTTTTTATGGCGCTCTTCGGCCGTAACGGTGAGAGCCCGGTGCCGGTTGTCGCTGCTGCGACACCGTCCGACTGTTTCGACGCCGCAATCGAAGCGACTCGTATTGCGCTTAAATTCATGACGCCGGTGTTTCTCTTGTCAGACGCGTATATTGCCAACAGCTCTGAGCCGTGGAAAATTCCGGAAGTCGAAAATTTGCCCGAAATCGAAATGGATCGTGTACAGGCAGGCGATTCACGCGAAAGTTTCAAAGTCTACGGCCGTTCGGCAGATACGCTTGCGCGCCGCTGGCCGGTTCCCGGAACTGCCGGTTTCGAGCACCGCATCGGCGGCATTGAAAAAGACGAAAACGGCAACATTAATTACGACCCCGACAACCACGACAAAATGGTGAATCTGCGCCAGGCGAAGATCGATAAGATCGCGGATTTTATTCCCGAACTCGAAGCGTTTCCCGATAACAAAGGCGGATTACTTGTTCTGGGCTGGGGCTCAACATACGGAGCAATCCGCGAAGCCGTGCTGCGCGTGCGCACGCAGGGCTACAGCGTATCGCATGCGCACCTGAGACACCTCAATCCGTTCCCGAAAAATATCGAGAAAGTGCTGCGCTCGTTCGACAAAGTACTGATTCCCGAACTCAATCTCGGCCAGCTCGCACTCATCATTCGCGGTAAATACCTGATTGACGCAGCTCAGTATAATAAAGTGCGCGGCCGCCCGTTTGGTATCGACGAAATGGAAAAAGTGATTATCGACACGCTCAAGAAGTAAGGAAACATATGTCACAGACACAGATACAGACTGCTACCACACTCACAAAAAAAGATTTTGCTTCTGACCAGACAGTGCGCTGGTGCCCTGGTTGCGGCGACTACGGTATTCTCACCGCAGTGCAGAAAACGATGCCCGAACTCGGTATCGCCAAAGAAAATATCGCGTTCATTTCGGGCATCGGTTGTTCGTCGCGCTTCCCGTATTACATGAATACGTACGGTTTTCACACGATCCACGGCCGCGCGCCCGCGATTGCGTCGGGGCTCAAGGTCACGCGGCGAGATCTTTCGGTGTGGATGGTCACGGGTGACGGCGATGCGCTCTCAATCGGCGGCAACCATCTGATCCATATTCTGCGCCGCAACGTCGATATCAATATTCTGCTGTTCAACAACGAAATCTACGGCTTGACCAAAGGCCAGTATTCACCCACGAGCGTAAAAGGTACGGTGACTAAATCAACCCCCGACGGGTCGGTGGATAACCCGTTTTCACCGCTCAGCCTCGCGGTCGGGGCCGGTGGTACCTTTCTCGCGCGCACGTACGATAAAGACATGAAGCACATGGAGAAGATTGTGAAGGCCGCGCATATGCACAAAGGCACTTCGCTGGTCGAAGTGCTGCAAAACTGCGTGATCTTCAACGACGAGGTTTTTGAACCGACTGTCGGTAAGGAAAACCGTGGCAATACCATGATTTTTGTCGAGCACGGACAAAAAATGATTTTCGGTAAAGACAGCGAAAAGGGACTGAAACTCAACCACGGTTCGTTCGAGATCGTTTCCGCGCTGGACAATCCGGATCAGGTGGCGGTGTATAATGAAAACGACCAGCACTTTTTGCAGACCTTCGAAGCCGTCGGCGGCAAAAACGGTATTCCGGTGCCGTTCGGAGTGCTTTACCGCGAAGAACGCAGCGTCTACGAAGAAGATCTCGAGGCGCAGGTGCAGGCGGTCACGACCAAAAAAGGCCGCGGCGATCTGCGCAAATTGTTGCACTCTGGCGAAACCTGGGTCGTTGCATAACAGATTCGCGCAGCGAATCTGTTATGCAAAATTTACTTTGTTGCGGCCGGCGCGTTTGGCCTCGTAGAGTGCTTTGTCCGCACGGTTTAAAAAAACATCGAGATTAACATCCGCCTCGCTGAGCGTGGCAATGCCGAGCGACGCCGTAAAATGCACGGGCGGACCGCGGTCCATAGGTACTGTGGATTCATCGATCGCCTTGCGCAGGCGCTCGGCGGCGTCGCGTACCTGCGCCGCGTTGGTTTCGGGCCATAACACGGCAAATTCTTCGCCGCCGATGCGGCCAATGAGGTCTGATTCGCGCAGCGTTTTGCGGCAGACAGCCGCGACTGCTCTGAGCACGCTGTCGCCCATCTCGTGACCATAGGTATCGTTGATGCTCTTGAAACGGTCGAGATCGATCATCGCAATCGACAGCGGTTTATTATGGCGCTTACTGCGCGCAAATTCTTTCCGGGCCATTTCGAAGAAATAGCTGCGGTTCGGCAACTGGGTTAGAGAATCCGTGTGTGCCTGTTCTTCGAGCTTGCGTTCGAGCTCTTTGTGCCGCGTGATATCAGTGGCAATACAGACCAGGCCGCCGATCGTACCGTTATGGAGTATCGGCGATTTGACTTCCCAATAGACCCGTGCCCCCGAACCGGAGTCAGGCACCTGAATTTCCTCGGCTGTGCTCTCTCCCGAAAAAACCCGGCGGTCGATTTCCTGCAAGCGCTTCGCCGCGGCAGCGGGAAAAAAATCGGCGTCTGTCGCACCTTGTATTGTTTCCGCTGTGCGCCCGAACAACGACAGGGTCAGCTTGTTGCCGTACGTATATCTGCGCTGCAGATCTTTGATATAGACATAGGCCGGTACGTTGTCGAGCGCCTCGCGAAAGCGGTGTGCATCGGCGAGCGCGGCTTCGAGCTGCAGGCGCAACTGCGCATGCTGCGTGATGTCGATGACCATTGTCAGCAGACATTCAACGCCCTGAAAATCCGCTAATTCTGCAGAGACATCGAGATAGCGCAGCTCACCCGATTTGCAGCGGATTCGCATCTGATAGTCTTTGACCCGCCGTTCGGTAGTAAGCTGCTGCAGAAAGTATTCCCTTTCGAGGGGGTCGAGCCAGATGCCTAAGGACACCGCCGTTTTGCCGATGATTTCCTCGCGCGCAAAGCCGGTAATTTTGCAGTATGCGGCATTGACCTCGACGATGACCGAATCCGCCCGGCGTGTGACCGCGAGACCGGCCGGGTTACCGAAAAACACGGCAGCAAATGAATCTCTCAGGCTTTCTGGCATGATTATGCGACCGGCTTACCGCAGCGTAGATGTAGCGATACGGGGTAAACGCAGATTGGTTTTGCCGCGGTCTGTTGCGTGAAGTCTTATTGACAGGCCAGGCAGGGCGCTGTCGCATTACGCGGATATGGAAGCCAACGACCCCGAAAACTATTCGGCCGAAAACAAGTTCGACCGCATGCGCGGTCGCATAGGGTTCTTTCTCGGCCCTGCGGCGGGGCTGCTGCTTTACTATTTACCGCTACCGGCGCTCACACCGGCAGCGCATACTCTCGCCGCAATTCTGGGTCTGGTCATTGTCTGGTGGATCACCGAACCCGTGCCGATTCCGATCGCGGGGCTGATCGGTCTGTCGCTCTGCGTGTTGCTCGGCGTCGACGGCACACGCAAGGTGTTCGCGTCGTTCGCCGACCCCGTCATTTTTCTTTTCATCGGCAGTTTTATTCTCGCGCAGGCGATGTCGCTGCACAAGCTCGACGAACGGCTCGCGTTCAGCATTCTCGGCCTGCCGGGTGTGGCGAACCACCCACTGACGATTCTTTTTGTTTTCGGTCTTCTCGCGGCGGTGCTGTCGATGTGGGTGAGCAATACCGCAACCACGGCGATGCTCATACCGATCGGCGTGGGAATTCTGCACACGGTACGCAGGCTTAAGGTCGATGAAGATCCGGCGCTCGATAAAACACTGCCGCAGGTCGCGCAGATGAAGTTCTCGTCGGCGATGGTGCTCATCGCAGCGTTTGCTTCCGGCGTCGGCGGCGTCGCGACGCCCGTGGGCAGCCCGCCGAACCTGATTGGCCTGGGGCTGATACACACGGTGTTGGGGGTGAAAATTACTTTTATCCAGTGGATGCAGTTCGGTCTGCCACTCGCACTCGGCATGTTCGCTGTCGTCTTCGTCGTGCTGGCGATCATGTTTCCCTCAGAACTCAGGGGCATGCGCGGTGCGGCAAATTACATCCGCGAAAAAAAGAAATCGCTCGGCAAACTTTCCCGCGGCGAAAAGAATGTGCTGCTGGGTTTTGGTATTACCGTGATTCTGTGGGTAATGCCCGGTATTCTGCTGCTGCTTCCTGCATCGCACTGGTTACCAGACTGGTATAGCGCACATATGCCCGAGGCGGTTGCGGCTTTAATCGGCGCCGGATTGCTCTTCCTGTTGCCGGTCAATTTCCGCGAGAACAAATTTACGACCAGCTGGCAAAATGCCACGCAGATTGACTGGGGAACCGTACTGCTGTTTGGCTGCGGCCTGTCTTTCGGCGCACTGATGTTTTCCAGCGGCCTCGCCGAAGCCGTCGGTGTCGGTCTGCTCAAAACGCTCGGGCTTAAGAGCCAGTGGAGTATCACGCTGATGTCGATTGTGCTGTCGGTCGTTATCACCGATTTTGCGTCGAACACGGCGGCGGCGAACATGGTAATTCCTGTCGTTATTTCGATTGCCAAAGCCGCCGGGGTCGACCCGATTCCCGCGGCGATGGGTGCCTGTATCGGTGCAAGCTTCGCCTTCCTGTTGCCGGTGTCGACGCCGCCGAATGCGATTGCGTATGGTTCAGGCATGTTGCCGATTACGCGCATGATTAAAAGCGGATTTGTGCTGAGTGTTCTCGGTATCGCTGTGATTTTTGGCGGCGTTTTGCTTTGGCTGCCGCATATTAAACTGGGAAGTTAAAATCGTCCCCCCTACGGTGGCTAGCTCCGCAATTTTTCATACCCGCATCGCGGGTATGAAAAATGGCGGAAATAAATTTTACGGGTCACGGTGCAATAGATCATCATGGTCGGTTTCTGCGGGTTTGTAACCGCCGAAAGTGTGCGTCACCCACAGCGTGGTTGTGTGGTAGTGGTAGTACGTTCCCGCCACCGACGCCGGAACATAACGATACATATATCCGCCCTGCACCGTGATGTTGCCCGCCTGGTAGCCCAGCATTGCATAGGTGCGTACCTGGTCGATCTGGTTGCCGAGCACGTTCTCGCCGAAATTGACCAGCACTTCATTGCCAACGATCGCAAAAGGCGTCTGATCCCACAAGCGGATGGCGGTAAGCGGCCGGCGGAATGAAATCATGTAGCGCACACGGTGATTGAAAACAAAACCCGTATCCGTTTCGCCGTTCGTTACATTTTGTTTGAAACGCGCGTCGTAGCGCAGGCGGTGCGTAAAGGTGTACTTGGTACCGAGTGGAATCGTCATCAACAGTTGCGCCCACGGCCGGTGTTCGAAACGATCGAGACGGTCGCTGCCCGAACCCGGCGTAGCGAGCAGCGCCCCGGCGTAGCCGCCCGAAATACTTACCTGGCTACTCAGATGCCGCGTCAGGCCATGGCGGGAAACAAAGAAGGATGTCGGGACATAATGCCAGTCATTCCACAGCGAATATTTTTCACTGAAACGGTATGACGTAATATAACCGAGCCAGTATTGCGGCGAAACTTCGTCGACGCGCTGTACAGTTGCCGCTGCTTCAGCAGAGGAAATCAAAGGCATCGCCAGTACTGCTATGGAAATCCATAGCAGGCCGTGCCTTAGACGATGCGCCATTCAAGCTCTCCGCCGGCGCGCAGCGGTACGACTGCGTTGCCTCCCATCGGGTAGCTGGCAGGTATGGCGGATTTTTCCTTCTTCAGAGTGAGGCTTCCCGTATTGCGCGGCAGGCCGTAAAAGCGCGGACCGAATTCGGACATGAACGGCTCAAAGCGATCGAGCGCGCCGGCATTGTCGAACGCCTCACAATAGAGCTCCACCGCAGCAAAAGCCGTGTAGACGCCCGCGCAGCCGCAATCATTTTCTTTGGTATGCTTTGCGTGCGGTGCGCTGTCGGTGCCGGCAAAAAAGCGCGGATTTCCCGATGTGGCGGCCTGCATGAGCCGCAGGCGGTGTTCTTCGCGCTTTAGCACGGGCAGGCAATAGTGGTGTGGCCTGATGCCGCCAGTGAAGAGCGCATTGCGGTTCAGCAGTAAATGGTGCGCGGTGATGGTCGCAGCCACGCGCTCTGACGACGACTCAACGAAATCGGCAGCTTCGCGCGTGGTGATGTGTTCGAACACCACGCGCAGCAGCGGAAATTTTTGAATGAGCGGAGCGAGTTCCGTTTCGAGAAAGATGCGCTCGCGATCGAATATATCCACCTTCGTGCCGGTCACTTCGCCGTGCACCAGAAGCGGCAGATCGACGTCTTGCATGGCGGCAATCACGCCGTACATGCTGCTGAGTGCGCTGACGCCGGCTTCGCTGTTGGTTGTGGCACCGGCCGGGTAGAGCTTCACCGCATGCACAAAGCCGCTCTGCTTTGCGCGCGAGATTTCGTCTGCCGTGGTCGTGTCCGTCAGGTAGAGCGTCATCAAGGGCTCGAATGCGAGCGTTGGCGGCAGCGCCGCAAGAATGCGTTTGCGGTATGCGTCGGCTTCGGCGACGGTGGTCACCGGCGGCTTCAGGTTGGGCATGACAATCGCGCGCGCAAAGCGCTCGGCCGTGTGCGGCAATACGCTCTGCATATCGGCGCCGTCGCGCAGGTGCAGATGCCAGTCGTCGGGACGGCGTATTTTTATCCGGGCTCCCGGGGATTCTGGCACAGGGCCTGGATGCACCGGGTTGCGAGCTGGCACGGATGCCATCTTTGCGAGCATAGTGCGAAAGCTGCCGGCCGGGCAGAGCTACAAGCGAAAACAGTAAGTCGAACCGCTTACGGCTACACGGTCAGCATGAACGTAGCGCGCATTGACGAAAGCAGTGAGTCTGCAACCGAATTGCCGGGGCGATCATGAATCGTAAACATCCCCCATGCAGAAAAATCTGCTCACTGTCTGCGGTCTCTCGTCGGTGCGGGCCGTCGCTGCTGCGACGCCCGAACTGATCGAGCGACTATTCTTTGACGAGAAGAACGCGCCGCTGTTTGCAGCCGCCTGCCGCACGCTCGCGCAGGCGCGCAAGACTTACCGGCTCGTCAAAGCCGACGAATTGAAAAAAATTACCGATACTCCGCATCACCAGGGAGTGGCAGTCGTGATGCATGCACCGCGCGCGCCTGCACTCGGTGACCTGCAGGCAACTGGCAACGCGCTCTGTCTGAACGATGTATTGAACCCCCACAATGTCGGTGCAATCGTACGCACGGCGGCTTTCTTTGGCATGCAGCATATAATAGTCAGTCAGGCAAGCTTTGCTGCGGCCATGACGGCCTCGGCATGGCGCGTCGCCGAAGGCGGATTGAGCCATGTTAAGCTTTATGAGTACCATGACATGCAGGCGTTTTTTTCCTGGGCTAAGCAGGCAAATGCCGTGGCGGCAGCGGCCGTCCGGCCCGGGAAGGGCGTGGTTAGTCGGTTGGGTGAAATCCTTACAGAAAATACACGGCGCGCGGTGGTTGTCTGCCTCGGCAATGAAGAAAGCGGATTGCCGGCGGCCTTTGTAAATGCCTGCGGTCGAAAATTTTCGATACCTGGCGCAGGAAAAATCGAATCGTTGAACGTGTCGGTGACCGCCGCGCTTTGTCTGGAAAAGCTGACTCAAATAGAATAGCTCCCGGGGTCATTCCTGCGAAAACGGGAATCCATAACGGAAATTTTTCGATCTGGATACCCCCCGCTGACGCGGCCAACGCTTCCGCGCGTATGACGAGCTACCTGAATAGATGCTTAATTCTTTAATCCTTCTTTGTTCTGCGTGCTTTCAGAAGTCTCTGTTGCGCCGGCAGAGGACCCCGTGGCACCCATTTCAATCTTGAAATGTTTAACAAGTTCTGCGGCGCGCATTTTTTCCGCTTCGGCTTCGATTTTCACTTTGTCTTTGTCGCCCTTGTTGAGAGCCATATCGAGCTTCGCGTCAGCCACCGCGCCATCGCGTTCGATGCGTTTTACCATTTCGTCATGCGTGTGGTCGACGCCACCGGTGGTGAACTGTTCCATCGTATCGGCGACTTCTTTCTGCCATTTCGCACGCTTTGCCGCTTCGATGGCATCGAGTGCTTCTTTGGTTTTGCGATCGAGTTCTTTCATGAATGCCACCTTGGCTTCTTCGCCCTTAACTGCCGCAGCGTTGGCCTGCGCGAGCTGCTGCTCGACCTGGGCCACCTTGGCTTTATTGTGTTCGAGTTGCAGCGCATATTCACCCGCGATATCTTCCCGGTTCTGGCCAATCGCGGCTTTGACGTTGGCAATCAGTTTTGTCTGTTCGGTTTCAAGCTTCAGCTTTTCTTTTTCAAGCAGTTTCGCATTGGCTTTAAGCATCGCGATGTTTTCATTCATCTTGGGCACTTTGTCGCGCATATCGCGCATGTTTTGCTCGAGAATGAGGGATGGGTCTTCCATTTCAGAAACCCAGCCGCCGAAAATAGAGCGCAGTGCGCGCTTGAAACGTTGCCATAAACTCATGGGTAAGGGTGCGCCTGCGGTGTCGCGGGACAAGCGTTTTCTTGGGCAGATCTGAATGCGCCGCTAACGTTGCGCCGGGCGGCCGGCCCGCGCGGGTAGCAGGCCGGCCACAGAGCCGCCTGCGAGGTAAAGTGCATTGTCTCCTATTGCGGGCCCCTTCGCAACAGACTGTTCAAGAGACGGGAAATTCTGGTTGTCGTGTGGTTGCCCGTTTTATTCCGTTAAAGAGATGAAAGCCGTTTTGCTCACCATGCTCTGCGCTGCACCGTGCGTATTTGGGGCAGCGAAACCCCGTACGGTTGCAGTGCTCAACTTCACCAACTCATCAGGCACGCCGAGTCTTGACTATCTGAAATCCGCATTGCCCGAATCGGTCAGCGCGACGCTCAGCCAGAACAATTCTGTGAAAGTTGTCGAACGCGCGCAGATTACCAAAGTGCTGTCAGAGATACAGCTCGAACAGTCGGGCGTGCTCGACGGCGGCGAAATCTCGCGCGCGGGCAAACTCGCGAAGGCCGATGTACTGCTGATCGGCCAATTTTCCGGCAACCCCGAAAAGCTGACGGTTGTGATAAAAGCAGTGGATGTGACCTCGGGTGTCGTGCTCGATGGGCGCACGGTTGAGGCTGGCCTCGGCGACGTTCTGGTGCAGAGCGGGGCGGCGGCCAATTCGATGATGGCGATTGTTTCAGGCCGCGATCTCGGCTACCTGACGATCAGTTCTACACCCGACGATGCAGAGGTATTGCTCGACGGAGCACTCATCGGTAAGACGCCGATAGTCGAATATAAGGTGGCGGCGGGTGAGCACCGGATTTTTTTCAAGAAAAAGGGTTTCAAAGAACAGGAAAGTAAAATCAGGGTCACCGCCGGCGAACGGAAAAAAATCAGCGAATCACTGGCTCCGGCGAGAAACGCATATAGTTTTCATCTCGGCGCGGGCTACCGGCGTTTTATTCAGCAGAGCAATGTCCTCACCCAGGGCAATGTGATTGTC
>CAYHJO010000158.1:6171-10541 GCA_964356715.1 uncultured Turneriella sp. | reverse complement strand
TCAAACCTCTACATGTTCGAACAGACTGCGCGCGTCAAGGAGCTGCTCGAAGCGGGTGTCAACGTGACTCTCGGCACCGACTCGCCGATGTCGGGCAGTTTCAGCATTTTCGAAGAGTTGCGCACAGCGCGCGAGTTCTACCGTTTTGCCTACGGCCGGGACATCGATGACCGCGTGCTTGTCGATATGCTGACCGTCAATGCCGCACGTGCGATGTGCCTTGCTGACGCGGGCGAAATCAGCGAAGGGAAAACCGCGGATCTATTGCTCATCGACGGTAATTCCACGAATCCGTGGGCCTCGCTCACGCACGCCGATTACGCCGACATTATGCTGGTGATCGCCGACGGCATGCCGCGTTACGGCGATATTGCGTTTGCCCCGGTGTTTGACGCGATGAAGATACCGTACGAGACTCTGCTGGTTAAGGGCGCCCGCAAGATTCTCGCCGGCAGTGCTCTCGAACTGCAAAATCGTGTACGGCGTGCGGTCAAATTCAGAAAAGAACTGGATTTTCTGCCGATAGAGGCCGCTTAATGCCGATTACACGTAACTATTCTGCCGGTTCGATTGTCTACTTCGCGGGCGACGTGGGTGAAGATATCTACGTCATGCAGAAGGGCCGCATATCTCTGATCTCTACCTCGCTTGACCAGAAAGACGACATCAAAGAAGACGTGCGCAAAGGCGAATTTTTCGGCGTCAAATCGTCGCTGGGGCGTTACCCGCGCGAAGAAACCGCGCAGGTGCTGGCAGATTCGCAGGTGCTGGTTTTCAAGATGGCCGAATTCGAGCAGTTTGCGCAGAAAAATACTCGCATTGTGCTGCAGATGCTGAAGGTATTTTCGTCGCAGTTGCGCCGCGTGCATAAAGCTGTGCGCGAATTTCTCGGCGAACACGGTGCATCCGAAGCTTCCATGGAACTTGTCGGTGTCGGCGAATACTATTACAAGGCCGGCAAAACCGATTACGCCCTTTATGTTTTTAATACCTACCTGAAGAACTTTCCCGGCGGGCCCCTTGCCGAACGCGTGCGCAAACTCGCGCAGTGTCTGAAAGAGGGGGCGCCGTTTCCGCTCGATTTGGCCGATCTCGCGGAAGAGATGCAGAAGAACGAAGTTGCGCACCGCACGGGAAAGATGATGAATCGCATAGAGCAGGAACCGGTGGATGATTTTTCGGATCATGCAGACCATGATATCCATGTTGATCTGCCGCCGATGGAAGCAGCCGCCGATATGCCGGATCTGCCCCCCCCCGGTGATTTCGACATGCCCATGCCCGATGATTTCGGCGGCATGTCGGGTGAAAAATCCGCTGCAGAATATTTTAACGACGGCCTCAGCGCTTTTGCAGCCCAGCAGTTTGATACTGCCACGCAGGCTTACAGCGACGCGCTGACACACGGCGCAGACGCAGACCCAGGGCTGCATGAAAAGATTCTCTATGAGCTCGGTCGCGCACTGGTGAAGAAAGGCGACGCCAAGGGCGCGGTCGAAAAATTTTCTGAACAGCTGCGTGCGCATGCCAATGGCGCGTTCGCCAAAAAATCCATGATTCAGCTGGCCGAAATTTACGAACACGCGCACGACACGGCGCGTGCGATCGCGCTGTATGAGAAAGCGGCGCGCATGGCACCGCAGGATAAAGAGGCCAACCTCGCGCAGCAGAAAGCAAACCAGCTGAGGGGCAAAAAATGACCGGCGGCGCTCTGTTCAGCAAATTCGGTAAACAATTTAATACCGGCGAAATTATCTTCTGCGAATTCGAACCCGGGAATAGCTTTTATCTCATTCAGACGGGCAGAATCAAAATTTCCAAAGTCGTTAAAGACAAAGAAAAAACGATGGATATACTCGGTGTCGGCGATATTTTCGGTGAAATGGCGATTCTTGAGGAACAACCGCGTTCGGCGACGGCAACTGCGATTGAACCGGTAACCGTGCTGCATTTTGACCGGGATAACTTTGTTTCGATGATGATGAGCCAGCCGCAACTGGCGTTCAAATTGCTGGTTGTTTTCTCCAAGCGTATCTATGACGCCAAGCGCCGGTTGATGATCCTGCTGCTCGATGACATCCAGTCGAAAATTGCCGATGTGTTTCTCATGCTTGCCGAAAAAGAACCTACGTACGCCAATATGCGCGAGGTTTCTTTTCCCGTCACGGTTGACGATGTGGCCAACTGGGCCGGTACCAGCGTCGATCAGGTATCGGAGCAACTGAACCACTGGGCGAAAATAGGCAAAATCGAGCTCTACAGCGATCGCATATTCGTGCGCAATATGTCTGATTTTAAGCGGATCGTCGCACAAAAGCGGAAAGTGGAAAAAAGATAAACAACGGGCGGCCATGTGCCGACATTAAAACGAGGTATATTATGTTACGCAAACTCACATTCGCAATGCTGCTGGTCGCACCGGCAATAGTTGCACAGAACAAAGAAGCAGCAGCACCGCAGCCTAATACGCAGCCGGCAGGCGGCCGCATCCGCGACGAGCGCGTGTCAGTGGAAAATATGAGCTTTTGGAAGAAGTATGCCGCGGACGGAAAAGGCGACTACCTTGAATTCACCTTTGATATCATCAATAAAACCGAAGATAATATCCCTCTGAAGATGTTCGTCGTGGCGTTTAATGAAAAAGACCTCGTGGACAAAGAGATGCGCCGGTACGTGGAATATCCCAAATGGCGCAAATTTGACGAAGACAAGAAGATGCACCAGGTTGTGCTGTTCAACAGCATACCCGAGGTGAGCAAAGCGAAGGCGGGCGAAATCGCCGACTACGCGAAAAAGAAAGAAGAAGCCGTAGCGAAAAACGGCGGCTACAAGCTGCCCGAAGAGCAGCCGGCGCCAGCCGGTTCGGAGGGCAAAACTACTCTCGCGCAATTTCTGCGCTACGTACAATATATTCATGAAAAACCCGAATGGGGTACCGACGTGCTGCTGCAGGGTTTTGAAGACGCCAAGTTCACGCGTAAGGTAGAGCCCACGTACCGCGTCGAAGAAAAGGCGCTCAAAGTGAACGTCTGGGGAAAGTTGTTATCCCGATACCGCGTGGATCGCAAATTCTTCAACCACATTGGTCTGATTCTGTACGATACTAAATCAAAAAAGATCGTGCACCGGCAGTTCTACAGCATCAACGGCAAATTCAAAATTCTCTAAAGAGGTTCTGAAAAAACGCAAATCAGGAGCGCAAAAGCCCTGATTTGCGCTGACTCATGCGTTTTGCTGTGTTCAGACTGTAGCGAAGCCGTATTGTGACATAATCACACCATGCTGACACGCCGCATCGGACAGGTTTTCGAGCGCAGCCGCGAGCACTGGCTGTTTGTGCCATTGTTCGTGCTGCTGATCCTCTCGTTTATTTACGTCTTCTTTATTGGTGAAAAGGGCCTGATGGCGTACCGGGTTAAATTGCGCGAAAAAGAGGAACTCAAAACGCAGATCGAAAGCTTCAAAAGGCAGAAGTCGGAACTGCGGCAGAAACTGGCGATGCTGAGCAATAACGAAATGGCCGTGCAGAAGTTCAGTAAAGATTTCTACTTGTTTCAGGAAAAGGTCCGTATTCTGAAATTCCGTGAATCGATCGAGGAAAAGCAGCCCGAGGTGACTGCCGCAGCGGATCTGGCGACCACGCAGAAGTTCTACATTATCTTCACCAGCATTGTCATCGCTTTGGTGACGTTATTTTTTTACCGGCGCAACCATGCGCGCAACGTGCTCGACCGCGTGCGGCCATTCGCCTTGGGGGATGATCCATGAATGTGAGATTTGTTTCTTATTCTGTTCTACTGCTTGTGCTGAATGCGGCAACCTGGTCGGCGGATCCACTGGAGAAATACCGCGAAGGTGTTGGCGCGTTTGAGAAGAAGAAATATGACGAAGCGCAGAAACTCTTCAACAAGTTCATCGCTGACCACCCGTACGAAGCCGAGGTGCGCAAGGCCTGGTATTACCTCAGCCTGACCGCAGCGGCGCAGGGCAACTGCCACGAAGCCATCACGCGGGCTAATATCACTCTCGACAGATACCCCGCGCACGCAGACCGCCTGGAGCTCTCTGTGCTGACTGGGGAATGCCTGTACAGGGTCGAGGCGCATGCGCGCGCGGAGAAGATTCTGCAAGCTACTGCGAAACAGACGAAAGACGAAATGCTGCGGTACCGCATCGAGAAGACCCTCGGCTTTATCAAACACGATGCGCGCCTGCACGCGCAGGCGGCGCTGCATCTGAAAAATGCGCTGCGGCTGCGTGCGAAATCCGCACCCGCCGATGCCGATCTGCTGCGCATCTATTCTCATCTGGGCAGAATCTATGCCGAAGATGCGCTGCAGGTCGAAGCTGCGGCCGGATACCTGTTACAG
>CAYHJO010000158.1:5101-6161 GCA_964356715.1 uncultured Turneriella sp. | reverse complement strand
GTTACAGGCGATTGATGCGGCCGAGAAACTGAAATCCCCGGAATTGCGCTCGTTGCGCACTCTGCTGCAGAAAATATCCATGCGCCGCATAGACAAGATCAACGGCCTGCCCGACAATTCGATTGCCGACATCCGTGTCGACGGCGACGATATCTATGTTGCTACGTGGGGGGCCGGGCTTGTGCGCTATCTGCGTTCGCAGGATAAACTCGAGAAAATCCGGCTGCCCTCGCCGCAGCTGCGCGGTATTTTTGTAGACTTTGAAGATATTTACGTGACTTCGTTTGACGGCGTCTATCATATCAGCAAAAAAACCGGTAAAACCACCCCGCTCAGCGACGCCAGCGGTCAGCTGAAACTCGGCCAGAAGACCATTAAGGACGACCGCTTTATCTATTTCTCGACGCTGAACCGCGGACTAATCCAGTACGATTCGATCAGAAAAAAGATCGTTACTCTGGGTAAAGATTCCTGGGTAAAGAGCAATCAGGTGTACGCAATCGATGCGGATGTCGAATATATCGCGGTCGGCACGCTCGACCAGGGTGCATTGATCCACAATAAGAAAACCGGTGAGACCGTGCAGATCACCGCCGGCGAGGGTGCTCTGCGTTCAGAAAACGTGAAGGCGGTGCTGCTCGACGGGCGTTTTGTCTATATCGGCGCGCACAATGACGGGGTTTATGTGTACGATTTGGCGCAGAAAAAACTCAGACGCCTTGAAGCAGAGTTGCCATTCCCTTCGGCGTTTGCGCGGCGCGACCACGAAATTTTTATCGGCACCTCGGGGCAGGGTATACGCATTCTCAACCGCAACGACAACAGCATCGAAAAGCTGAGCGCGGTCGAAGGCCTGTCGTCGAACGAGGTGCACATTCTGCGCATCGAGGGCGAATTTCTCTGGGTAGGTTATCTCGAGAACGGTATCGACGTCGTTTACAGACCCATGAGGGAAAAGTAGGGCAAACACGCGGAGCGTGTTTGGGCGCAATTTAATGAAAAAAGATTTCGGGGGTGCCCCCCCCCCCGGTTTTAAATCCGCCCCCCCCGGCGGGGGTGA
>CAYHJO010000158.1:0-5091 GCA_964356715.1 uncultured Turneriella sp. | reverse complement strand
GCGAATTTCTCGGGTTTGGTTATCTCGATACCGGTATCGACGTCTTTTACACACCCATGTGGTAAAAGTCGGGCAAACACGGGGTGGGTGTTTGCCCTACTTTTCAGGAAATCTGATTGCGGCGTTCCCGGCAGCGCTTTTTAAGAAGCGCCGCCAGATGCGGTCTTTCATATTGGCAGCCTGACCTGTCGGCGCCATAAATTGCAGGTTGAGTTTTATGTTGCGTCCCGACATCTCGGTCATCACGCGCGGGTCACGGTAACCCGACATCGTGTCGGTCTCTTCGCCTGCTGTTTCCACCTGCTCTTTGGCGGCCAAGGCGGCACGGTATTCCTCTCTCGCGATTTTTTCGAGCAGCGCACAGGCTTTTTCCCAGTCTGAATTCAGATCGAGCTGAACCGAAATTTCCTGAAAAACGTGCGCAATGAACTTATCGGTGGTAGCGATGATCTCCGTGAAAATCTTCGAATTGGGAAAATAGATCACCCGGCCTGTCGAAAGTCCGCCTTCGGTACTGGTGACTTCCATGAGACTGGTTTCGAACATGCGGATGTCGATAACGTCGCCGGCGATTGTCCCCAGTTGAATGCGATCGCCAATCGCATACGGCCGGCGGACGACGATATAGACCCAGCCGGCGAAGCACAGCCAGAGTTCGCGCGTCACGATCAGAAAACCGGCGCCAAAAATACCGAGGAATGTCGCAATATTGCGCAGCGACGGCAGCCAGATCGGCAGCAACAAAAAGATCGCAATAAGGAGAATAACGTAGGACAGTGTGCGTTTATAGCGCAGCCGGTCGAACTTGTCTTCCACATTGCGATAGGCAATGCGCAGAATCATGCTGCGCAAAAGCAGCAGCATGGCAATGACCACTGATGTAGTTATCAGCTCATGCCCGCCGGCGAGGCGGTTCCAGAGATGAGTCAGGTTTTGCGGACTGAAAAATTCAAGCATGCAAAACCGACGCAGCGCTTACGCGCTGCGCTTTCTCATCGAAGGGTTCAGAACTTTTTTGCGCAGGCGCAGGCTCGACGGCGTTACTTCGAGTGTTTCGTCGTCTTCGAGAAAGTCGAGGCACTGTTCGAGGGACATCTTCTTGTGCGGGACAAGGCGCAGCGCCTCATCGGTGCCCGAAGCGCGCACGTTACTCTGCTTTTTCTCGCGAATCGGGTTCACATCGAGGTCGTTGTCTTTTGCGTGCAGACCGATCACCATGCCGACATAGACCGGCACCTGGGCGCCGACAAAAAGGTCTCCGCGGTCCTGTATGCCGAATAATGCGTAGGCGTTCGTAGCCCCTGCTTCCATGCTGACGATCGCACCGCGCGTGCGTCCCGAGAAATCTCCGGCGTAGGGACGGTAGCCGAGAAACAGGCCCGACATCGAGCCTTCGCCGCGCGTTTCTGTGAGAAAGAAGCTGCGGAAACCGATCAGGCCGCGTGTCGGCATTTCATACTTGATGCGCACAAAACCTGTCGAGAGCGTCTCCATGAGCAGCATCATGCCCTTGCGGCGGTTGAGTTCCTGAATGACGCCGCCCGAATACGCTTCGGGCATGTCCATGATCATTTCTTCGAACGGTTCGTATTTCTGGCCGTCCTCGATCTTGTAGATAACCTGTGGCTTTGAAACACCGAGTTCAAAGCCCTCGCGGCGCATGTTCTCGATGAGGATTGCCAGCTGCAATTCGCCGCGGCCGGCGACCTGGAACGAATCGCCGCGGTCTTCGACCTTGAGCGACAGGTTCGTCTTGAGCTCGCGCTCGAGGCGCTCGCGGATATTGCGCGATGTGACCCATTTGCCTTCTTTGCCGGCAAACGGAGAGTCGTTGACCCAGAACTGCATCGAAACCGTCGGTGGTTCGATTTTAATGCGCGGCAACGCTTCGGGTACACTTTCAGAGCAGAGCGTATCGCCGATCGTCATCTCTTCGATTCCGGCAATCGCGATGATGTTGGGGCACGACGCTTCTGTCACATCGATGCGCTTGAGGCCGAGAAAATCGAAGAGTTTCGTAATCTTGTGTTTGGAAACCGTCGGCTCGCCCTTTTCGTTCTCGCCCCGCAATACCACCTGGTCACCCACGCGCACTGTGCCGTTGAACACGCGGCCGATACAGATACGGCCGAGGTAATCGTTATAGTCAAGGCTCGTCACCTGAAAAGTAAAGGCTTCCGCCGGGTCGCCGGCACCGTCGCGCGCATGTTTCAGCACAGTGTCGAGCAGTGGCTTAATCGAGGTTTTGGCCTCGGGTTTTTCAAAATCCGCCCAATCTAAGAATGCATAGTTGTTTTTTGCACTGGCATAAATAACGGGGAAATCGGTCTGCTCATCGGAAGCATTGAGCTCCACAAAAAGATCGAAGACGTCGTTGATGACTGCCTGCGGATCGCAGTTGGGTTTATCGACCTTGTTGATGACGAGAATGATTTTGTGGCCGAGTTCGAGCGCTTTCTTGAGCACGAAGCGAGTCTGCGGCATTGGGCCTTCCATCGCGTCGACCAGCAAGAGGCAGGTGTCGACCATACGCAGAATACGCTCGACTTCTCCGCCGAAGTCTGAGTGACCCGGGGTGTCGACGATATTGATGCGTGTGCCATCGTATTCGACCGCCGTATTCTTTGCGAGAATGGTGATGCCGCGTTCTTTTTCGAGGTCGTTCGAATCCATGACGCGTTCTGTGCTTTCTTTAGCTTCGAGCGTTGAGCAGAAGCCCAGAATTTTGTCGACGAGAGTTGTTTTGCCGTGGTCGACGTGGGCAATGATGGCGATGTTTTTCATAGTGCTTTCAGCCGTTGGCCAAAAGCCTACGGTTACACCGCCAAAAATGGGAATTCAGATAGGGTGTAAAGAACAAGGAGGTTTTAAGCCTGCGCGCGACAGGAGGTCGCTCTGTGCGCGGGCTAAACCTTAAGACAGTTATCACCGTCTTAAGGTTATTTCTTACGGTTCGTGCGCTCCGAAGTATATTCGTAAAACTCAGAAAAAAGCTGCTTATCGAAAAAGCCGAACAGGCTACGGAATACATCCTCACTGATCGCCGATGCTTCGGCGAAGCGCCAGCTGGTGCCCGAATCGGTCGAGACCGCGAGCACGTTGTAGCGCAGATCCATCGATTGCGAGGCCATTTGCCACCGGCTTTTGCGTTCAATGAGCGCAAACAGCGTGCCCTGAACATAGTGAATGCGGTCGGGTTTGATAAAGGTATAAGAGATAAGGCGGATGTTCTCTTTGCGGTTCGATTCAAATTCTGCCTGGATCTTCGCGGCCAACGCGTCGGGGCCACCTGCGCGCCGAACCAAAGGTTCTGCCGTGTATTGAACGAGGGTTTTGCTGTCTTGCCGCAGGTATGCCTCGGTCATTTTGATAGCCGATTGGCGTATGCGCTCGGCCAGGTCTTCGGCCGCAATTGGCGCAGTGAAAAGCAGTGTCGCTGCGCAGAAACGTTGCAAAAAACTCACGCGCCAGAGCCGGCTGCGGCAACAGCCGGCAAAGCAGAGTAGTGGTTAACCCGCGCGCAGCTGTGCGACTTCTTTCGCCAGCCGTTCGAGGTCTTCGAGGCCGCGCGTGCGGTAGATGCCACGCAGGTAGAGATCTTTATCGAGCAGGTACACAGATTCAGTATGCAGAAAATCCGCCTGATCCTTGGTGCCGCGCACTGTCACGTCTGACTGGAACACCTGCCGCGCGAGGCCATAAATTTCGTCTTTGTTGCCGGTCGAAAAGTACCAGTTGTCGAACGGCACTTTCATGCGGTTGCGGAACTCAGTCAGCTGCTGTGCGCCGTCGTGCTCGGGGTCAACGCTCACCGACACGAAGACGAGGTTCTTATGGTCTTTAATGCGCTCATGGATGCGCTTCACACTCGCGGTCACCACCGGGCAGATACCCGAGCAGCGCGTGAAGAAGAAAGACATGAGCACAAGTTTACCCTTCACATCGGCGGGTGTCAAAACGCTGCCGGTATGTGTGGTGAACGTGAACTGCATCAGCTGCCGCAAATCGTTCGGCAGCGTAGCGCCTTTGTTTGCCCAGTACGGGTTCATGTCGCTGCCCTTGAAGTAGGGGGGGGCGTCTGAACGCGGAGTGTGGAATTCCGCAAGCTCGCGTGGCAGATTGGGTTTGTTTTTTTCGCCGCAGGCGGTGGTACAGATTAGAAGTACAGCAACCATCGCCCTAATCACCCTCATCCCCCGTCCGGCCTGCGCCTGACCGCAAGCGCCTTCTCCCGGAGGGAGAAGGGAGAATTCGACACCCCTCTCCCTCCGGGAGAGGGGCTGGGGGTGAGGGTGGCGAATCATCGCCCACCCACTGTATCTTTGACTGTATTGCATAGTTTAACTCCCGGCATGCCGGCGGTCGTCGTGGCTTTTGCCGCGAAGACCTGGTTGCGGTAGATCTGCCCCGACTCGCGCCAGTGTTTGTGCACCAGGATCTGCCCATCGGGTGTGTATTTTTTGAATTCGGCGACCTTGCCGTTCGAATGCCAAGTCCAGTGTTCGCCCGTATATTGGTCTTCGCTGAATTCTGAATAGAAACGGTCTTGCCCGTTCACAAACCAGCCGCGGTGCAAACCGTGCTTCTTGCCTTCTCTATAATGCCGTTCTTCAACCAGTACACCCGACTGCGCGTGCATCGTCTGCTCACCATGTTCGATGCCGTCTTTATATTCTGTCAGGCGGATGGCATCGGGTAATGGTTCTCTGAGCTTACCGGTGAATGGCTTCCCCTGAAAAAGCCAGCGCCCGCCGCTGAATTTCAGCTGCGGATCGCTGGCCGTAAGTGTCGCTGCGCCGCGGCAATGGAGGAAAAGCAATAAGAGTGATACCGATGCCGCGCGCATGAGCTATCAGTTGGAGACCGTACCGGGGACGCCGCGGAAGTATGAACTGAGGATCGTTGCAAACGAGGTGATGCTGTAACCTGCTCCTGTCGCATCAGTTAGTGCTTTCGGATCGTTGGCAATGTGGTAATGGTAGGTTGCCGTGGCCAGGTGCTTCGTCGTCGCCGTATGGCCGTGCAGTTTATCCAGGCTGGTTGCGGTGTCTCCGTTTCCTGCCCCGGTGTCTGCAGCAACGGTGCCGCTCG
>CAYHJO010000157.1:0-10582 GCA_964356715.1 uncultured Turneriella sp. | reverse complement strand
ACTGCACACCCGATTGTTCCATCGCCTGACGCGTGAGTGCCTCGGCCTTATCCCACATTTCGACATCGCCATGGTATTTTTTGTTCGCAGGATTTCTCAGCGACAGTACCATGTGATAGTCGGTGATGTTGAGCGCTTTGTAATAGTATTCGTGCAGTTTGATAACCGCCTTGAATTCTTCGACGGCCTGCTCTTCGGTGCAATAGATGTGCGCGTCGTTCATCTGCATCGCCCGCACGCGCATGAGCCCCATGAGCGCACCCGAATCTTCATAACGATGGCAGGTACCATATTCAGCCATTCTGAGCGGCAGCTCGCGATAGCTACGCGGCCGGTGCCCGAAGATGGTGTGGTGAAACGGGCAGTTCATCGGCTTGATGTAGTAGTTCTCGTTATCCATCTGCATCGGCGGGAACATGCTATCCATGTAGTGCGGCAGGTGTTCGCTGGTATAGAACAGATTCTCTTTTGTAACGATCGGCGTTGTCACGCGCTGGTAACCGCTCTTCGCTTCGGTTTCTTTCGCCCAGTTCTCGAGTTCGTCTTTAATGATGTTGCCGCGCGGCAGCCACAGAATGAGTCCCGGCCCGATATCTTCGCTGGTCGTAAAGAGTTCGAGTTCGCCACCCAGCTTGCGGTGGTCGCGCTTCTTCGCTTCTTCGACACGGCGAAAATGTTCTGCGAGAAGTTTTTTATCGGGAAAACTCACCGCATAGATGCGCTGCAGCATCTGGTTCTCAGCCTTACCACCGAGGTATGCGCCGGCAACAGTCGTGAGCTTAAAGACGCCGAGCTTGCCGGTCGACGGCACGTGCGGGCCGCGGCAGAGGTCGGCAAATTCGCCTTGTTCATAGATACTGATGTCTTTGTCTGTCGGTAATTTTTCAATGATACCGACTTTAAGATGTTCGTTCATGGCCTTGAATTTCGCCACAGCATCGGCGCGCTCGATCACCGTGCGCTTCACGGGATGGTTTTCGCGTATCACCTTCTGTATCTCGGCTTCGATCTTTTCGAACGACTCTTCGCTAATTTTGTCTTCGAGCAAGACGTCATAAAAGAAGAAGCCGGGGCCGTTCTTCACCACCGGGCCATCTTCGAGCTGAATGTGCGGATAGAGCCGTTTCAGCGCCTGCGCCAGCACGTGCGCGCTCGAGTGCCAGAAAATTTCTTTGCCGGCTTCGTCGTCGAAAGTCAGTGGGCGCGCCACAAAGCCCGCCGAAGTATCCGCAGATTTGCTCCGCAAATCTGCGGATACTTCGGCGATTGTTCTGGCCAGGTCATAACTGACTTTTTCGACTTCAATACCGAGCGCTGTTTTACGGAAAGTGGGGGCCAGTTTTTCGACAACTTCGGCAAAGGTCGTTTCCGGAGCAAACTCTCCGCTTTGGTCGCCAATTTGAATCTTCACCAATGACATATGTGCAGATCGAATGACTCAGACATGCCATAAAGCATTTCGTCGGTTGTCGTCTGACTCACACTGCCCGCGCCAGATACGTCCGCATTTTGCCGATGCCCTTGATCTCGATTTCGCCACGGTCGACAAACTGCGCTGTATTGCCCAGCGCGAGCATCGTCGTTTCGGTAATATGGATTTCACCTGCAACGCCCGAAGATTCCATACGGCTAGCGGTGTTCACCGTATCACCCCACAAATCGTAGATGAATTTGTTCTGTCCGATCACTCCCGCGACGACGGGGCCCGAAGCGATGCCGATACGCAGACGCAGTTTGTCTTCCAGGCCCTGATTCTCTTCCTCGAGAATGCGCAGCATACCCTGCGCCATTGCAAAACACCGTTCTGCGTGATCGTCAACCTTGTGCGGTAAGCCCGCACCCACCATGTACGCGTCGCCGATGGTCTTGATTTTTTCGAGACCGAGCACCTCGGCAAGCGAATCAAAATGACTGAACACGCGATTGAGCAGCGCGACCAGCTGCTGCGGTTTCAGGCGGCGCGAAAGACTGGTAAAACCTTCGATGTCGGCAAAAATCACTGAGACATTGTCGAAATAGTCTGCGATAGTCCGCTCGCCGGCGAGCAAGCGGTTTGCGACGCTCTCCGGCAGCACGTTCAACAGCAGCGCCTCGGATTTTTTCTTTTCCTCAGTCAGGAGCAGGCTCTGCTCCTCAATCGTGCGGCTCTGCAAAAATTCGCGCCGCGAGTTCTGTTCAAAGAAGAATACCGAGAACAGGCCCGCAATATTGACGAAAGAAATAAATGATATGCTGTAGATAAAATCGTGGATTGGCATCGGTCTCACAAACCAGACATACGCAACATATTCGAGAATCACGAGCGATGAGGCGACAATCGCGAAAAACGTGCGCAGACGCAGCATGGAGAAGATATAGATAATGATGCAAATGATGAGGCCGTAGCCATACTTGTGATAGTCTTCGTCGCGCGACATGTGAATAAGCACGATCGCGCAACTATTGCTAAACACATTCGCCAAAACCAACAGCCACTGCAGATAGAAAAATTTGCTGAGTCTGCCGACAATGAGCGCAGCCGCGCCGTGTGTCGGCAAAATGAACCCATAAATGAACGGCCAGGCGCGCGAAAAATAGTCTGGGAGAAGAAAAAAAGACAATCCGCCAAGAGCAGCATAGCCAAAAGCGCCAAATAGAAAGCCCCAGCGCGCCTGCCTGGCGGCTTTCTCGTTGTTGTCGAGAATAAACCGGTGCTCCTGCCTGCGTTCTTGAAACTGAGGATAGATATAGTCCCGGATTTTCACACCGTCAGCTTTTTCCCCAGCTGGTAGACGAGCAACGAAATAACATACGCGAGGCCCGTCAGAACAACAAATACAATGGCCGCCCAGCGCGTGCTGTCAAGTTCGCGCCGAATCGTCGCCAGCGTGCTCATGCACTGCGCACAGAGTGCAAAGAAGATCATGATCGATGCGGCCAGCAGCGCCCCGTAAGCGGGTTTACCGTCGGGCTTTTTCTCCGCCGACAGGCGGCGTCCCAGTGCCGCCGGGTCGTCTTTGGCGTCGGTCACGCTGAAAATAATTCCCAGCGTAGAAACAAATACTTCGCGCGCGGGGAAAGCCGCGAGAATCGCGACCGAAATCTTCCAGTCATAACCCAGCGGACGAAACACCGGCTCGACCGCGCGGCCGAAACGGCCGAGAAAGCTGTCGCGCAGATGCGCCGCGCGGATTTTTGCATCGAGTTCGTGGTGCAGCGCGGCGTATTCGCTGCCGGAAATTTTGCCGGTTTTTTCGTCCTGAATCAGCCGCGGTAAATTCTTTTCCGTCGCAAATTCGAGCGACGCGGCCAGCGTCGTCTTTTCACTGTGGGGAAAATATGCCAGCCCCCAGATGATGACCGACAAAGCAAAAATTATTCCACCGACGCGCTTCAGAAAATTCATCGCCGCATCGTAGACTCGCCGCCAGACGTTGGGCCAGTGAGGCAGATGGTATTCGGGGAGCTCAAGTATAAACGGACTTTCTCCGGCTTTGAGAATCTTACGGTTCAGCAGCCACGCGAGGGGCATCGCCACGCTGATACCGACGAGATGCATCGCGAACAGGGTCGCCGCTGCCCACAACGCGCCGAAACGCGGCTCGACAAATGCACCGATAAACAGCACATAAACGGGCAGCCGCGCCGAGCACGACATCAGCGGCGCAATGAGGATCGTCGACATGCGTGCGCGGTCGGTCGGCATCACACGTGCAGAGAGAATTCCCGGCACCGCGCAGGCAAAACTCGAAAGCAGCGGAATGAATGCGCGGCCGTTGAGGCCTGTCCAGCCGAGCAGTTTATCCATGAGAAAAGCCGCGCGCGCCAGATAACCCGTCTCTTCGAGAATCGCGATAAAGAAGAAGAGAATCATTATCTGCGGCAGAAACACAAAAACCGACCCGGCTCCCGCGATAATACCGTCGGCAAACAGCGACGACGTGACGGGATATGCTTCGAGCGTACCACGCAGGCTCTGCCCCAATGTTTTCATCGCCGTGTCGATAAGATCCATGATCGGCCGCGCGCCGGCATAGATGCTGAAGAACACGCCACCGATGATGGTAGCGAAGGCGATCAGGCCGAAGACGCGGTGCGTGAGCACATGGTCGATACGCTGCGTCAACGAACCTGTCCGCGGTTCCTTTTTGATAACGCTGCGCAGAATTTTATCGATCTCGGCGTAGCGCTGTTCGACGGTTACCGCCACCCTCCGCGGGCGGAGACCCGAAGCGGGTCGCATCCCCGGCCCTTCTCCCGGAGGGAGAAGGGAGCTTTTCCCCCCCCCTCTCCCGCCGGGAGAGGGGGATAGGGGGTGAGGGCGCACGGCAATCGCCTCCGCCAGCGCAGCAATCTGGCCTTTCGCCGCCTGCGTGACTTCGCACACCGGCACGCCCAATTTTTTTGACAGTGCCTGCTGGTCGATGGTGATGCCACGCCGCGCGGCAATGTCAGTCATCGTCAGCGCGCAGATAAACGGCACACCCGATTCTCTCAGTTGCAGTGTAAGATAGAGCGAGCGTTTAATATTCGCGGCGTCTAGCACTGCGACCGCGAGCTGCGGCGGCACCTCGTTGCCCGCTGCGGTTCCAGAGAGAACCCTTGCGGTAATCTCTTCATCCGCCGACTTGGCGCTCAGGCTGTAAGTGCCCGGCAGATCGATGATTTCGATATTGTCATGGCCGCGCAAAAGACCGGTCTTCTTTTCGACGGTCACGCCGGCATAGTTGCCCGTGTGCTGTCTGGCACCACAGAGCGCATTAAACACGGTGGTTTTACCGGCATTGGGATTGCCAATGAGGGCCACACGACACGGATGTCGTAAGGCTTGCTCTGGCATGGAGGGCATCTTTGAGCGAGCCACAAGACTCACTTAAACACCATCACTTCGGCAAGATCGGCGCGGCGCACGATAATCGGGGCACCTAGCACCTCGATAATGACCGGGTCGCCGAAAGGTGCAACTTTGATCAATCGGATGTATTCACCCTTGACAATGCCGATTTCAGCGAGGCGCTCATTGTTGCGCGGTGTCTCGCTGATATAGCCGCCTTCGCCGGGCGCGAGTTCGCTCAAACGCCGAGATTGGATTATTTTCGCTGGTTTAGCCACGACCCGCCGGAGAAGCCTGCCCTGAACCTGTCGAAGGGCATTTGTCGCAGGCAGCCCTGTGTGAGGAGCGATAATGGAACACCAGGTATGCGGTCGCGATGAAAACGAAGCCGCCTGCAAACAAGTAATCAAGCACATCTAAAGATAGACGTTTTTTGACGGCGCGTCAATTCTTTTGAACCGGTCAAATCAGGGTTTACACTCCGACGCTGCCCGGCTCTGCTATCCCGCCGCATGGAAGAAACCAAATACACGACTTGCCCATTCTGCGAAGCGACGTGCGGCCTCGAAATCCGGTTGGAAAACAACAAAGTCAAAAAGATTGTCGGCGATAAGGCCGATCCGTTCAGCCAGGGCTATATCTGCCCAAAAGCACCGGCGCTCGAAGAGTTACAGAACGATCCAGACCGCCTCACTCACCCCGTAAAGCGAACGGACAAAGGCTGGGTCAAAATTTCGTGGGACGAAGCGTTTGACGAAGTTGCGCATGAGCTCAAAGGCTGCCAGAAAAAATACGGCAAAGACGCAGTCGGCGTCTATCTTGGCAACCCGCTGGGCCACAGCACCGACGGCACGCTTTACCTCGAACCGTTTCTGAGTACGATCAAATCCAAAAATAGTTTTTCATCCGCCACACTCGACCAGGCGCCGCACATGCTGGCTTCGTATTTTATGTTCGGGCATATGGCGCTCTTCACTGTTCCGGATGTCGATCGCACGATGCATATGGTCATCATCGGCGCCAACCCTCTCGTCTCGAATGGCAGCGCGATGACCGCGCCCAATATACGCAAGCGGCTGCGCGGCATCCGGGAACGCGGCGGCAAAATTGTCGTCATTGATCCGCGTAAAACAGAGACAGCTGACGAGTCGGATTTACACCATTTCATACGACCCGGTACAGATGCGTTTTTTTTACTGGCGTTTCTGCAGGTCTTGTTCAGCGAGAAGCTGGTTCGGCCGGGTCGCCTCGCCGGTTTTACCGTGGGCATAGACGAGCTGCGCACGATCGCTGAAAAATATCCTCCCGCGCGCGTCGCGGAAATCACGGGAATTGCCGGCGCCGAAATCGCAGCGCTGGCCCGCAACTTCGCGCGCGCGGAATTTGCCGTAATGTATCCCCGCATCGGCACGTCGGTTCAGGAGTTCGGCGGGCTCTGCCACTGGCTGATACACGCAATCCATGTCGTGACGGGAAACCTCGACAGGCCGGGCGGCATGATGTTTACGAAACCTGCGCTCGACGTCGTCGGCGTCGCAGGACTCATGAACGCCACGGGCAGCTACGACCGCTACCGCAGCCGCGTGAGCCAAATGCCCGAACTGCGCGGCGAATTTCCCTGCGCGGCGATGATCGAAGAGATCGAAACGCCGGGCGAGGGACAGATTAAAAGTATGCTCACGATTTCGGGCAACCCCGTGCTTTCGAGCCCCAACGGCAAACGCCTCGACCGAGCGCTTGCGGGCCTCGACTTCATGGCGTCGATCGACATTTATATCAATGAGACCACGCGGCATGCAAACATCATTCTGCCGTCGCGGCCGCCGCTCGAACGCCACCACATCGAAGTCCTCTACCAGATGCTCTCAGTGCGCAACAAAGTAAAATATTCACCCGCGGTGCTTGCACCCGCGGCCGACAGCAAGAGTGACGCTGAAATTTTTTCCGGTCTGATGGCACGCCTCGACCCCGCGGGTCTGGGCTTTGTGAACAACATTTTTTCGCGCTTTCTGAAACCTGCGGATCTCATCGATGCGGTTATCCGCATGGGTCCTCACGGAGACAAATTCATGCCGTTCAGCGAGGGCCTCAATCTGAAGAAAATACAGCGGCATGTGCATGGCATCGATCTGGGACCGATGGAGTCGCATTTGCCCGGACGCCTGTTCACGACTGACAGGAAAATCCACATCGTGCCCGAAGTTTTCAAAAACGATCTGGCGCGCCTGGACGAGAAGCTCGTCCACAGAAGAGATCCGAACAAATTTATCCTCATCGGTCGCCGGGATCTGCGCTCGAACAATTCATGGATGCATAATTACCCCAAGCTGACGAGGCACGAACATGCGTGTTTTCTTTTGATCCATCCCGAAGATGCCGCGCGCCTGCAGATTGCGGTAAACCAGACCGTAAAACTCAAAACCCGCGCGGGTGAACTTGAGGTTACGGCGAAATATGACGATGCGATGATGCGGGGCGTAGTATCGATGCCGCACGGCTGGGGGCATGACCGCAAGCATGCCCGGCTCGCCGTCGCGGGTTCGATCGCCGGAGTCAGTATGAACGACATTACCGAAGAGAAATTCATGGATATACTGGTAGGCACTTCGGCGCTCAACGGAACAGAAGTTGAGATTGAAATTTCTGCCGCCGCTGCGCGCTAGACAAATTCCGCGAACCAAAACCTTCGCTTTACGTCTAAATAGCATATGCGATACGGGTTTACCTTGCGGCCAAAATTCATTCAGTACCTGCAATTTCCGCTGTTCGCATTGGCCTTGGTACCCATGCCGCTGGCGGCTGCCATCGAGCTCGTCACCGTGCCCAAAAGCCAGTCGGTGCAGCTGACGATCTATAACAGCGCCGATATCACGATGGTCAAAGAAGCGCGCGAGCTGACGTTCAAGCCGGGCAAGAACACGATCCAGTTTTCGTGGGCCGGCACGCTGATCGACCCGACTTCGCTGCGCATGACGTTTCTCACGCAAAAAAGCAAACTCTCGCTGCGCGATACGTCTTTTCCGCCGGGCCGCAACGACGCGCTGCAATGGAATATCGACAGCGAACTGTCTGGCAGCGCGCGCGTGGAGATCAGCTATTTCACCTCGGGCATCACCTGGAGCGCCGATTACACCGCGATCACCGACAGCCGGGAAAACAAGATGAATATCGACGGTTTCATTCGCGTGATCAATAATTCAGGCGAAGATTTCCCCAACGCCGCAGTCAGGCTCGTCGTCGGCCAGGTAAATCTCGTCGAGAACATCGCCGAATTGGCGCAGGGCAAGTGGCGCTACGGCGAGCTCGATGATGCAAAGCGTGAAGAAGTGCGCAACCAGTTCGCCGGCAAGGTAAAGCTTGCCGAAGAAAAAGAAATGGCGCTCGCCGAATCAGAAGCAGACGAGGGAACCGCGGACAAACCGAAGAGTATCGTCAAAGAGGGGCTGTCCGAATATTTTCTCTTCACGATCGAAGGCAAAGAAAAAATTCCGAACGGATGGCAGAAGCGGCTGAAGGCATTCAGCGCCAAAGACGTGGACGTCAAGGTAATCTACCGGGCTTCTGACCGAACATCCGGCTCTGCCGGGCCGACGGGCGGCGTACCGGTTCACAAGTTCTATGAATTCCGCAACGTGAAAGAGAAGGGTCAGGATGCCAAAACCAGCCTCGGCGTTTCACCCTTGCCCGACGGTACCGTACATATTTTTTCCGAAGACAATAAAAGCAACCTGTCTTACCAGGGCGGTATCGCCATGAAATATGTTGCGCGCGGCGACAAAGTCAAACTCGATGCGGGGGTAACGCGCGAGGTCGTGCTGCGTACCTTCACACGCGATTTCAAGCGTTACAACTTTGTGACCGATACCAACTATGACAAGACGCATTTCGTCAAAAGGTGGATGGATGAATATTTCTACGAGCATGAACTCGAGAACACGCTTTCCCGTCCGGTGAGCGTCGAAATCGAACGCACGTTTCCGGGAAATTACGAACCGGGAAAAATATCTTTCAAATACGAAAAGGTCGATGCGACAACGATCCGATTTTTCCCGGAAATCGATGGCCGCGAAAAAAAGAAAATCCCCTATTCAATCAAAATCAGCCATAAAGAATAACTCAGCAACAACAAAGGATTACCCTTTATTCTGGTAAATTTTCTTCGAAGCCAATGATCTGCCCGCGGTATTTCAGATACTGCATTTTGACGGGCTTTGCACCGGCCCAGCGGTCTTTGCCGCTGCTTTCCTGCCAGAAAGTCAGGCATACCGGCGTGCAATAAAAATCCAGCTCACGCCCGTCGGCGAGGCGCGCGTGGAAGCTTCCGTAATTGAGGTTACGCGCGACCAAAGCATCGGTCCACGGCGCGGCAAAATAACCGGCGGGTTGAAAAGCCGTCACCGTGACCACTTCGGTTTTAACCCCGCCGGCTGCGAGGTCACGCGCGGAGTTCAGGCCCGAGCAGACCGAGGGCAGAGTGAAAAAAATCGTGAACAGCATAAAAAAGAACTTTTCTAATACCGGCGCGCGGTAAGGTAAAACCATGACCGCCGCCGTAATCAGCTGCACGGGAATGGTTAATCCCGCGCGCAGCGCGAGAAAAACTGGCGCGCGTGCTTCGGTCAGGTCAAAAAATACATTCGAGGTGAAGATCCAACCTAATGGCGGGCCCAGCAGGCACGAAAAAATCCACACGAGGATAAGCCGTTCTGACAGAGGTTTTTCCGTATAGCCGGCTTTTTTCCGCCGCTCTGCAAAAAAATCGCGAGCCCTGTCGACTTTCGATGCAGGCGCGTCGGCGCGCGGGGCGGTTTTCACTCCTTTTAATCCGTAGCGGATTGCGCGCACGCAGCCGATGACCAACATCACGAGACCAATGATGACAAAAATACCCCAAAGGCAGATGAAGAAAACATTGAGCCATTCACCGGCCATGAATACCAGCAATGCCAATGCGATGGCTGTCACGGTCAGACCATCGCGGATATTTTTCCCGGGAGAGTCGGAGAGCGAGAATGCGCCGGACATTTTAAAAGGTGCTTTCGAGAAACCGGCCCATGCGCTTTTTACCCAAAGCCGGCAGCGCTTTGCCGTCGCGCGCCGCTTCGACGCCGGCGATGAAGACATGCTTTGCCGCGCGCCCTCCGTTCACGAGCCGCTCAAATTTGAAGCCCTTGCCCCAAGGTTGCAATTTCACTTCGTCGACCGAGGCATCGAGGCGCTTTGGGTCTATGACGACAATGTCGGCCTGTTTGCCCTCTTTAACAATACCTGCGTCGAGCCCAAACCAACCAGCGAGTTCGCCCGAGAGGCGCCAGACTGCTTTTTCAACCGGCATGATCGGTTTACCCGATAATTCCGCATCGCGCACGCTTTTGAGCATGCGCAGCGGAAAATTGTAGAACGCCATGTTTCGCAAGTGCGCGCCCGAATCGGCAAAACTCATCAGCGTCGCCGGGTTGCGCATGATCTCGGCCAGTTTTTCGGGCCGGTGGTTCGCGAGGCAGGTCTGCCAGCGAATGTCACGGTCATGGCGCAGAAGCATGTCGAGAAAAAGATCAATCGCATCGACGCCCCTGTCTTTTGCCACCTGCGCAAAACTTTTGCCGACGACAGTTTTATCCGGGCAGGCCAGAATCAGCGTGTCGGCGAGATCGCGGTGCCAGACCTTCGGGGCAAACTTGCGCAACAGATCTTTGCGGAATTTTTTTCTGAAATCCGCATCTTCGAGCAGTTTTTGCCGTGAAGCCAGATCTTTCGCCGCGTCGCGTA
>CAYHJO010000156.1:0-10643 GCA_964356715.1 uncultured Turneriella sp. | reverse complement strand
GCTGCCTGCGACGCAGTTCGAGATTTCGTCGAATAGAACGACGCGCGCGCCTTCTTCGGTCTTAACCGAGAAGATGTCGTTGTTGAGTGCAGCGACTTCTTGCAGCGTCGCGTCGAAGATTTTGGCAAAATCGGGCTCGTTCTGTCGGTTGAAGAGCCGCGACAGGTAGTGTTCATACTTGAGTTGCGGTGTGTCTGCGCCCAATTTCATGAGCAACCGGTCATATTCGGCCTCTGAATAGCCGGCGACCTCGTCTTCCCAATTTTCCGCCTTGGCGAGGCGCTGGTCTTTGCGCTTCGCCTCGTAGGCGAACTTGTCGTTCATGAACTTATAGAGAAAAATCTGTACAATGATCTTGTACTCGTTGCCGTCGTTGCCGAGGCCATAATTGGCGCAGGTCGCCTTGAGGTGGTCGATAAGTTCTTTGGTTTTTTTAACGAATTCCTGGTTCAAGCCGCTTCTCCGTGGTATTCTTCGAGATATTCCCGCACAATACAGTTATTGATATAGTTAGCGCTTTCTGCGGTTAATTCAAGCGATTTTTTCTCGAATTCGGCTAAAATGTCAGGCAAGAGCGTCTTCGCGAAATAGGTGTCGTTGGCGAGCATGTGCACGTTGTTGCGCACCTTCTCGTCGGCAATTTTTTTGATTTCGCCGAGGGCGTCGCAGATCGCGGCATCGCGCGTTGAGATGCCCTTTTCTTTAATGCGCTTATGCACGCGCATGAATTTGCGGTCATGCCGGTATTTTGCGCTGAGGTTGTCGTTCTGCCGGTTGAGGGTCGCGGCGCGGTCGAGCAGACCCTGCAAGATTTTGATATTCTCGCGCATCTCTTCCTGGCTGATCTCTTCGAGCCGGTGCTTCGTGAAGATGCGGCGCAGCTCTTCGTAGAGGTTTACAAATTGCGGATCTTTTTTGTCGAAATTGCCGTTCAGGCTTTCGCGCGTCTTGCGCAGCGTTTCCCTGAGTTCATCGGCAATAATCAGCTGTGCTTCGTCGATCTTGCGGAACATGAACACGACATTCTCGAGCGCTTCGTTTAGCACGTTCATCGCCTGCCCGTCGCTTTCGAGACTTTCGCGCAGGTTCAAGAGCGCCAGGTGCCGGGTGGTCTCATTCAACAGCTGGTTCAGCTTCCTAAAATCGAGCTTTTCTAACAAGTCGGAGTGACCGTAGAGACGAATCAGGTTGTACAGGTTGCGGGCATTTTCGAGGGCCTTTTTGATGGTCAATAACTCGGCGCGGTCTTCAATCTGCGAAATCTGCTGCGAGAATATCTCTGCATTTTCGGTATCGAACTGAAACAGCCGGTCTTTGATCTCTTCGAGTTCTCGTTCGATTTCTTCTTTCGATTTAAACAGATTCGAATAATGCTCCAGCTCATCGCCCAGTTCTAACTGCAATTCGTCGAGATACGCTTTATTGGTTTTTTCAAACTCTTCGCTGATATCGGCAAAATCGACCACAAACCCATAACGAAAGTCTTTGTACGGCCGGTTGACGCGTGTCAGCGCCTGTAACAGGTTATGGTCTTTGATCACGCGTCCCAGATAGAGTTTTTTCAGGCGCTTCGCATCAAAGCCGGTGAGCAGCATATTATAAACAAAGAGGATGTCCAGTTTACCTTCTTTGAATTCGTTAATTTGCGTCTTTCTCTCGTCTTTGCTGCCAATATCATGCAAGATCAGCGCCGCCGTAAGCCCGCGTGGGGATTTCTCAAAGAATTCAAAGAGTTTTTTCGCCTGCGCCGAACTGTCGCAGATCACCATCGCGCCAATACTGTCGTCACCGAGCCGTACCCGGCTTTTCTTGAAATCTTCGATAATATAATCGAGCATCGGTTCGACAAATTTCGGATGCGAATAGATGAATTCGCGGTCAGCCGAACCTTTTATGATATCGATTTCTTTGAGCGCTGCCTGCATCTGCATCTTATAGCTTGTTTCAATCTCTTCTCGAATCAGCCGCAACGTGTAGCCATCTTCAATCGAACGGTTGTAGTAATACTGATGTATGTAACCGCCAAAGACATTGGTAGATCGTGCGTCGCGGCTGAGCAGCGGCGTTCCGGTAAGCCCTATCAGAATGGCATTCTTGTCCGAGGTAATTAGATTGGCGAGAAAGCTGCCTTTCGGGTTGTAACTACGGTGTACCTCGTCGAGAAAGTAAACGCGCTGAATATCGACGTCGTAATCTGAGCTGGTCAGTACATCGGTATCGTCCCTGAACTTCTGGATGTTAACAACCGTGATTTCACGCCCACCGGCCGCACTGTGCACCGCCTGACGCAGCTGAAAATATTTCTTCAGCTCCTCTTTGGAATTCACTGTCTGCACAGTAAGGCCGCGCATGCTGAATTCGCGTTTTGCCTGAATCAGAAGATCAATACGATCGACAATAAAATAGAATTTGGGGATTACTCCCTTTGCTTGAAAATATTGCGTCAGATAAGCCACATTATAATAGGCCAGCGCTGTTTTGCCGCTACCTTGAGTATGCCAGATGATACCCTTGCGCAAACCTGCGTCCAGTTTTTGCCGAATTGCCTGCATTGCAAAAAACTGCGGGTATCGCACGATGTGTTTTTCTATGCCGTGGCTTTCATGCACATAGGCGATACCAAATTGCAGCAGCGTTAAGAACCGGTCTTTGCGAAAAAGCGAGGTCAGGATTCGATTTGTGGGCGAATTCGGGTTCTTGTTTGTATTAAATTCCGGCGCTGTCTTGATATGCGACAGATGGTTGTCGGCCAAGACAAAATCTTCTTCTGCATCGGTCAGTGGCGGCAGTCCGTTTGCAACATTTGGATCTTCTTCTCTGAACCGGTTGAAAATAGCTGCCTTGGCGGCGGTCGTCGCATAGAACGCACCCTGAATTGGCTCCGGCGTTTCAGGGTCGTATTCCATATTGTTTGAAAAAACCAGAATCTGCGAGATGTTAATAAACTTGCGAAATTTGCGGTTGCCGAACCGCATATTGATTCGCTCCCGCTCTGCCAGCACACCATCGGCATTATTGGGTTTTTTGACCTCGATAAAGGCGAGTGGCATACCGTTGATGAGCAGAGTAATGTCCGGGCGAAATTCATCCTCACCATTCTTACAGGTCATCTCAGTGACGACATGGAAAACATTGTTTTCGGGATTGCTGAAATCGAGTAGTTTTATGCCTGAAGTTGCGGTTAGTTTCGTGTAAAATTCTTTGCCCAAATCTTCATTATCAAGGCAGAGGATAATTTCCTGGTATGCGCGCGTGATTTCGCTTTCTGCAATGCCAGGGTTTAACCGCACCAGGCTATCCGAGAAGATCTCCGTAAAAATATTCGTGCTTTCATCTCGCCGCGCGGTCGGCGGAGAGATATAGTTATACCCAAGCCTGCAGAGTTGCAGAATGGCTGGTATTTTTACTCTGCTGTTTTCGTTGAAAGTCATAAGCCCGACACGTTAAGCCGGGCAATATTGAACGCTTCTTTCCGTGTGCAAGCTGTAATTGCAGATGAAATTTTGTTTGAACTCCCCCTCTCCACTTAGTGGGCCGTTGGGCCCGCATGCGGGCGAGGGGGGATAGGGGTGGAGTTACGCCGCCTTAAACCAGCTATCCGGCAGCGAAAAACGGAAGATGCGTTGCAACACCTGGCTGTATTGTTTTGCAAAGCTGCCGGTGTTGTAATGCTGCCCGTATTTCCCGCAGATCGCGCGCACCTTCGGTGCCATCTCGGCGTAACGCCAGGCGGGAATATCGGGGTACAGGTGGTGTTCGATCTGGTGGCTCAGGTTGCCCGACAGAATATGGAACCACCAGTCGCCGGTCAGATTGCTCGAACCACGCAGCTGCCGCAAATACCATGCGCCGCGGCTTTCGTCGCTGACTTCTTCTTGCCTGAAGGTCTCTGCATCGCTGGTGAAATGGCCGCAGAAGATGATCGCGTGCGCCCATACATTGCGCATCAGGTTTGCGGCCACGTTGCCGGTTAAGACGGGCAGTGCATTTGCACCGGCGGTTGCCGGAAAATAGACATAATCCTTTGCTGCCTGTGAAAACATCTTCGCGAGTACGGGTTTGAGTTCTTTCAGCGTGAGTTGTTTATTACCGTTTCTGATATTTTCCGCCTCGAGATCATGCAATGCAACGCCGTATTCAAACAGCAGCGAAAGCAGCATGTTTGAGATCGGCTGCGCAAGGTGCTGCGGCTTCCACGGCTCATCGTCGGTAAGGCGCAGGATACCGTATCCCAGGTCGCGGTCCTTGCCTACAATGTTGGTGTACGTGTGATGCATATAGTTATGCGAGTGTCGCCAGCCATCGGCGGTAGAAGCGGTGTCCCATTCGTAACTCTGCGAGTGTATGTCCGGGTCGTTCATGAAATCATACTGGCCGTGCATTACGTTGTGCCCGATTTCCATGTTTTCAAGAATTTTCGCGATGCCGAGCGACCAGGTGCCTTTGAGCCATGACGCCGGGTTTTGTCCGTCGCCTTTCAAAAGTTCGCGGCCCAGCAGTTCGTGGTCGCGGCATAGTTGAATAATGTCGCGGATGTACTTGGCATCCTCTTCGCCGACTTTGGCGAGGGTTTCGGCGCGCACCTGATCTAGCTCGCGACCGAACGCTTCGAGTTCTTCTGCATTGAGATTTCTGTTGGTTTTCATTGTGTTCTCCTTGGTTTTTTTGCCTCCATCTATTCCGGCCGAAGGCCGGAATAGATGGAGGCGTTTTACAATTCTATCTCCACCCGGCCGACGGGCTGCGTGATACAAAGTTGGATGTTTTCTTCTCCTGAAGTTTCTTTACCGGTCAGGATATTTTTCACCGTGCCCGAACGTTTATACACCTTGCATTCATGGCAGATGCCACGGCGGCAGCCGTGTTTGGCTTTGATGCCAGCACTTTCTGCCGCTTCGAGCAGGTTCGTCTCAGCTTTCGCGTCAGTGCCCGAGCGCAGAAACGCTGCCACTCCTTCGCCGCTCGCAGTCTGCGGCAGCGTGTAATACTCTGCGGCGATCTGCGTGTAGTGCAGGCTGCGCAGGTCAGCGTCGATACTTTGCACGAACTCGCCGGGGCCGCAGATTCTCACCGGTGTCTGCGGCGAATGCACTGCGTTCTGCAATGCCATCAAAGCACTGGCGACACTGAGTCGCGTGTTGTCGCCGCTCTCGCTGTAAAAAAAGTGCGGATGAAAGTTTTCATGCTCGGCCGCGAGGCGCTTGAGTTCGTCACGAAAAATGACTGCGTCGGCCGATTTAGCCGCATGGAAAAAGTGGATATCCCCCCATGCGCCATTCTTCAGCAGCGAACAGACCATCGCATAAACCGGCGTAATACCACTGCCAGCGGAAAAGAACAGGTAGGCACTATGGTCGCGCGATGGCACGATGAACTCGCCGCGCGGCGCGGAGATTTCGATCTGCGTACCCGGCTTGACAGTGCCATAAATAAAATTCGAAACCATGCCGCCCGGCTGTCGCTTGACGGTGATCTGTAGTTCAGGGCTGTTTTCCAGGCTGGTAATCGAGTATTGTCGTACGTGGCGCACTCCATAGATTTCGACCGCGACATCGATGTGCTGGCCCGCGCTGAAAGGCGGATATCCCTCGGGCGGCGTAAGCGTCAGACTGACGGTGTCGCTGGCCTCCTGCCCGCGCGCCGCCACGGTGGCCACCGGCCGGTAGTGCACGACAGAATTTCCCGCGAGTGCCTGCGTGTAACGCTGCGCACCGGGACTGAAGAGACCGGTGCGGGCGATCTTGGGCAAAACGCCCTCGAATTTTTTGAATGTGTCAAACAGGTTTGTCTGTATCGAGTTTTCCATATTTTCCCTCCGGGGTCTGCGGAACAGACCCGCCGTGGATAATCTAACGGTGTTAGTTATATTGTAAACAATTGTTCTTGTTTTGGTCCGCGCACGGGATTTAGAGGAGCTGGTTTTTTAGGGACAAGGATTGATCGTGGCGGTTGCGGTCGCACCCGTACCCCCGCCGCCGGAAAGAGTAACCGTCGGTGCGCTGGTGTATCCGCTGCCAGCGGCAGTAACGGCAACGCTACCCACGCCCGTTGGCGTGAGCGCACCGCTCGCGGTGGCTCCAGCCCCGCCACCGCCCGAAATGACGATTGCGGGCGCCGCCGTATAGCCGCTACCGCTCGCCGTCACTGTAATGGTCTGAATCGACCCAAGACCGAGCTGCGTATTGTAGTTGGGCATCGTTGTACAGGTAAATCCCGTGAAGCTCACGGTCGGCGGACATTGGTAACTGCCCGGCGCAACCAGGGTAGGAGCAGCGGGAAAGCCTCCGCTGATCGTAATGTTGGCGGTGCCGCCGCTACCACAGCCCGTGAAATTGACAGGGTAGGTATTATTGGGCGAGCAACCGTTGCCGGTCACAACGGGCGTGAACCCTGCGATCGGATAGGCTCCGACAACACTGAAGGTTGCCCCCGAGCCACCGCCACCGCTCGCGACCACAGATCCCGAAAACGGGTAGGGATACGCCGAGCCCCCCGATGTAACGGTGACGGTCGCGAGGCTGGTCGGTACCAAATTGGCAACAGCCGCAGAACCAGAGCCGCCCGCGCCGGAAATGCTCACTGTCGGCGCACTGGTGTAGTTAGTGCCGGCGGCGGTCAGCGTGATGCCGGTGACTATGCCGGAACACACCTTAGCCGAATTGCCCGCCGCGGTTTCGGCCGGGCTCGCGAAATTGCCCCAACTGGTACAGCCAGTGGAAACGAGGAACGCTCCTGTGACAAGCCCAAACCATGCGCGCATTTCAGCCAAAGCTAATTCGACCACAACAGGCGGTCAACGATTTCGCTGCCCGGCGATCTCCCGTTTCTTGGGCGGAACAATCCGCTTTTTCAGTTGACGCGCGGGTTCTTTTTTTGTATTTAACCTTAAGGTTAATTAACTTAATGGTTCATTACCAAGCCACCAGCGACCATCTGAACGCGACCTTTGCAGCGTTGGCAGACCCCACCCGGCGGGCGATGTTGATGCGCCTTGGGCAGGGTACAGCTACTGTACAAGAGCTGGCGAAACCCTTCAACATTAGCGCACCGGCGATTTCGAAGCATATCAAGGTACTGGAAAAAGCCGGATTAATCACTCGCGAAAAAGATGCACAGTGGCGGCGTTGCCGCATCGAGGCAGCGCGTCTTAAAGAAGCAAATGAATTCATAGAAAAATATCGCAGGTTCTGGGAAGATAGTTTTGACCGGCTGGAGATTTACCTGCAAAAGCTGCAGACGCAGGCATCTAATCAACAGGAGAAAAATGAGCAATAAAGGAAATCCCAATCAGGCCATCTTCACCCGCGTCTTCAACGCGCCGCGGGCCGGTATGGATCAGGGCTGGAGCGGTATATTCGATGGCCTCAATGCATACCTGTGGAGGGCGGCAAAATGACCGGCACTTATGACGAACAAATTCAGCGGGAGATTGTGCTCACGCGTGTTTACGATGCACCCAGGAAAATGGTCTTCAGCGCGTTCGCAGAACAAGGCGCGCTCGACCAATGGTTTGGGCCGAACGGATTCACATCAACGACCGAAGAATTTACTTTCAAAGTCGGTGGTTTGTGGCGCTTCAAATTTACCGCACCCGATGGTACCATCTACGGCAACCGCATCGAATACAAAGAAATTTCGCCCTACGATCGCCTTGTCTTTTACCACGGTTCAGATACAGACAACGATCCGAACCGGTTTTTTGTGACCATCACTTTTGACGAGCAACAGAATAAAAAAACCGTTCTGACGCTCCGCCAACTGCATCCGTCGAAAGAGCGGCGCGATGTGGGCATCGGCTTCGGCGCCGTAGAGTTTGGCTTTCAGACATTGGAGAAGCTCGCGCGCTTCTTAAACAAGGAGAATCACCATGGGCAAAGTTAGAGTCGCCGCATTCGGCGTATCATTAGACGGGTTTGGGGCGGGACCGAACCAGAGCCTTGAGAATCCATTGGGCGAGCGGGGGCCGGAGATCATGAACTGGGTTTTTCCCACGCAATTTTTCCAAAAGATACATGGGGCGGTCGACGCCAATACCGACGTCTCCGCGACGCTGCCGCGCGCGGCCAGCGGGTCGGGCGTCGACGCTGAGGCATCCGTGCCTTCGCGTCCGAGCAATGGCACGACGGGGATAGATAACGATTTCGCGATGCGCTCGTTTGAGAATGTCGGTGCATGGATTCTCGGCCGTAATATGTTTGGGCCGATTCGCGGGCCATGGGTCAATGACGACTGGAAAGGCTGGTGGGGGGAAAATCCACCCTACCATGTGCCGATCTTTGTGCTCACGCACCACAAACGCGAGCCGCTGCGCATGGCCGGCGACAATACTTTTCATTTCGTGACCGACGGTATCGAATCGGCTCTCAAACAAGCTAAAGCCGCTGCGGGCGATAAGGATGTGCGCATTGGCGGCGGTGTCGCAACGGTGCGACAATACCTGCAAAAGGGACTCATCGATGAAATGCACTTAGCGTTTTCACCCGTGCTTTTGGGTAAAGGAGAAAACCTGTTACAGGGGCTCGATCTGCCGGCGCTGGGGTTTACAAAAATTGAACACACCATGGGCGAAGCTGCGCTGCATGTGCTGGCGAAGAAGGAGTAAAAAATGGACAAAACAAAAATCACGATTGAGGCTGAGTCAGAAAATCCTGTGGAGATGCAGCGCGGTGGCTGGCAGTCGACTCTCGATAATTTCAAAAAATACGCGGAGGCAAACTAATGGCTACGAAAAAAAACAAGGCAAAGCCTGCAAAGAAAGGGACGGCACCTAAATCTAAAGGCGGTGCCACAGGTCCTAAGTATGTGGGTGCCAAAGGACATGGACGGCCCCGGGCCGCCGCCAAGGATGGCGTCTATGCGGCGGCGAAAGCGCACCAGATTACGCCCTTTCTGATGTTCAATGCGAACCCCGAAGATGCGGCTAAATTCTATACTTCGATCTTTAAAAAGAAATCGAAGATTCTGAGCGCAAGCCCGATGCAGGCCGATTTTATTCTGAACGGCCAGAGATTTTTTTCGTACAACGGCGGCCCTGAATTCAAGTTCACCTGGGGCGTATCGTTCATGATCAGCGTCGAAACGCAGAAAGAAGTCGACTATTACTGGAATGCGCTCACTGCTGACGGGGGTGAAGAGAGTATGTGCGGTTGGCTGAAGGATAAATTTGGCCTGTATTGGCAGGTTACGCCGAACATCTTACTGCAGCTGATCTCGCATAAGGACAAGGTGATCGCCGACCGCGCGCAGCAGGCAATGCTGAAGATGAAGAAGATCGATATCGCTGCATTGAAAGCGGCGGTGAAGAGAAATTATGCAGAATAATTTTGAATTGAAGCTTGAGCGGGTTCTCGATGCACCGCGGCAACTGGTTTGGCGCTGCTGGACTGAACCGCAGCACCTGATGCCATGGTTCTGTCCCAAACCGTGGCAGGTCGTTGACTGTCGCATCGATCTCAGGCCCGGCGGTGAATTCTTCAACGTCATGCAATCCCCCGAAGGCGAAAAATTTCCTAACGACGGCGTGTTTCTCGAAATTGTTCCTGAATCGAAGCTTGTTTGGACAAATGCCTACAAGGTCGGTTGGCAACCGAACCCCGGCGCGAACCCGATGCTGACGACAGTCGTGCTCGAATTTGAAGATTTGGGCAATGGCAAGACAAATTACCGCGGTGCCGCGCGGCACTGGACAGTCGAAGCGACTGAGCAGCACGAAAAGATGGGGTTTTATGAGGGGTGGGGTATCGCCGCAGACCAGCTTGTGGCATATATTAAGCAGATTCAATAAATTCAAGGAGAGAATACTATGGCAACAAAACTGACAATCCACGCGACCATCAACGCACCGCTCGAAAAGGTCTGGGACTACTGGACCCAACCGGAGCACATCACGCACTGGAATTTTGCCTCACACGACTGGCAGTGCCCGTGGGTCGAGAACGACCTGCGCGTCGGTGGAACATATACCGCGCGCATGGAAGCCAAAGACGGCAGTTTCGGCTTTGATTTTGAAGCCGTTTATCACAATATCATCCACCACAAGGAAATCGGCTACACGATGAGCGACGGCAGACAGGCAACGACGACCTTTGAAAGTGCCGGTGCGCACACTCACGTGAAAACAATTTTCGATGCCGAAATGGAAAACCCGGTTGAAATGCAGCAACACGGCTGGCAGGCGATCCTGAATAATTTCAAAGCCTACGCAGAAAAATGAGAAGCCTGCGTTAATTCGAAAAAGAGACCGAAATGAAAGTCAATCCACCGGATATCTATCTCGAGCACGTTTTCGATGCGCCGGTCGGCAGGGTCTGGCAGGCCCTGACCGACGTGGCGGCTATGAAACAATGGTATTTTGACCTGCCTGATTTTCGGGCCGAAGCCGGCGCTGAATTTCGCTTCAGCGGCGGGCCGTCGCCGGAGAAACAGTACACGCATATCTGCGAAGTGAAAGAAGTTATTCCGGAGAAAAAATTGTCTTACAGCTGGCGCTACGATGGCTATGCCGGCGATTCACTGGTGGCATTTGAGCTTAAAGCGCAGGGAGAGAAAACCATCGTGGTCTTTACGCACACGGGTCTCACGACTTTCCCGAAAGAAAATCCCGACCTCGCGCCGCAAAATTTTGCCGAGGGCTGGAAGATCGG
>CAYHJO010000155.1:0-10771 GCA_964356715.1 uncultured Turneriella sp. | reverse complement strand
ATTACTATCTTCGGACCCAGGTATCCGCGAACAGGCGGAAAAGGATCTGAAACTTCTGCGGCTGTGGTCCGGATAATGCAACAGAATCGCAGTTTGAGCCGGGGCGCGGCGAGCCATCGGCTCTAAAACCTGACGCCAGTACGGGTTCAGGTCTTTTTAGATGTTGAATGAAACCGGATACCGGCGAAAACTTCGATGAAAATAACCCCTGAACCGACATTCAGTGTGGATTTGGAAAATGTTGCGGCGGCAGAAAGATCGAGCACGATCGAAGCTCCGCCAAAAATATTATCGCCGTTGTAGCCGGCGCTGTATTTCGCATTCACTTTGTAGTTGTCCGTCATCTTTTTGACAGCGCCCGTAGTAGTTTGCGTGTCGGCGTAGGTCATGCCAATACCCGCGAGCACCACCAGACTCATATAGAAGTGGTAGTTATCCGGCACCACCGTGATGCCAAACCCCGGCATCACCGAGAGGTTGGTATATTTGCCGCCGCTATAGTTTCCATATTCAGCAAAAGCCGCCTGATGGCTTTGCGGAATCAGAGACCGATCGGCCGCAATCGTGTAATGCGAAACCGTGCCGCCCAAAAGGAAACTATAAGCCAGCTTCTTTTGCCGTTCGGTCTGGCGGAATGAGGCGGGCATCGAAAAATTATCCGAAAAAACATAATAGGCGTTTGCGCCGATATTGGACATCTTGAGGTCGCCCCGCGCGCTGAGTCCGGTTGTGAATGCGCCACCCACCCCGCCGAGTTCGGCATAAAATCCTTCATAACGCTGGTAGACAATGTCTGCGCCGAATTTGCGTCCGTAATAATAAAACTGGAAATCCGTCGAGCGTGTTTCGCCGTATTCTGCTTTGTCCTTTTCCGAACCCGGTATATTGAAGCTGCCCCCGAGCCCAAAGCCCTTATAGCCCACATCAACTCGGGTAAATAACGTGTTGTTTGGTTTAAAACTCACAAGCGTATTGTTATCCTTCGTCTGATCGAAGATGAGCAGCGAGAGCTGGTTGTAATTGAGCGCCGGTCGAATCAAAATATCGCCGTCGACGGCTTCGACGTACGCTTCGCGGGTTTCGTCCGGCTGCTCGGCGGCTAAGTCAAATTGCGGCGCCAGCAGCAGCGAGGCGATACAAAACAGCCGCCGATTCCCATGTGCCATAATGTATCCAGCCCTGATATCTTACCGGGTCAAGCTGGTTTTGATTTTCCGTTGCGTATCGGACACAACTTGACCCCTCTGTCAACTTTCAGCACTTAGCCGGATGAAGAATTTGCAGAACAAAGTCGCCGTCGTCACCGGTGCCGGCTCTGGCATCGGGCGTTGCCTTGCACAGCAGCTCGCGAAGGCCGGCGCTGAACTCGTGCTCGCCGACGTTGCACAGAAGAACCTCGAAGCCACCGTCGGTGAACTGCATGGGCAGACCAAAATCACCTCGCACGTGGTGGATGTCTCGAAGCGCGAGCAGGTCTATGCTCTGGCAGATGCGGCGCTCAAAGACCACGGGCAGGTTGACATTGTGATCAACAATGCCGGTGTCACGGTGCTGCAGCCGCTCGATGAAGTCTCGTACGAGGATTTTGAATGGGTAATGAACGTGAATTTCTGGGGCGTCGTTTACGGCACGCTGGCTTTCCTCAAACACCTGAAGACACGCCCCGAAGCCGCTGTAGTGAATATTTCAAGCGTGAATGGCTTTGTACCCTTCCCCACCAACGGCCCGTACAACTGCTCGAAGTATGCAGTGTACGGCTTCAACGAGACCCTGCACCAGGAACTCACAGACACCAATGTCATCGTTACCTCGGTACACCCCGGTGGCATCAAAACCAACATCGTGCGCAACGCGAAGGTGCACGCTTCGCCCGGCGGCAACGACAAGGCGCACCTCACGTCGCGCTTCGATGCGATTGCGCAAACTTCGGCTGAAGATGCCGCAAAAGCGATTCTTGGGGCCATAAATAAAAAGAAAAAGAAATTGCTGATCGGCCTCGATGCGCACGCAATGGATCTCGCAAAACGCCTGATGCCCGAAGAGTTCACGAGCCTGGTGGGTTTTATGACCCGCAAGTTCGGTTGACGTGACGCGCATGGCGGCGGGCCGGGTAATATGAATAAGCGTACGCTGCGCATTGGATTGCTGGCGATCACTGTCGTCGCCGTGCTGCTGATGACGGTCGGCGGCAAAAAAAGATCGGCGAAGCGGCTTTCGTCGCAAACGATACCGGAAACGCTGGGCTTTCCGCGCACATTTCTCTGGGGCACTGCCACCGCAGCCGAACAGCTCGAGCCCACCGAGGCCAGCGATTGGGCGGAACTCATCCGCAAGAGTTATGGCGGCGAAGGTAAACTAATCACGGGCGCCGCCATTAAGAATCTGCAGCAGTGGCCGGCCGCAGTGATTCGGCTCAAGACCGCACACAGCGAAAAGCTGGCCGAAGACGTGCGCCTGATGAAAGATCTCGGCGTCAACGCCTACCGCTTCTCAATCGCCTGGGACCGCCTGTTTCCCCGCAAAGGTATGGCAGCGCCCGATGCGGCGGCTGTGGCGTTCTACGACAAACTCTTTGCCGAACTCAAAGCCAACGGTATCGAACCTTCGGTCACGCTTTTCCATTTCAGCTCGCCGGCATGGTTCTTTGCAGAAAAGGACGGCAAGCGCGGCTGGGAAAGAGCCGATGCGGTTCAGCATTTTATGCAGTTCGTGAATTTTGTCGTCAGCCGCTGGGGTAAGGACGTGCGCGTGTGGTGCACACTCAATGAGCCTATGGTCTACATCTACTCGGGTTATATGCAGGGGATTTTCCCGCCGCTCGAAAAGCGTCCCGATGAAAAATCAGTCGCACCCGTCATGGAAGCGTTGCTGAGATCGCACGCCGCAGCGTTTGCCATCATTAAGACAGCGAATCCCGCGGCGCTGGTCGGAGTGACACAGCACACGCGCGAGTTTGCGCCCTACCGCAACCATGCAATTCTCGATCGCATCATCGCCGGCAAAGTCGAGCAGGCCTTCATCTGGGATTTCACCGATGCGATACAGACCGGGGTTCTCAAAGTGACAAATACCGACATCGAAAAACCGATTGAGGGGCTCAAGGGAACGCAGGATTTTATCGGAATCAACTACTATGGCCGCTTCTATATCAAATCAAATATTCTTGCACCCACGAAATTTGAAATCAAAAACCACGACGACGCTTTCGAAGGTGAAATCAAGAACGAGCTCGGCTGGGCGGATTTCCCTCTTGGTATGAAAACCGTTCTTAAAAACGCTAAGGCGCGCTACTCTCTGCCGGTCTATGTCCTCGAATCGGGCACGGCCAACGCTGCGGCAGACGACAAACTGCGGCAGCAGTTACTCGTGACTCATCTGGCCGAGATCGCAGCCGCAATCAAAGACGGCGTCGACGTGCGCGGCTATTTCCACTGGTCGCTGATCGATAACTTTGAATGGGCAGAGGGTTTTGATGCGCGCTTCGGCTTAGTCGAGGTCGATTACAAAAACGGTTTTGCGCGCAAGAAGCGGAAGAGTTTTGAAACATACCGGAATATTATTCGCTCGGGCATTACGTCGACCGTCTATAACGAAACGGCGAAATCTTATTAATTCTGATAGCCCGGGCCTTAAGGCCTGGGCTATCAGAATCCGACGAGAACAACTTCGCGTTCTAATTTTACGCCGCTCGTTTCAAACACCCGCTTCTCCGCCAGCTGAATCAGGCGGTACACCTGCGCCGCCGTTGCGTCGCCGTTGTTTACGATGAAGTTGCAGTGCTCCGCCGATATTTCTGCGCCGCCGTCTTTAACGCCGCGCAGCCCGGCTGACTCAATGAGTTGCCACGCTTTTTTTTCTGACGCAGCGCCTTTGGGGTTCTTAAAAATACTGCCCGCCGACCGCCGGTTTTTCGGCTGCGAGGCAATCCGCCGCGCCTTGTAATCTGCAATATACGCTTCAATCAACTTGGAGTCGCCCGCAGCGAGTTCGAGTGTCGCACCCGCAACCCACTGCGCTGTGTCGCGCTTGAACGCGCTGTCGCGGTATTCAAAAGCGCAGTCTGCGTTGCCGACCGTAACAACGTTGCCGCCGCGCACGACGCGCACATCCACCAGAGAATCTTTGAGCTCATGGCCGTAGCAGCCCGCGTTCTGTATGATCGAACCGCCGAACTGCCCGGGTATCGTCGTCAGAAATTCGAGCCCCGTAAACCCCAGCGCCGAAATTTTTTTACCAGTGAGCGGTGCCCTGGCACTCGCCGGCACGAAAACTGCCAGCCGGTCAGCCGACTGGTGCAGAATCTGCGCCTCTTCGCCAAAAGCAGGATGGATGACCGCGCCGCGAAAGCCGCTGTCGCTGATCAGCAGGTTAGAGCCGCCGCCCAGGAGAAACACTGCAATGGGATTTTCGCGCAGCCATGCCTGCACCAACGCCAGCTGATCGGCATTCTGCGGCGTAATAAAAACATCCGCGTTTCCGCCGAGCCGAAACGAGGTGTATGGCGCCAAAACTTCGTGCTGCGTGAACGGAATGTTTTTGCCGGCGAGAAAATTGCACAATGCGGCAACGCTGGCGTCTGCAGATTGCATCAACCGATGATCGAGCGGGATTTTTTGAACGATGCGACCTCTTCTTTGCGGCGCGTGCTGTCCCAGCGCATAAGGTCACCCATCGCCCCGGCAACTGAGGTCAGCGCCGCGTCGGAAATAAAGCCCATGTTGCCGAGACCGCAGCGCCGCTTGAGGAAATCTTCGAGCGTCAGCGCCATTTCCTGTTCGACCGCATAATAGATTTCCGCATAGATGAACGGATATTCGGCATCGATCGGTCGCAGCAGCGATTTGTCTTTGATGGCATAATCGAGCACGCGTTCGTATAACGCTCCGTAGATTTCAATCAGGTGGTCGATGAGCTGCGCGGGAAAAACTTTATCCCAGCGGTCGTGCGCTTCGGAGATGAAGGTAGCCAGGCGCGGACCGACTGCGCCGCCGATGACAGGCGTTTTGTGTGACACCGAGCGCCGGCGCGGGAAGCCGAATTTTTTCTCGATCAAATCGACGGTTTCTTCGGCAAGCGCACGCGAAGTTGTCCATTTGCCGCCAAAAACAGATATCAATCCGTCGATGTTTTCGTACTTGCGGTGGTTGACGATCTCATGCCGGCGCGATGCTTTGTACGTGGTGGTGACTGAACTTTCCGCCACCAGCGGACGCAGGCCGGCGTAGGTATTCACGACATCGGTCAGCGTTTTATGCTGCGGAAAATATTCGTTGAACTGATGGAGAAACGCAACCGCGTCGTCGCGCGTGACGGAGAGATCATCGGGATCTCCCGTAAATTCTGTATCGGTCGTGCCGAGCAGAGAATAATTTCCCCACGGGATCAGAAAAATATGTTTCTTGTCGCGCGTCTCAATGCCGATTGTCGTGTTCTTATGAAAACGCGGGAACAGCAGGTGAATGCCTTTCGAGCGCATCAGTTTGCGTATCGGATTCTTATGCAGCTTGCCAAGCACCAGATCGCCCCACGGCCCCGTCGCATTGACGGTCACTTTGGCGCGGATCGGGAATTCCTTTCCGCTCACGGTATCTTGCGCAATAACGCCGCTGACGCGTTGCCCCTCAGAGGTTTCTTCTTTGATAAAATCGGTGCAGCTGACGTAATTCGCCACCTGCGCGCCGCGCGCCGCGGCAGAAAGTACGTATTCGAGGTTTGAGCGGTTCGGATGCCTGTTGAGCGCATCGTAATAATGATAAGCACCTTTGAGTCCCTGCGCCTTGAGGCCCGGTTCGAGCTGCAGCGCTTTTTCGCGCGTCAGCCAGCGCTTACGATCGAGGTGCTTATCGGGATCGTCGATATAGTTGCGGTCCCAGGACAGAAGATCATAGAGAGTCAGCCCCAGCCCCAGCATCCAGCGCGGCGTTGGCGTGAAGTCATAGATCGGCATCAGAAACGGCAGCGGAAAAACCTGGTGCGGCATGTTCATCTCAAGATAGCGCCGCTCTCGCAGCGACTCGCGCACCACAGGAATATCGCCCTGCGCGAGATAACGCAGACCACCGTGGATGAGTTTGGATGTGGCCGCCGAAGTCGCATGGCCAAAGTCTTTGCGTTCGATAAGCGCGACGGAAAAACCGCGCAGCACTGCGTCCCACGCGATCGACGCGCCGCTGACACCGCCACCGATGACGAGCAAATCAAAGACCTGATTCTGGAAGCGCTGCAAATCTCGTTTCATGGAGATAGTGTCCAAACAGGGAGGTGAGACAGCCCGTAAACCCTGTTCGCTGCAAACCTGACATCGGCTGCCCGCGGCAGCTGATGTCAGGTTTGCTTTAATTGACCGGCTGTGTCCGAAATGCGGATATGATTATTGTCGCATCCTATGTCCGAAGTACGCACGCGTTTCGCCCCCTCACCCACTGGTTTTCTGCACGTCGGCGGAGCGCGCACGGCTTTATTTAATTATCTCTATGCCAGAGCGCAGAAGGGTAAGTTTATTCTGCGCATCGAAGATACCGACCAGGTGCGTTCGACCGAAGAGAGCTACCATCAGGTCATCGATTCGCTCAAATGGCTGGGATACGAATGGGACGAAGGCCCCGAAGTCGGCGGGCCCTACGGTCCCTACCGCCAATCAGAACGCCTCGACCTGTTCAAAAAATACAGCGAACAGTTGATCGCCGAAAACAAAGCCTATCCCTGCTTTTGTTCAGCGGATGAACTCGAGCGCAAAAAAAAGCAGCGCGAAGCGATGGGGCTCCCCTATGTCTATGACGGCAAGTGCCGCAAGCTGACGGCAGAAGAAATTGCCGAAAAAAAATCGCAGGGTGTCGAGCACACTGTGCGGTTCAGAACTCCCGCCAAAGAAGTTGTGGTCGAAGACATGGTGCAGGGCACGGTGCGCTTCGACACGGCGCTCATCGGCGATTTTATCATCGTTAAATCGGACGGTTTCGCTTCGTATAATTATGCAGTCGTCGTCGACGATTATCTGATGAAAATTTCTCACGTGATTCGCGGCGTCGGTCACCTGTCGAACACACCGCGCCAGGTTCTCGTCTATGAAGCGTTTGGCTGGAAAGTTCCCGCGTGGGCGCACGTCAGTGAAATTGTCGGCAGCGATCACAAAAAACTTTCCAAACGGCACGGCGCTACGCCGATCACCGCGTTCCGCGATCTCGGTTACACCGCGCGCGCTTTTAATAACTACATGGCTCTCCTGGGCTGGTCATCACCCGACGGCCGCGAATACATGCCGATTGCCGAACAGAAATCGCTTTTTGATGTCGCGCGCTGCAGCAAATCGCCGGCGATGTTCGATGTGTTCGATCTGCAAAAAGCGGCGGATGTAGATCTCGCGCAAGCCACTATCGCGGAACTCGAAACTTACCTGTTTGCGAAATCCAAACTCAACTGGCTGTCGAACCAGCACATACGCGCCACGCCCGACGACGAGTTTGTGCGCGAAATTCTGCCCTTCGTCAAGGCGAGCGGCTGTGTTCCCGAAGCCGAATGCCGCGAAGACAACGAGCGTCTGCGCGAAATTCTGCTGTCACTGCGCGTCTATCTCGACACGCTGGGCCAGATACGCAATTACCTGCCGGATTTTTATCTGCCTTTTGCGCCGCAAAAAGCGGATTATGTCTCATCTGAGTACTTTAACAGTGAAAAATTCTCGTTGCTGGCTGTCGCATTTCGACGTCATATAGAGGGCATGGGAGCGCAAAGCGACACATTGAATGGCGAAGCGATAAAAGAAGCGCTGAACCTGGCCGGCAAAGAAACCGACACGAAGGGCAAACCGTTGTTCATGACGCTGCGCCTGGCTTCGACAGGGCGCCTCGAAGGCCTCGAGCTGCCTGTTTATTTGAGTTTACTGGGTAAAGCGCGCGTGCTAGACCGACTTGCGAAAATGATTGCGCTGAAAGGTGCTGCATGAAGGTAACCGTGACGCTCGCACAGTTTGAAACCAATTCTCCGATCGGCAATCTGGAGATTCTGTTTTGCGACTGGGCGCTGCTCGAAAATCCGCAGAACAACGATCTGCGCTTCCAGAAAGGCGTGTGCTTTATTCCCGCAGATTTGTCCGCTGTCGCGCATGTGCGTAACTATATTGAATCCGTCGCGAAGACATTTTCACTCTCCGAGCAGAGCGTGTTTGAACTTTCGCTCGTGGCCGACGAGCTTGTCGCCAATGCGATTCTCGCGAGTTACGCCAAAAACGGAGCAGAAAACATCGTGCTCAAATGGACGATGCGGGACAACATTTTTACGCTTAGCGTGCTCGACTACGGCGGCGGTTTTAAAATATCTGAAGTTTTCCGCGAACTGCCGCGCGGTGAAGATCTCGCGAGTTTTCTGCGCAGCCTGAAGGAATACCGCGAAGCACGCAAGGCAGTCATTCCGCTGAACGGTGCGCTCATCGAACACCTGCGGTTCGGCCGGGGTTTACGCATTATTTCCAATCTTGTGCGCAAGCTCGATATTGAATTCCACGATTTGGATGGCACCACCGGCACGTCACCATCTTCGAGTACGGTCGGCTCGATCGTTACTGTCGAATACGTTGCCGAAGCTGCGTAGCAGCCCAATGCAGCGAGGCTGCAATTTACCGCGCGCTGCTGGCAAATTCGATGTTATCTGAACCAATTCAGGTGAAACTCGCAGGTATTCTCGCAAAAAAGGCCTCGCGCGGCGGGCAGTTTTGCCTCGATTTTAACCGGGAAAGTTTTCCACTGAACATCACCGCTGCGTTTCCGGAATTCCGGCGCTTCGTACTCGAAATCGGCTGCGGTTGGGGCGAATTCACGCGCGCTTATGCACAACAGCACAGCGACACCATGGTTGTCGCCGTCGAAAAAAAAACTCGCGCGCGTCATCGCCTCCGCCAAAATGCAGCAGCGCGGGAAAATTGCCAATATCCGTTATCTGGTGCTCGACGTGGCCTGGTTCTTTGACGGCATATTCGCGGCCGGTCAGTTTGACGAAATTCTGATCAACTTTCCCGATCCGTGGCCCAAAGCGCGGCACCACAAACACCGCTTCATTTCGCCAAAACTCACGGCAGAACTCGCACGCATCTGCCGGCCGGGCGCAAAGCTGACATTTGCGACGGACGACTATGCCTACACGCGCGAAGCAGCGCGCGTACTGGAAAAATCCGCCTTATGGAAAAACACGCAGGGAGCGTACATGGCACGCTCGGAACTCGCAGGGCGCCCGCCGAGTTATTTCGAACAACTGCACCGTGACGAAGGTGCGCTGATCTATTTTCTGCAATACGCGCTTACCGCCGGCTGATAGCGCGCTCAAGCGCGTAGGGCCATAAAGCCGCAGCCATCAGCGCGTAAAACGCTGCCATGCCAAAACGCGCAAACACGGTCTTGCGGGTGGTCAGAGGAATATCGGCGTGCAGAATCGCCGGCCGCCCCTGCCCGCTGCGCGGCGTAAGATCTTCGCCGCGCGCATCGACCATAAAACTGACGCCGCTCATCGCTGCGCGCAGCATCGGCACGCCGTTCTCTACCGCACGCAGCGCCACCGCGGCCGCATGCTGTTCACCCTCGATACCGTCGCCGAACCATGCATCACTCGCAAGATTGACGATGAGCTCTGCCGCTTCGACGCGGCTGTCAGACGGGAACAGCGCTTCGTAACAGAGCAGAGGTTTGACAATAATCTGGCCGCTGTTTTGCGGCAGCGGGTATGCCGCCCGGATTTTTTCCGGAGCCGACATGAGCGTGAGATCGTCTTTAAGGCGCTGTCTGTCTGCCCTGAAAGCGGGCATGCCGGCGAAACGTGCTGAGATTTCGTTGCCGGTGTTTCCTGGGCTCAGCCTGCCCGCTTCGGGAAACCATGCACGCATCGCCGGCAGCGCGCCTTCAAACGGCAGGTATTCTCCCCAGGGCACCAGGCGCCGCTTCAGATACGCAGATAAATCGATCGCGGGCGCGGGGCGCACAAGCAGCCGCGCATGCAGCCGGTTTTTCTGACGGTGAAGATCCTGATACAGTATCGCCGCCCCCGAAATGCGGTGAAGATATTCGGGCACCGCGTCGAACGTCGGCGAATAGATATCGCGGCTCTCAGCATCTCCGTCTGACGAATGGAACGGCATCGAGGCCTCGCCCCATAGAATGAGGTTTGCGCGGCCGTGCAGAATGAGGCCCTCGAGCGACTGGTTGAACAGGCGATTGATCGCGTCGGCGGCAAAATCGGAGTCGCTGCGTCTGGCTTCCGGTGCGGCGCCGATATTGGTCTGCACCGCCAGCGCACTGACAGTCCGCCCCGGCGCAGCGGGCCACAGATACAGGGCGAAACCGATCAGCAATGCCAGTAGCAGAGCAGCCGCATGGTATTGCACCGCCTGCAGGCGGAGCCTCAGGGGCGCTGCGGCGAAAAACACCGCTGCCAGGGTTATGCCACCGAAGGCCGCGATAAAACTCAGCAGATAGACTGTACCCACCGAAGCCCACTGCCGCAAAAACGGTTGCGCCGCCAGTGCATTTCCCCAGCTCCACGGGAAAAGTTCAGGCAGCGCCGCGTCGCAGAGCGCCGTCGCTGCCGACAGCGCCAGCGCGTTGATGAGAGTAAATTCGTTAACGCGCAAAAGAAACCGATGGAGAAAGAAAAACGCAGCAATCTTCAGCTGACAAAGCAGCGCGTAGGCAAGGCTCAGGAGCGCGGTAACGACAACGCTCTGGCCGGTGTAGCGATGAATCGTGGCCACGATCCAGCCAAAAGTGATAAAGGTGACGGCTGCAGCAAA
>CAYHJO010000154.1:0-10863 GCA_964356715.1 uncultured Turneriella sp. | reverse complement strand
CGGGAGAGTAGGACGCGTACAGGTTTGGGCTGTCATGCAAAGGAAGGCTCCCGCTAGGGGGCCTTTTTTGTTTTGGAACTTTAAAACAGTTTCAGTTGTTCGCCGCGGCTGTCTGGCAATCCGAGCAGCGGAAATTCATGCACGCTCTGCCATTTTTTCCGGTGGTGCATCAGATGAATCCGATCGATCACGAAATCGGCGCTGAATTCTATCCCGGAATATTTTTTCCAGGCAGCATGGAAGTTCTCTTCTGTCAGATCGCGGTAACCCACGGTAATATGCGGGGTGAAAGATTTGTTTTTCACTGCTTTAGGGCCCAGAAGTTTGGTAGTCCTGTTAAACCAGAAAAGTGCTTCCCGCAGACCCTGAAAATCCTGCCGGTTATGGATTGCAGCGACGATCGCGAGGCTCGAAGGCCATGCGGCAAAGTTTCGTACCTCGGCGGTAATGGGTGAAAAGGTGGCAAACAGCTTTGCGAGCTGTGGATTTATTTTTATCAGATCCGGCGAATTTGCGTGGAAAGTATCCGCAAGAGTAATATGTCCCGGCGGTTTTAGCGCGTAAGGGGCGCTGAAATTATCAGCAAAATCGCGTTTGAAGGCATTGATTTTCTCTTCGAGATCAGGCGGTAGCAAAGCAGCGAGAAAGAACAGGCCTCGCATGGCTTTGCGTCAGATTTCTCTGCGGATTTTCTTTTCCGCCAGACGGCCGAGAAATTGTATCAGAGCAATACGCGTTTTATTAGCGGTAGTCAGATTTGCTTCTTCTGCATTCGATTGCTGCAGCAATCGCAATCGCTGCGCATTGAGCTTTTGTATCCGGTGGGCCTGTTCGTCGGCGCTGCGTTGCCGGCTGCCGATGGTCCTGATGATCGCGAGAGAAAACAGAATCTGCTTTTCGAGCGGATTCATCATCCTTCGGCTTTAAATCCGCCTTTATATTCGCCGGGCTTGGGCGCCGCTGCAGCTTTGGCAGCGGGTTGTTGCTCAATCTGTTTCCAGGCTTCGAGTAGTTCTGACACAACCTTTTTCACCGGTTTGAGAAACTCGGCTTTCTTTTGCAGATTGGCTTCGAGCAACTGCGACTTGCAATACGCATAGAGGTTGAGCAGATTCTGCGCAATTTCGCCACCCTGTTCGATATTGAGCGAGACCATGAGCTCGGTGAAAATATCCTGCGCACGCAAAATGTTCGTATTGGCTTTATCGTACGTCTTAAAGGAAGCCATATTCGATTCGGCCGCGTTCACGAAGCGCAATACCCCTTCGTACAACATGATGATCAGCTGTTTCTGGTCGGCTGTGCCAACTGAATTGGCCTGATATTCCTTGAGGTGCAGATCGCGTTGCATGGTTTACGCCTTTTCTGAAAGGCTCTCAGAATGTCGGCATTTTTTGCCATTTTGATGAGGCTTTACACAGGGAATATCCGCAATTCCGCCCAGCCGCGCTGCGGCCGGGCAGAATTGCGCATTCCAGCCCCGCAGGCGGACGGAATCATTTTGAAGCTTCAGTTTTTGTTTTGTCTTTGGTTTTGCTTTTTTCGCCGTCTTTTCCGTCGCAGGCGTTTACCGCAGCAACGGAGCAAAAAGCGATTAGGGCAAATGTGGCTAATGTTTTCATTTTTTCTCCTCAAGGTGTAAGCGATAGGGCGAACATAATACCTGCAACATAGAATGGCCAGAAAAAGCGTTTTCGCGCTGTTAAAACATACTGTCCTGCCTGATGCAAAGACGATATGCGTGGCTGGTTCTGGCCGCTGTTTTCCTGATTTCCTGTAAAGAGGGCGAAAAGGCCCCCAAAGTGGATGTGCAGCAGGTGTTTTTCTCTTCACCAGAGGAGACGCTGAAACCCACAATCTGGGATACCGGCGACACCACAGTGACAAATGAAGACCGTCTCGAAATTTACGAGCCGCATATCCGCGGCATTGGCGGCGGCTATTTCGGTGTCGGCTCGATACAGAATTTCACGCTGGCTGCCTGGGCGCGCAGCGAATATATCTGGCTGATGGATTTCACGCGCGTTGTCGTGGCTGCGAACAAAATCCACACCGTCTTCCTGAAACGGTTGGCGACCCCCGAAGACCACCGCCGCATGTGGGATAAAAAGAAATCTGCTGTGGAGGCAGATAAGATTTTTGACGAGGAGTTCAAAGGCAACCCCGAACTTCCTTTTATTAAAGAGAGTTACCGAAAAGCTTCGCCGTATCTGCAAATTACGTTTGGATTCATTGACAAACTTTCCAAAAAACGACCTTACAAATACTGGTTGAACGACCAGGAACAGTACAACTACCTGAAAAAGCTCGCGCAGGAAAACCGCATCCGCGCTCTCAAGGGCGATCTCAATGGTGAAACAACGGTGCAAGGTATTGCTGCCGCAGCAAAGCAGATGGGCGTGCCGATGCGCATTCTCTATTACTCGAATGCCGAAGAATATTTCCGCGGCTATAAGCCAAATTTTAAGAAAGCATTCTCGCAGATGCCGGTCGACGAAAAATCTTTTGTGGTACGCACGATTTCATTCGATAAAGGCCGTTTCCGCTGGGCTGAGGATTCAAACCTGAGCACCGACCGTGGCTTCCATTACAGCCTGCAACCCGCCGCTGAATTTGTGAACGAACTCAAGAAAGAGCAGGTCGATGTACGCGATTTCTACAAGACCGCGGTGATCGACCGCAAAGAGTACGGCCTTTCTTTTCTCGGTTCGCTGGCTGAAAAGAAGCGCCTGGAAAAATAATGCAGGCTGAGAAAGACACGAAAAAAATCAGCGCAGAGCTGAGCAAGGCGCTGCTTAAGTCTTACAGACCGCATTCAAAAGTATTGCCGAAGATTGCCGCGATTATCAAGGCAAACAAGAAATTTCTGCTGACCACGCACATCGGCGCCGACGCCGACGGGCTCGGCAGCCAGCTCGGGCTCTATTATCTGCTGAAGCAGATGAAAAAAGATGTTCGCATTCTCAATAACGAACCAGTGCCGGAATATCTGCAGGGTATGATTCCGATGAAACCGGTGGAATTCATTGGCCACCACAGCCTCTCCGAAGAGCAGGCAGAGAAGCTGATGGCCGATCGTTATGTACTCATTCTCGATTCGTCCGAGCCGCACCGCAGCGATAAAGTCGGCGAACTGTTTCTGCGTCTGAAGCGGCCATGGTCGACGATCGACCATCACGTGTTGCCCACGCGCAAAGAATTTTGCGTCGATCCAAGCTATGCGGCCACTGCCGAACTGGTATGGGATCTGTTTCGTTTTCTGAAGATCCCGGTTCCAAAGCAGGCGGCACTCCCTCTCTATGCCGGCGCAGTGGCCGATTCGGGTAATTTCCGTTATCCTAAAACTTCGCTGCGCACGCACTTAATGGCTGGCAATCTGATCTCGTACGGCATCCATTCGGACCAGGTTTTCCGTGCGATCTACGAGAACAATCCGCTCGATCGCATCAGGCTCAATGCCCGGCTGTATCCCAAAGTGGAGATCTTAAAAAATAAAGTGGTTATCTGCAAGGTGCTGCGTTCCGACCGCGAAGATCTCGATCTCGGCGACAGTGGCACAGAGGGTATTGTGAACCAGCTATTGGCGCACCGCGGTGTCATCGCCGCAGCCGTTCTCAGCGAAACCGAACACGGCGAACTCAAAGGGTCGTTGCGCTCGATCGGTGATATCGACGTGGCTTCTGTCGCGAAGAAATTCGGCGGCGGGGGTCACAAAAATGCGGCGGGGCTCAAAATCCGGGAACCTTTTGCTGACGCTCAGCAGAAGGTCATCGCCGAGCTTTCCAAACTTTGATCATTGCCTATGAATTAATTCATGGGCAATGATCAGCGAATTAACTTCACAATCATTTCGAGTTTTTCGGCGGCTTCCATGACTTCCTGAACTTTGCTCTTGAAAATTACAAGCGCGGTATCGGAGATCTCTTTTTTAACGAGCTTATTACCGCGAATCTGCCCCAACAGCGCCTCGGTGAGGCGTGGATCGGCTGTTTCAAGCAATACGATACTCTCTTCAATAATCACAATCGGCAGGTCTTTACTCCACTCGGTCAGATTGAAGTCGAGCGCCTGCGGTATGCCGCTCTTAGTCGTGCGGCCAAGCAGCGCCTTAAAGCTGTCAATGGTATTGCCCAGCATAACGCCGTTCTGCACCGATTCTTTGGTCAGCTGGAAGTTATAGACCTGATCGTATTCTTTCAGCTCCGCGAAGGATTTCAGCAGATGCAGATCGTGTAGCGACATTTTCTCAGGAATCGCCACGAGTGTGCCGTCGGGATTCAGAATTACCGCACCCGAATCGCTTTCTGTGCCCAGCGGTTCGTTATGGAAAAAATGGTTTCCCAAAGAACTGATGGTGACAAAACGCTTGGGGTAATCGACGCGCAGCATGCCCATCAGGTACATGTAGATCATTGCCGAAACGATCATCATGCGCTGTTCAAGGTAAGAATTTTTGAAATCCCTGACTTTAAAGCCGGGTATCATGATCACGCGCGAACGGATAAGTTCGGCCAGCAGCACCTTGACAAACATGCCCTTATTGGCCTCGATCAGTTTCACGCAGGTGTCGATCATCGGCATCTTAAAGAAAGCCAGGTCGAGCGGTAAAAAGACTTCGTCGCCGACCATACGTTTGTCTGCGGCTTCGAGAATGCGGTTAAACAAGTCGCGCAGCAATTCCGATGGTTCGCGTTTCAGAAACTCTTCATAGTTTTCGATCAGCACCACATTCTCTTCGCGTAAATCGACGAGTTCAAACAGGCGCAAGAGCGGAAGGATGATCTCAATCTGGTGCATCTGGCTCTTTTCGGAGAACAGGTTGATGTCGATATCGATCAGCGCCGCTTCAGAACGTTTCATATCCGCCTGGCGCAGCTTCTCAGACTGTGACAGCGTCAGACCTTTATTGGAAATAAACAGCAGCAGCTTTTTCAGGTTGAGCAGAAAATCGAAGCCATTTTCAATCGTGCGTTCGGTGAGTTCTTTCACGTCGTTGCGCACCGGGAACAGCGGGTTCTTTTTCAGGTAATTGAACAGTTCAATCGGAATAACCAGTATGCGCACAAAGCGCTCGTCGATGAAATAGACATCTTTGAGCAACTGGAATGCATCAAGGCGGCGGATGGTCTTCTCCATCGGCAGCTTCTGTTCATCCATAATGATGCGCGCCGCATTTACTTCAATGATGCCGCCATTGGTAAAGGCTTCATCGAGCAATACCATTTCCCCTTCGCTCAGCGTGCCGAGTGTTTTCTGCAGCGTTTCGTCTTTAAACGCTTTTTCAGCGTATTCGCGCGGCTTTTTGCCCTTGCCGCCCAGCAGCGCGAGGTATTTGACATCGTAGTCTTCGACCGGAGTGTGCTCAACTTCGCGGCGAATACTGATCTGGAACTTTTCGCCGCGCGAGTTGCCATCGGTCGTTACGGCTTTGCGGAACTCGTCGAACGGAATATACTTATCAAGGTTGTGAGTGATGCGTTCGCGGTTTTTCTTCTGGTAAAGCAGCATGATGTGCTTCAGTACCGCAAGTTCTTTTTCGACATTGATTGGCTGCAGCTGAATTTTGCGGCTGACTTCGCCCAGCGTTAGCACCTGTTTGCTGTTGAGAATGACGGCATAAATTTTCACCTGCAGCGGAGTCAATTTTTCCAGCACGGTCTTGAGATGATAGGGGTCGACGAAGGTTTTCGAGAGCAGCTGTATCAGCGCCCGCTTGTCGCCAGGCGGTTTGATGAGGCCCCAGACTTCAGCAACCCTGAGGAGCTGCTCTTTTTCCAGTTTACCAAGCTCTTCAAGCAGCACAGATGGGCAAAGGACAAGATGAGATTCAGCCTGTAAAACCGTTTATAGTTAGTGAGGCAGTCTTGTGCAAAAATAATCCTTGTCAGTCGGTAACGAAAGCTCCGATTGCTTCCAGACAATGTGGCGTGCCTTCATACCTAATGCGTTTTCGATGGGTAATCTGACCTTCGGCTTCTTCGCCATAGTGATAGCTTCGCGGGCTACAGGGAGCAACTCAGAGAATTTCTACTACTTCATCGCTGCTGGTCTGTGCATCATGGTCGCTGCGGTGTTTGACGGTCTTGATGGTCCGTTGGCCCGGTTATTCAAGTCGCAGAGCCAGTTGGGTGAACAGCTTGATTCGCTGGCTGACCTGACAACATTTGGCCTCGCGCCGGGTTTCCTCATGTATAAGATTTATCTGTACGAAATGGTGATACAGAAAAGCACATTGGGCACGCCATGGGATATTCCCGTGGGCATGGCCGTCGCAGTGATTTTTCCTCTCTGTGCGGCTTTCCGGCTGGCGCGGTTTAACGTTGCGCATGACCCCGGCTCGTTTGTGGGTTTGCCATCGCCGGTCGCGGGCCTGCTGATTGCTTTTTTGCCGCTCTATAACAATAACACGCAGTATATTTCGCGCCCCGTGGCCATTGTGATCTTTATCACCGTCGCGTTTCTCATGATCAGCAACATCAGATATGCAAAACCGCAGGCAAAGATACGCCGGCAGTTCACGATTTTGCGGGCGATTGGTTTTCTGCTGATCGTGGGCCTGCTGATTTATCGCTTTAATCTGTACTTTGTCGTATTCGGAGTGGTGATTCTTTATGTGGCATCGGGCCTGTTCGCGATGATGATTCATTTGACGCAGAAATTGCGTTATAAAATAACCTCCGGGGAATAAGAAATGGAATTGCAAAAATGCATGTTGAAGACGGCGATTGCCGCAATCTTCGCGCTGGCGCAGCTGGGTTTCGGCGCACGTCTGCAGGCGGCTGAAACCACCGCCGCCGAACCTAAGCCGGCTGAGAGCAAAGAAGCGAAACAGCCTGCAAAAACTGAGCCTGCGCCGGCTGCTAGCGAGAAAGACAGCAAGAAAAATCTGCGCCGCAAGCGCACGATAAAGATGGCAGACGATAAAGAAGACGCTGTTTTGGAAGAAAAAGATCCGTCCACCTACCAGCTGAGCAATAAACGAATTATCGAAGATTATACCGCCAAAGATCTCAGACCTTTTGATCGCGGAGAGCATATTCTCATTTCTGCCTTCATGGGCGGAATAGGCGGCGGCGTGGTGGGTGGCCTCATCGGCCTGAATGGCTACGATAAAGATGATAAAACGGCCTCGCTGAATTCACTCTATAAATTCGGCGGAGTCGGTGCCGGCGTGGGCGTACTCACAGGTATTACCCTGACGTTTTTTGAACGCGGTAAGATAGAACAGTTTGCGTTGGGCAAGTTTCTCCTGAAGTACTCATGGTATGGCGCAATCGGCGGCGCCATTCTCGGCGGCGGTGTGGGGCTCATCCCGTACTCCAGCAGCAACGACTACGGTGATATTGTGCGTTATGCGGGCTATGGTGCAGGCGTGGGATTGGCCGCCAGCCTCGTGCTGTTTTTCATCGATTTGCCCGACCATCTGAAGCTGTTCACCTACCAGCGCGAAGGCCAGAACGTTTTTGTCCTGACCCTGCGTTTCTGAAGGCCGCCCCGGGGACGCGAATCCATCTGCGCTCAGTGCCAGGCCTTGAGCATCGCATCGAGCATGTGCAGAGATTTGTCCATTTCTGCGAACATGGTCTGCACCAGAAGCGGCGCAAGAACCGCCAGCACCAAAAAGCCGATGACGATCTTAGCTGAAAAACCCAGCACCAGCATGTTCATCTGCGGTGCGGCTTTAGACAGAATGCCCAGAGTGACCGAGACAAGCAGCAGACAGCCAATGATCGGCAGCGCTATTTTGAGCGCGGTGATGAACATACCTCCCGACAGCAGCGCAAAAAATTTGAAAAGATGATTATGCGTCACGCCTTGCGTGAGAAATGAAAAACCCAGGTGCGGCACGCGCTCGATCGAAAACGCCAGCGCCTGCACGAGATAGGTGTGCGCGCCGCTGACAAAGAAGACGAAAAGAGCAATCAGGTTCTTGAGCGTGCCAATGACCGGCAGTGAAATCTGCGACAGCGGATCGAGCACCTCGCTGATACCGAAGCCCATCTGTACCGAAAAAAATTCGCCCGCCAGCTGGTACGCCGCGAACAGGAACTGCATCACGATGCCGATGAAAATGCCTATCGCGGCCTGTTCCAGAACGATCAGGATATAGGCGTGTTTGAGGTCTCCGGCGAGGCTCGCGGGCACATCCGCCACGGGCGTGATGATTGCCGCGGTAAGAAACGACAGCGCAAAGCGCGAAAAGAAGGGCAGCGAATCGCCCGAATATCCCGGCGCCACGGAGAACAGCGCGAGGAAGCGGGCAAACACGAGCGTAAAGAGCTGAAATTGTTCGCCGATAATTTCCATAATTCAGCGCGCTGGAGGGTAATCGCGCGGCAAAATCATGTTAATGCTTACCTATAATACGCATCAGCTCGCGCGTGTAGTCGGTCATACTGTGTATCATCCACGATGCAAAGATCAGGCACACCACAAGAACCGCGAGCAGTTTGGGAACAAAGGTTAACGTCTGCTCCTGGATGCTGGTTGTGGTCTGGATAATGCTGATGACGAGACCGACGATGAGCGAAACCAGAAGCGCGGGAGCGCTGAGTTTCACGGTAAGCCAGATGGCGTCGCGCAGCAGGCTGATAACCTCGACTTCCGACATTGTCTAATGCGACATAATATTCTCAGGGTGTCAAGCGGGATAGAAATCGTAAAGACGCACGGCAGTGCCTCTCTACGATCGTGCCGGTTTGAAAATCAGCGCGAATTCGCCCTGCTTGCCCTTCGATACGCCCTTCGGGCTACTCAGGGTATCACCTTTCGCCCAGAGAACGGCATCGGCAATTTTACCCAGAAAAAATTCTTCATGCGTCTTGGTCATCTCGCGCCCGATGAGGATTTCCGCGCCGGAAAAAACGGCTTCGATATCGGCAAGGCACTTTTCGATACGGTGAACAGATTCGTAACAGGCAATGGCACCTTCGAAATCCACGTACTTCTTAAGTTCGTTCTGCCTCCGCCCCGATTTGGGCGACAAAAACCCCAGAAAAAGCAGCGGGTCGACGGAAAACGGTGTGATGCTGACGAGCGCAGTCAGCGCAGAGGGCCCGGGAACCGGGATCACCGGCACCTGATTCTCAAAGCACAGCCTGAGTATGCGCGCCCCGGGGTCTGACAGGCGTGGAGTGCCCGCGTCGGAAATGAGCGCGCCCCGCTGGCCAGCGGTCAGCAGTTTTATTAATCCCTCGGCGCTCGCGGCTTCGCTGAACGGGTTATGCACCAGTAACCTTGCCCTCGTGGAAATGCCCGCGCGGCGGAAGAGGTCGTGTGCCTTGCGTGTGTCTTCGCAGGCAATAAAATCGACGCTCGTCAGTACGTCTTTTGCGCGTGTGGTCAGATCGGCGCTGTTGCCGATTGGCAGAGCCACGGAATAGAGAGTGCCGCGCGCTTCCGGCGCCTTTGCCGGCCGCTGCGACATTTATTTCTTTTCAGCCGCCGCGGCAGCCTGTGCCACCTTCTGCTGCTGTTTCCTGCGCTCCGGTGCACGGCGGTCATATTCCTGCATCGCTTTCCATGTCGCCGAATAATCGTTGCGCGCGTTCCACACGACATAACCGTCGCCATTCGCGTCATCGACGGCAAAGAACTGCTTAAGCACATACTGCGGCAGCGTCAGTCCCGATTCCTTGATCTTCATGCCAAAGCCCTGGATCCATGGAATAATACGGGTTTTCGGAATCCGTTCTTTGGAGTTCTCGACGCCTTCTTTCACCGTGCCATACGGGTTCGCGATTTTTTCCGGATCTCCGTAATAGTGCGAAGGATAGACCATCGGGTAGAGATTGTGCACATATTCACCGAAAACTTCGAGGCGCTGACCGATATGGTCGTTTTCATTGAGCGTGACGCGGCCGAACACATCCGCGCCGAGTTCGACGCCGAGTGAATCGGTCAGCTTGCGTGCGCGCGCCAGCACACCGCGTATCTGGTCGTACTTGAATTTCAGCGGCAGGCGCTGCAGTTCGCGGTGGTCTGCGTAGCGGATGTAATCGAGCTGAATTTCACGGAAACCCGCCTTCGCAGCGCGTTCGACGCCCGCCATAATCTTATCGATGTGTTTTGTTTCGGGATGTTTGGTTTTGAGTCCCAGGTCAAATACGACGATGCGCGCGATGGGATAAATCCCGCTGCCCTTGATATACGACATTTGTTCTGCCGTCAGCGCCTTACCCTGAGTGTCGATGACCATGGTATTGATGCCATGCTTTTTGCTCGCATCGACGAAGTGCGTCAGCGATTTCATGTTCGCGGCGGTAGCGTTTGTGAGATAGATCCCCTTTATGAAATCAGGGCGTTTCAGCGGGAACTGTGCCCAGGATAACTGGTATTCGCGCAGTCTATGCAGAAAAGCCACGACGGAATTGCCACCGAGCGCCGCGGTCCTGAAATTTACCGCCGGCTTGCCGGCGGGGGGGACTACCTCAGCGGTTTTTGCGGCCGGAGCATTCGAGAACACCATCAGCGCCTGCTGAGGAGCGGCGGCTAATTCGGCTGTCTGCAACGCTTTTGCTTTGCTCACATTGTTTTGTGCAACGGCAGCGCCAGGGCGCAGGCAGGTCATGCTGCTGTAGAGCGAAGTCATCGCAAAAACGAAAACAAAGGATAGCGATTGGGTGGAATTTTGCATGTGTTTTTTAAATCCGATTAAAGGGGTCTTCTATTTTCGGCAATTTTTGTGCCGAAAATCCGGTATTTTTTTTTATCTCACAGCGGCAATCGATGCAGGTTTGCCGGACTACTAATGCATGACGGCGGGTATCGTCTTCTGGTTGCGTCTGCTGACTGTGGCCGAGCCAACACAACAGGAAACGAGCGCCGACCACCGCAGGCTGGCCGTGCGCGGCATGTTCAATC
>CAYHJO010000153.1:0-10865 GCA_964356715.1 uncultured Turneriella sp. | reverse complement strand
TACTCTCTTTCCTTACAGGACGCTCTTCCGATCTTGGGATTCTTTGCTTTCAACGAATACGTGGCGTTTCCCGCAGCGTACAGGGCCGTCGACATCAGTTATGAGTTGCGTAACCGCGGCAGGGACGCGAGACTGCGCAAATATGATCACAGCAGCAACATGACGCTGCGTTTTGAAAAACGCTATTACACCATCGGTTTGGGTGCGTGGTACGACAAACAGCTTATCGGCTTCCACATGCTTGAACTCGGGCCGACCGGCTCGATCAGCCTTATTATCGAGGCAGAAAAAGCCATCGCGCGCGACCTCGAATCGCACGACTGGACATTCAAAAAGGTACGCGTCTCGCGCTTTGACGCCAACGGAGGGTACGCGGGCACCGATTCGTACGACACGCTGCAATACGAAATGTCCGAAAACCTCAAGGCATTTCAGAATTTCTACGTCGAGATGGATTCCGACGAACGCTCGATATTCGACGCCTGGAAAATCTACAGCAAACGCCGCGAATCGGGCGGGGAGTACAGCGTCTATCTGACCGAGTTTTTCTGGCACGCTGGCTATCCGCTCGTATGCTTTTTCATAGCGTTTATCGGCGGTATGGTAGGCGGCCGGCTGAAAAAAGGCAATGCCGCAACCAGTATCGCGGTTTCAATGCTGTTCACGCTCGCCTACTTCTTCTTCATGTATTTTGGTTCGGCCTTTGGCGAAAGCGGTTCGATTCCGCCTTTTATCGCCGGCAACCTCGCGAACCTGCTGTTCGGCGCCGGCACAGCGTACGTCTATTTCAGGCTGGATTATTGAATTTAGGGTGAGCAAGCGCACCCTAAATTCAAATTATTGCCGCGCCCGGTCGCCATTTGAGTATTACCTATGGCTGCGCACTGGCTTGATGAACTGGAAACTGCTTTTGCGGCACAGCTCAACGCATCGCCGATCAAAGTCAGTGTCATTGCGCATACCGAGCACCCGTTTGACATCGCCGCGGCCTCGGCAAGAACCTGCTACAGCTCAAAGGGGCTTTTGACGCCCGACGACATGCACAAGTCAGAGAAAGCGCTTGAACTGAGAAAAAAAGTTGCGCGCGCGACGCTCAAATCCGGCCACCATACGACGCGCCAGCATGCACAGTTTGTCTTCGGCCTCGAAAACGTCAGCCGACAGGTCATCTGGCAGATTTTGCACGCACATCCTTATTATAATTCAGAGCAGGTCTCGCAGCGCTATGTGCCGATCAAAAACGACCGCACATGGTACACACTGCCCTCGTCGATCGCCGCCAATGCCGACGTGCATGCGCTGCATCAGGCTGCCTTTGCGACATACAGCGCGCTGATCGAGTGCCTGAAGCCATTTGTCGAAGACGTGTTTTTTTCGATACACCGCCTCAAAGCGCGCCACAAAGAGGCGTACGCCGACGCGATCAAAAAGCGCTGCATGGAAGTCGCGCGCTATGTCATGCCGGTTTCCACCGTCGCGTACCTTTACCACAGCGTCAGTTCGCTGACGCTGATGCGTTACGCGCGCATGCTGTTGTGGAGTAACCACGAGGAGTTTACGCTGCTTGGCATCCACATGTTTCGCCTGATCAGAAAGATAGACCCCGACCTGTTTGCGGAGCTGCCCGAACCGCTCGCGGCTCCGCGGCGCAGTTTTGATACCGACGATGCCCGCGGCAAAAATGCAGCGTTCGACCAGAAGCTCGGCGGCAAGACGGCGATACTGGTTTCAGCTTCGGTCGCCGCGCTGCGCGACGGCTGGATCTACGCTGAACCCTCGACCGATGAATCCGGTGCGCACAACGCGTTGAATCCACAGTATAATGCCCTGCTCGGCGATGTATTTTACCCCGGCACGCTCGACGAAGCGAGCCGCCTTATGAACCATGCACATTTCACTTTTCTGAAAAAACTCTCGCATACCGCGGACTCGCAGGAACAGCGCCACCGCACACTGCCGGGAAACCGGCCGCATCTGCCTGCGCAGATTTCACTCGAGGACGACTACATCACGCCGCGACTCATCGCCGAAACCGAAAGCGCGCGCAGGATCTATGTCGATTATCTCAGCCAGAATTTCGACATGGTGAGAAAACTGTGGCGCAACGACGCTCTGCCGCGCGAAGACATTGCCTACATTCTGCCGAACGCATTCCCGATACGCTTCATGGAATCGGGCGATTTCTACAATTTTTACCACAAATGGAAATCGCGGCTCTGCTATAACGCACAGGAAGAGATTTTCTACTCGGCGCACGCCGAAGTCTCGGAAATCAAGAACCGTTACGCAGATATCGGTAAACACATCGGCCCGCCGTGCGTGGTGCGCGAACACCTCAAGCCGCGCTGCCCCGAAGGCGATCATTTCTGCGGCATCAAAGTCTGGCAGATGCCCTTCGCGGCTTACGATCGCATCATCTGACCGCAGGCCAGACGATGCGACGATTCACTTTTTGATTTTGGCCAGCGCAGCCGAAACCGCGGCGAAGCGCGGCGGCAGATCGAGTTCAAAGTCCAGATTCTTGCGTTTAAACGGATGTTTAAGACCCAGTTTTTGTGCCATCAGCAGCATGCCGGCATCCTGAATGATTTTTTTCTTTTCGCGGCCCACATTATAGAGACGGAATTTCGCATCGTCGTTGCCGTAAAGCGTATCGCCGATTACCGGCGCATGGAAGTGCGCAACGGTCGCGCGAATCTGGTGCGTGCGTCCCGTGATCAGGCGTATTTCGAGTTCGGTCGCCGCGGCGAGCGGACGCTGCGCAGTGATTTCCATCTGCGCTTCGCGCGCGCGGCTGCGGCCGGTCTGTTCGGTCAGGTTGAAACGCATCTTCTTGCGGTCATGGCTGTCGCGCGCAATAAACCCGTCGATATCTTCGGGTAACTTCACCTGCCCCCAGACGATCGCCGCGTAGTGCTTTTCGACTTCGCGCGCGGCAAACGCGCGCGACAGTGCAGTGCGTGCCTTATCGGTTTTTGCCACCAGTAGCAGCCCTTCGGTTTCACGGTCGAGGCGATGCACAATGCCCGGCCGTTCTGCATGCGGCGCCAGTCTGTCGAGGCGCGAAAGCAGCGCATGCACCATGGTGTCGTCGCCCGTGCCCGCGCCGGGGTGCACCGTCATGCCCGCGGGTTTATGCACGACTGCGAGATATTCATCCTGATAGAGCACGGGTATTTCAAAATCGAATGGAATGAGCTCCGCGGGTTTTTCCGCGGGCAAGGTCAGCGTGATCTCCATCGGATTTTTCGCTTTGAAAGATGCCTTGATCAGATGCGGCGCAATTCCCCGCACATGGCCCTGTTCGATCAGACGCTGCAATTTGGAGCGCGAGACGCCGAGTTCGTGCGTGATTTCCGCCAGAAAGCGGTCGAGCCTGATTCCCGGCGGCAAGACCAGGGTAACAGACCTTTCGCCGGATTTACTATTCGACACCGACCGCCAGGTACGCCTTGTGGGACTTCCATTCAATCGGAAAAATATAGGTCGGAACGCGCGTCGGCAAATCGATTTGCTCGGGCTTACCCACGAGCACCACCGGCACGGATATCTGGAAGTCGGACCCGAATGCGAGCGAAGCATTGCCGGCGACAGTGTTCGCCATTTCGCCCGCAAGATCTTTGATCGTTGTGAGATTCGGTTCGCTCTGGCCGAGATATTCGCGCACAATTTCTGTCACCATGTCACGCGGACAGGTGATAAAGATGCCGCCTTTGCGTTTACCCGTAAGCCCAATGATGCCCGTGATTTCTTCGATCGTGTGGTCGGAAGCCTTGACGTACGGAATCCCCACTTTCGCCGGCTGAGAGGTGACGGTGCCGAAATAGCGCAAAACGCCTTCGACAAAGACTTTGAGCTCGCTTTCTTTCATTTTCTCTCCGCGGTTGGACCTGTGGAGCGGAGGCTCAGGTGCTGAACTGCATATCGTACAGCTTTTTATAATGCCCCTTCCGCCGCAACAATTCTTTGTGCGTACCGCGTTCGACGATTTTCCCTTTGTCCATGACGAGAATCAGATCGGCGCTGTAGATCGTCGACAGACGGTGCGCAATGACAAATACCGTGCGGTTCTTCATCAGCTTCTCGAGCGCCTTCTGCACAAGCCGCTCTGATTCGGTATCGAGCGCGCTCGTCGCTTCGTCGAGAATGAGAATTTGCGGATTTTTCAGAATCGCCCGTGCGATCGAAAGCCTCTGCCGCTGGCCACCCGAAAGCATAAGCCCGCGTTCGCCGATCGGTGTATCATAGCGCTTGGGCAGGTTCTTGATAAAAACGTCCGCATATGCCATTTCGGCCGCGCGCTCGATTTCTGACTCGGGAATGTCGTCGCGGCCATACGAAATATTCTGCTTCACCGTGCCGTTAAAGAGAAAGACCTCCTGCGTTACGACGCCAATGGCCCGGCGCAGATCTTCGATACGCAGATCGCGGACATCGTCGCCGTCAAAGAGAATCTTGCCTTCGGCGACGTCGTAGAAACGCGGGATCAGATCGACGAGTGTCGATTTGCCGGCACCCGAATGGCCGACCAATGCGACACGCGAGCCCACCGGCACATCGAAAGTGATATTGCGCAAGACCTGTGCCTCGGATTGCGGATAGTGGAAGCCGACGCCTTTGAACTGCACCTTTTTTTTAAGCACTTCAAACGGTTTTGCATGCGGCGCCTGCGAGACGTCGTTGGGCGTATCGATGAGCGCAAAAATACGCTCACCGGCAGCCGTCGCGCGCTGCACCATGTTATACCATGATGCGATCTGCTTGATCGGGCTGATGATCACCATCAGCGTGAACAGGAACAGGAAGAAGCTGCCCGAAGTGAACTCGCCGTCGATAATGCGCGCAGCGCCATAGACAATCAGTCCGATAATCATGAGGCTTGTCGTAAATTCGACCAGCGCGGGCGACAGGGCATTGTTCATGCGGAATTTAAAAATCTGCTTAAACAGCGAATCATTGATCCTGTGAAACTGCCCGTGTTCGAATTTTTCCATACCGAATGCACGGATAATGCGGATACCCGAAATTACCTCCTGCATATGTCCGGTCAGGTCGGCAAGGCTTGTCTGTTCACGCTGCGTGATGTCTTTGATTTTGCGCGCGTAATAGTTCACCGGCCACAGCACCAGCGGCACGCCCACCAACGTGATAATCAGCAGTTTAAAGCTGATAAGGCTGAGCAGAAACAGGTGAGTCGTGATGATGAAGAAGTTATTGATCGACACACGCAGGTAATCGGACGCAGAATCAGAGAGCAGGTTTGCATCGTTGATGATGCGGCTCATCATGACACCGGTCTTTTCTTTCACGAAGAAAGACATCGGCAGATCGAGCAGCTTACGGTAAAGATCGTCGCGGATGTTATTAACCGCCCTGAGTCCGGTTGAGCTCATGAAAAACACCGTTCCCAGGTCGCAGAGCAATTTAAGCAGGTAGATGGGCAGAACCAGAAACGCGACGAACACCAGCACTTTCAGAGCGTGGTACTGCAGCAGAAAAAGATTGAAACCTGTCTTTTTTTCCGCGAGGTAGTATTTCACCTTGCTGCCGACATCGGTCGCTTCGCGCGGCTTGCCCTCTGCAAAGAACTTGCGCTCGTTGGCATAAAAATCAGGAGCCGGATGCGTGCTGAACAATTTTTCCATATCGGCCCTCAACGGGCCGGATTTAGCGACTTCAACCTCTCCGCGGTCAAAGTGCAGCTGGAACGGCTTATTGCCGCCGGTTTCAATCACGTCAAAGATGGGCTTCAGCGCCGTCAGGCTCATCGCGTTGAAAACCGATACGAACAACGAAAGAATTGCTCCCAGAATGAAGCGCCATTTATACCGTGCAGCGTAGCCGAGAATCCGCAGATAAGTACGGGGCTTTTTACCCTGTCCATTTGAGCTGGTGGGAATCGAGGACATCCTGACCGAATGCATAATTGAGACTGACCGAAAAGCCAATTCAACACCGGAAATACTTTCAAATTAAGGGAAGAACGCCTGCAAAAAATACTTGACCGCGGTCTGATAAATGTCGGCACGAAAGCATGAAATTGGAAAACAGCGCCCTCAGCGCTGATCAGGCATACTTCCTCGAAGAGCTCTACGAAAAATACCAGACGCAGCCGCAGACGATGACCTCTGACTGGCGCGAATTTTTCCGCGACATAGACAGCCCTGCCATCAGTGGAATTGAAGCGAACGGCTCCGCGGGCATCAAGAACGCAGAACTCATTAAGGGTTCAGGCATCGATGTTTCACTGCTCAAAGAGATGGGCGTGCAGAACCTGCTCAATGCATACCGCAGTCGCGGGCATCTGGCGGCAAATCTTGATCCGCTCGGCATAATGAAGCCCAACCGCGCGGGAATAGAAGACCGTCTCAACAATCTGACGCGCGATGATCTCGAAACCGAATTCGATACCGAAGTACCGGGCCTTGGTGTGGCCAGGCTCGGCGATGTAGTGCAGTGGTTTGAGAAAACCTATTGCGCTTCGATCGGGTCAGAGCACTATTATCTGCGCAATGCACAGGAACGCACCTGGTTACAGTACAAAATGGAAGTGGCGGCAAACAACGGCCCGATAGAAAGAGAGCAGCAGCTGCGCATCTTCGAGAAACTTTATCAGGCGGATTACTTCGAAAAGTTCCTGGGCAAGAAATTTGTCGGCAAAAAACGCTTTTCTCTCGAGGGCGGCGATGCGCTGATTCCGATGCTCGACGCGGCCGTCGAAATCGCCGGCCAGATGGCGATGAACGGTATCGTGCTCGGCATGGCGCACCGCGGCCGGCTGAACGTGCTCGAAAACATCATGGAGAAACCCGCGCAGTTCATCTTCGCCGAATTCAAAGAAAAGGCTGATGTCAATACGTACGACAATGCGGACGTTAAATACCATCTGGGTTATTCGTCGGAGCAGATCACCACTTCGGGGAAAAAGGTGCATCTGACGCTGATGTTCAACCCAAGCCATCTCGAAGCTGTGAACCCGGTGTGCATGGGCTCGGTGCGCGCCCGCCAGACGCTCAACGCCGACCATGCGCGCGAAAAATACATGGGAATTCTGATCCACGGCGATGCCGCGTTCATCGGCCAGGGTGTCGTACCCGAAACGCTGAATCTCATGAATATACCGGGCTACTCCACCGGCGGCACACTGCACATCGTCATCAACAACCAGATAGGTTTCACGACGCTGCCCGAAGAGTCGCGGTCCACAGGTTATGCGACAGATCTGGCCAAAGGCTTTCAGGTGCCGATCTTCCATGTCAACGGCGACGATCCCGAAGCCTGTTATCGCGTGCTCTGCCTCGCGATGGAATACAAGCAGCGCTACAAGAAGGACGTCGTCATCGATCTCATTTGCTACCGTCGCCACGGCCATAACGAAACGGACGAGCCGGCGTTCACACAGCCAACGATGTACGAGATCATACGTAAACATCCTGCTCCCGTCGACATCTATGAAAAGCGTTTGCTGGCCGAAGGCCATGATACCGCAACCCTCGAGGCCATCAAAGCACGTATCAACGAATCGCTCGAGCGCAGCTATGCTGAAACCGACGAAAAAGGCGTCACCATCAATGTCGACAGCATGAAAGGCTTATGGTCGGGCTTTGCGCGCAACGGCGGCGATGAACCGCAGACAACGGTTACGCGCGATGAAATAGCCATGATTGCCGCTGCCATCACGAAATTTCCTGCCGGATTCACGCCCCACAAGAAGATAGCCGCTTTGCTTGAAAACCGGGCGAAAATGGCTGCGGGTGAGTTGCCTCTCGATTGGGGTATGGGCGAAGCGCTGGCCTTTGGTGCGCTGCTGGCGCGCGGATTTGACATCCGGCTCAGCGGGCAGGATGCCGAACGCGGTACTTTTGCGCACCGAAACGCAGTGCTGCTCGATGTCGCCACGGCGAATAAACACACGCCGCTGAACCATATACATGAAGGACAGGCGCGTATCGAAATACTCAACTCACCGCTTTCTGAATACGCAGTGCTGGGTTTTGAATACGGTTTTTCGTTGTCTTCACCCGCGAGTCTGACGATCTGGGAGGCGCAGTTCGGCGATTTTGCCAACGGCGCGCAGATTATTATCGATCAGTTTCTTTCGAGCGGCGAAGTGAAATGGAACCGCATGAGCGGTCTCGTGCTGCTGCTGCCGCACGGCTACGAAGGCCAGGGGCCCGAGCATTCGAGCGCACGCCTCGAACGCTTTCTGCAGCTGTGCGCGAAAGAAAATATGTGCGTCTGTAACCTGACGACTCCCGCGCAGATTTATCATGTGCTCATGCGACAGGCTCTGCGCAAACTGAAGAAACCCTTAATCGTGCTCACGCCGAAGAGCTTGCTGCGCCATGGCGAAGCGGTCAGCACCCTCGACGATCTCAGCAACGGCTCTTTCCATGAGGTCATCGGCGACAGATCTGTGCCCGCCGAAGGTGTAACGCGGGCCGTTCTGTGCAGCGGCAAAGTTTACTACGATCTGCTCAAAGAACGCAATGCGCGTGGCCTCAAGCATATCGCGCTGATTCGCCTCGAACAGCTCTATCCGTTTAAATACGACAAAGTCGGTGCGCTGCTCGAAACCTACCCCAATCTTAAGGAACTGCGCTGGGTGCAGGAAGAACCGAAGAATATGGGAGCCTGGTTTTACATCAAAGACCGTTTTGACGAACGCCTCGCGAAAGGCCGCTATGCAAACATGATAAAGCACGTGACGCGCAAGACCTCGCCGAGTCCGGCTGCCGGTCTCATGAAAGTACACGAGCGTGAGCAGCAGGAACTGATCGAACGCGCATTCACTGACTGAAGATCCGCCCGGCCTTTCACGAATGTTTTAATTCCAGCAGGAGCCACAGCGCGAGTACGGTCGTGTGGTCGTTCTGGTACCAGGAACCATCGGCTGACTGTGCTGCCAGAATCTGCTCAATCCACTCGGGATTCACGTGCGACGGTTCACCCGCCATATCAGGTGATTTCCTGCTAAGATGGAGCATGAGAATCGCTTCAATGCCGAGATCCGAATCGACGCGATTCTCGGCCAGCAGAGTTCGCAGTTGACGAATTTCGGCCGTGAGCTCGCGGCGAAAAACTTCACGATCATAGTTACAGCGCTGGTTACGCACAATCACCAGCGCCAGCATGGCATGTGTCAGATCATACCCACCGCGGCTCGCCATAGAACGCACCGCCCGAAAGAAGTATTTCGGCAGACCATAAAGATCGCAATACAGCGCCGCGGCCGTAATATGGTCGATACCGCGCAGTTTCATGATGTCATCGCGGGACGCGGTAACTCCGCCCCGCATGTGGCGCTGGAAAACACGCCGGCGTCCTTCGATGAGCGACAATGCCTTTTTCTCTGCTGCGGCAATATCGACGCCTATTTGGTATTGGCGCTGCAGATTTCCCAGGATAGGTACGGCCACGCTCTGCAGCTGATCACCACGGGAGTTCAAATACGCCACTGCAGCTGCGATGGCCTCGTCGTATCGACTTGCGCCGCAGCGGCATAGAGCAGGCAGAATCGCCAAAAGCAACACGGCAATGAAACGCCGGAATCTCATGTCAAGAGCAGGTAACCGGAGACCGCCCCGCCTGTCGCTATAATAAGCGGATTGACGCGATAGCGAAAAGACAACCAAAACGCGACCGTAATCAACGCTGCCACACCCAAGGCTTTTCCGTCAGCGCCTCTGGTCAGCGAATGCGCGAGCTGAAAGAAAAAAACGCCCAGAATCGCCAGGGTCGCAAGGAACGCCCCCGCAAAAAAATCCTGCACGTGTATCGGATGACCGAGGCGCCGCTCAATATAACGCAGAAGCGGAACCAGCAGCAGGCCGGGCGTGACGAGAGCCGCAACAATCACAAGCATACCAAAGATTCCATAATGCCGAAAGCCGAGCATCGAAATGGCGTTAACCTGCGGTCCCGGCAACATTTCTGCAATGCCGATTATCGTGGCAAAATCCGAACGGCATACGCTGAAACCGCGCGCAAATTCCGGAGACGATCCAGAAGGTGTCGCCGCATCCTTTACGGCAGTGTGCTCTCCGCGCCGACAATCCACCACTACCTCATTGGCGATAAGCGCCCAGATCGAATACGCGCCGCCAAAGCTCATCAAAGCAATTTTGAATATCAGCAAATAAAGCTTCAGGTAGACCATTTCAATTTTGCTTTCAGGGGTGCAACCTGCGCGCGACGACGGCAAACCAGAACACGGACACAGCACCGCTAATCCCCAATACGAGCGCAAAGGGCAGGTGAAATACCAGCAGCAGGGCAGCAATGGCGGGAAATGCCAGCCACGACCAGAAAGTTGCCCGAATGCGCCTGCCGAGTCTCACGATTGCGCTGAGTATAAGCCCCGCGACTGCGGCGAGCAGCCCTGAAACCACTCCGGGATTTTTCTGCAGCGACAAATAAACTTGTTCGTTGCTCAATGCGCAGACGATGCCAATGGCACACAAAAATCCTGGCAGGATAAAGGCCGTGACGGCCAGAACTGCCCCGCGCCAGCCCGCGAGATGCAGGCCCGCGGCGATGGCAAGATTTACATGGAAAGGCCCTGGAATAAGCGCGGCAATAGACATCAATTTCGCAAATGCAGCATGGTCGATCCAGCCCTTTTTTTCGACGATTTGTCCCAGCAGTGCTTCGCTGGCGCCGGCATTGAACGAATAAACACCGATGCGCAGAAACACGGGAACCAATTCGGCGAGTTTCACCATTTTTTAACGGCCGTCGCCTGCGTGGCGCGCAAGCCAGCCATCGACAGCCGTCTGGCCTGCGGAGCACTCAGCGAGCAACCGCGCTTCACCGAGCAGCTGCCGAAATTCGACAAAGCGACGGTCTTTGTTGAGATGAATGTT
>CAYHJO010000152.1:0-10879 GCA_964356715.1 uncultured Turneriella sp. | reverse complement strand
TTACAGCGAACTCAACTCGAGGCGCGTAATGCTCGATAACGAGTCGGCAACGATTCAGGACGCCGACGTCGCCGAAGATATCTGTGGCCTTGTGAGCGCCTCGGGTTTTCAAAATGCACTTCTCGTCGGCCACGACTGGGGAGCGATCAGCGCCTACGCGGCGGCGAATCTCGAACCGCACAAATTTTCCACTGTCGTTACGCTCAGTGTGCCGCACCTGCGCGTGTTTCTCTCGAACCTGTGGAAAAACCCGGCGCAACTCGCCGCGAGCTGGTACATACTGTTCTTTCAGTTGCGCTTCGACATACCCGAAGCGCGCATCGAGCGCGACAGCTTTGACTTCATCGAAACGTTGTGGTCAAAATGGTCGCCGGGCGCGCTGCTCGACCAGGCGGCGCTCGATGCGGTGAAGAAAATTTTTTCCGACAAGCAGATTCTGCACAATGCGCTCGCGTATTACCGCGGCTTGCTCACCCCACCGTTCGCCGACCTCGTGAAATACAACCGCAGCCGTGAGCTGTCGTTTGCCGATGTGACCGTGCCGCTGTTGACGTTGACCGGCAGCGCCGACGGATGTATTCTGCCGGAAATGTTCGAAGGCCAGCATACGGCATGCGGCCCCGATTTTACACTGCGCATTCTTCCGCAGGTGGGGCACTTTCTCACCATGGAAAGTGACACGCGCATCGCCGCAGAAATTTTCAAATTCACCAACAATCTCGCAGAGGCAAAGCATGGCTGATTATTCCGGAAAAGTCATTATCGTCAGCGGGGCCGCCGGCGGCATTGGCCAGGAACTCGTGGCACGCCTCAGTGCCGACGGCGCTATTGTGCTCGCGACCGACGTCGATGAAGTGGCGCTCAGAAAAGTTGGCACACTGACGCGCGTGCAGGTTCTGAAGTGCGATGTGCGCAGCGCCGACGACTGGGAGAAGGCCTTCGCGCAGGCGCAGGTGCTGGGCCCGGTTTTTGCGCTCATCAACGCCGTCGGTGTGCTCAAACCGGGCTACGTCGATGCAGTAACTTCGAAGGACATTGATTTCCATATCGATATCAATGTGAAAGGTGTCATGCTGGGCTCTGCTGTGGCGGCGCGTGAATTCAAAAAAGCAGGCCAGGGCCACATCATCAATATTGCCTCGCTGGCCGGCGTGGCACCGATTCCGGGCATCGGTCTCTATAGCGCATCCAAGTTTGCGGTGCGCGGTTTCACGCTGGCACTTGCCGCCGAACTTGCGGGCACCGGCGTGCACGTGACGGTTGTCTGTCCCGACGCGGTTAAAACGCCGATGCTCGATTTGCAGAAAGACTATCCTGAGGCCGCGCTGACATTTTCCGGCTCGGCGCCGCTCACCGCCAAAGACGTTGCCGATGCTATCGTCGCCACGCTCGGCAGCAACGAACTCGAAATCACTTTGCCGTTCTGGCGCGGCGTCTTTGCGAAGACGGCGAGCGCAGTACCGGGTCTTGCGCCGATGCTGATTGACGTATTGAAGCGCGCCGGTCTTGAGAATCAGGCAAAATACCAGAAAGGCTGATCGATGAACTGGCAATACCGGGGGGATTCATGAACGCACACAAGCATCTGTCATTGTTGCTGACGCTACCTGTTTTTCTGGTCTTTTGTTCGTCTTCACAAAAGAAGGTGTTCACCACACCCGCAGACGATCTCGTCGATGCGGCCGAACGTGGCGACGAAAAGCGCGTCGCCGAATTCATTGCACAAAAGCAGGATGTGAACCAGAAGAACCAGAACAGCTACACTCCGCTCATGTCGGCGTGCGAACGCGGCAATCTTGCTGTCGCCAAGCAGCTCATCGCCGCCGGCGCCAATGTGAATACGCTCAACAATTTCTCGTGGAATGCGCTGATGCTCGCCTCCGTCGGCGGCCACGCCGAAGTTGTCAAGGTATTGCTCGCCGCGGGGGCGAACCCCAAATACCGTTCGCCGAACGACGAGACCGCTATTGGTCTCGCAGCGCGCGGCCAGCACGAAGAAATCATTGCCATATTGCGTAAGGCCGGCGGTCGGTGAATCGCCGATACCCGCTTTTTGTCATCGCCATCTCGATGCCGGCTCTCGCTTTCTGCCGCAGGCAGGCACCGCGGCAGAACGACACCGCTTTTGTGCGGAAAGAACTGCTGCGTTTCTTCTCACCGGGACTGCATGAGGACCGCGGTGTCGTCGGCTTGTGGTACGCCGAAAAAAAAGGTCTTGCTGCGCTGGCCGAGGCGAAACTGCGTCGCGAAAATTTCGGCGTGGCCAACAGCCGCGCCGCGGACGAATTACGCGAAGCCGCGCAGTCGCCCGAAATGTTCATCCGCATCGGCCGTAACGGCATCTTTCGCACTATGCTGATTCTGCCCGACAAGGTGCGGCTCGAGTTTGGCAAAATACTGCGGCCGGTTGAAGATGCGGAAGCCCCCGCAATCGACGAAACAAGGGAAGAGCACGACGGTGTTTTGCAGAGCCGTAACACCGTACCCGTCAAATTCGTCGTGTTTAAGGAAGGCAGCCGGCACCGCATGTTCTACTATGAAGGCAATCACCGCATCGAAGCACGCCGCGAGTTTGGCAAACCCGAAGAGCTCATAACCCGTTACGAGACGCATTTCAGCAAAATGGACAGTTTTTTTCCGGACTGAGTTTTTATGCTTTCGCTTCGGCTCATGAGACCATGGATTATTGTTTTACTTGTCACCCATTGCACGCGTGCGCGTTTTGATGAATTTCGCGGGGAAAAACTCGAAACCGCCAGCCGAACGCTCAACCGCGGCCGTACGATTGCCGACAAGCACTGCTCGACTTGTCACCTGACACCTTTGCCCGAATCCATGGCGCAGCCCACCGCCAACTACATGCTCGCCTACATGGGGCTTTTTCTGGGAATCGACGCATCGCGCTCGCTCGACGAGGCCGAACGCATGCATTTCAAGATTCGTTTTGAAATGCTGAAGCGCAACGGAGCGATTCCCGCGCAGCCGGCGATGCACTCGGACGAATGGCAGGCGCTGCGCAGCTATTACCTGTCGCTCGCGCGCTACCCGTTCGAATCGGGAGAAAAAGCCGAAAACCTTCCCGTCAAACCGATGCCCCTGAACGACCAGGGTGTCACGCTGCTCAAACGCCTGTCCGACGGCCGCATCGCCATCGGCGGAGGTATGGGTGGCGAACTGTTCATTTACAGGGGCGATCTCACGCCAGAGTTCTCCATCCGCCTCGATTCGCCGCCGGTGCATATTGAAGAGCGCGACAACGGCTATTATGTGCTCACCATTGGCAGCATTCTCGGCCACGAAGAAGACCGCTCATCGCTCTATTTCGTTTCCAAAACGGCGCGCAGCGCGAAGCGACTGATCGGCGAGCTGCCACGCTCGGCACATTTTCTTTGTATCGAAACAAACCGTGACGGACGCAGCGATTTTTTGCTGTCGGGCTTCGGCAATATCACGGGCGGCGGCGTATATCTGGTTGAAAGCCGCAGCACCGGCTATGTGCAAAGGCAGCTGAGCCCCCGACAGTCGATTGTGCGCCTGGCGCTTTATTCGGCGACACCGGGTGAGACGAAATTTATCGCGCTTGCAGGCGGCGCCGCCGAGGGCCTGTATTTTATGGAGCTTATGGGTAGCGACTTTCGCGAACGCGAACTCATCAAATACCCTCCACACCTGGGTTCGGTGTGGCTTGAATATGACGATATCGACGGCGACGGAAAGAAAGAACTGCTGGTCTTAAGCGGCGACAACGCCGATGCCGGGCCGTATAATGAAGTCAAGCCCGATCAGGGTTTACGGATTTACAGCTTCAACGGTAATCAGGTGACGCAGCGCCGGTTTGAGTCGCTGCCGGGTGCGCTGTCGCTCACGCTGTTACCTCGTGCCACGGGTTTCAACATCGCGGTCGCTCGCTTCTACACAGACCCGGCACAAAAACAAGACCTCACGCTGCTCGAACGGCAGCAGGATTTCACGTTCGCGCGCCGCCATTTCACGCTCTCATCGCGGCCGACCGTTATGACGCTGTTGCCCTCTGCCAGCGGCGCGGAGCTTCTCATCGGGGCTGCGAACGCACCGCTCGTTGCGTTCGGCGAAAAAGACAAGCTGGTACGCAAGTATCCGGGCCCGGTACTTTTTGTACCGCAGCTGAAATTGGGCTCGCGCTGATTTTTGCATTATCTTGTGCTTAGTAATGCAATTGGATATCAGACCCCTGTTCCCCTTTTTTGCCGCTAATCCCGGTATCGTCTATCTCGATTCGGCAGCGACCGCGCTCAAACCGCAGTCGGTGATCGACGCGCTCCTGCTGTACAACACGCAGGAATCGGTTAACGTGCACCGTGGCGTCTACCGCCTGTCACAACGCGCGACAGATACCGTCGAATCGGTCAGGTCCCGCACCGCAGCGTTTGCCTCGTCCGACGCCGAGGCGACTGCGGTTTTCACCAAAGGCACGACAGAAGGTTTCAACCTGCTGGCGCACACGCTGACCTCGCCCAAAAGCATGCTGGCCGATGTATTTGCCGCGTACGCCGGTACAAAACCGCGCGCGATTTTGCTCAGCGATAGCGAACACCACGCGAACATCGTTCCCTGGCAGATCGCGGCAGAGCGCAGCGGCCATAAGCTACTGTTCATTCCGAGCGATGCGGATGGTAATCTCAAAATAGACGGGGCTTTCCTCGACGGAATCGCCGCCGCGTATTCGCTGCAGGTTGTCTCGCTGAGTCTGCAATCCAACGTCACAGGCATTATTCACGATCTGTCAGACATCCGCGCATTTGCGCGCGCGCAGGGCGCAGCGTTTGTCATCGATGCCGCGCAGGCAATTGTGCATGTGCCGCAGCTCATCAGGTCTCTCGAGGCCGATTTTGTGGTATTCTCGGGACACAAGCTGTTCGGCAGCACTGGTATCGGTGCAGTGGTTGCAAAAAAAACCGTGCTCGATCGTTGCGATGTCTACCAGGGCGGCGGGGGCATGATCAGCCTCGTCGAACACGAACATTCCACCTACATCGCGGCACCGGCTAAATTTGAAGCCGGAACGCAGCCGATCGGGGAAATTTATGCTTTGGGCGAGGCGTTGCGCTTTGCAACCGAACACGCCGGCACCATTCGGGCGGTAGAAGATGACCTGCTGGAATACGCCGATGCCGCGCTCGCGCGGGCAGGAGTGCGATTCTTTGGCAAAAGCGGCCGCCACCGCTCACCGCTCTATTCGATTGAGATACCGGGAGTCCATGCGCACGACACGGGTACTCTGCTCGACGAGCAGGATATCTGCATTCGCGCCGGCCACCACTGCTGCCAGCCGCTGATGCGTTCGCTGGGCGTCAGCGCCACGGCCCGGGCGTCTTTTTCTGTCTACAATACCCGTGACGATGTTGACAGGCTCATTGACGGAATCGGATACGTAAAGAAGATATTCCGCAAAGATGGCCGCAACGAGAACCATAAAGCATCCTGAACGGCGCGCATTCGCCATCTCTGTCGCGGCGCATTTATTTCTTTTTCTGCTGCTTCTCGCTTTTGCCGGCAGAGAAGAGAAAATTATGCGAGTTTCGATTGTCGTCGAAACAGAACGACCCGAGCGGGTCGAGATCGAAGAAGATAAAAACGAAATAACCACGTCACGCCGCAGCCGGGCAAAGGAAAAATCCGCCGGCAAGAAGCGGCCGAGAAGCTCACAAAAAGCTTCGGCAGGCACGAGCTCCCGGCCCGGCGCCCCCGAAGACCAGTGGAGCCGTTATGAACGGCAAATGCATTCGCGCCAGTCGACCTCACAGCACACGGCGCAGGCCGCGGGAAACACGGGACCCAAGTGGGGCAGCGAAAAAACCGGACGGCGCGGTAAACAGGGCGAAAAAGAAAATGTCGCGGTACCCAAAGGCAACAGCAAAACCAGCACGCGCTGGCGCAAAGGCGCCGCGCGCCGCCTATTAACGATGCCGGCAATTGAATATCCCGAAAGCGTGCGCAAAAAATCGGGCCAGGGCCAGGTCGAGCTGCAGATCGAGGTCAACGCACAAGGTCGCGTCGAAGAAGTTGAAATCGTCAAATCGTCGGGTTACACGCGCCTCGACGTCAATGCACGCAACGCCTACCGCAGCGCGGTGTTCTCGCCGTCGCCTTCGGGCGAAAGCGCGACCGGCATTGTCGTTGTCACCTTTCGTATGAGGGATAACTGATGGTCCTTTCTGCGCCAGGCGATTCTGCGATCCGGCTGAGCGGTATTTCTCTCACGATCGACGACAAACCGATCTTACGCGACATCAGCTTTGAACTGAAACCCGGCGAGACTCTGGTTATCATGGGTAAAAACGGTTCGGGCAAGACGATGCTCTTAAAAACTCTTGTCGGCCTGTTCAAACCGGAACGCGGCCGCGCAGAAATTTTCGGTAACGACGTACACGCAATAGGTCGCGGCGAACTCGATCAACTGCGGCAGAAAATCGGCTATGTGTTCCAGAAATCGGGACTCTTCGATTCTCTGCGCGTGTGGGAGAACGTCATTTTCGCGCTGCGCCGCTTCAGTGACCTCAACCATGACGAGCTGCGCGCGAAGGCGACCGAATGCCTTAACCGCGCGGGGCTTAAAGAGGTCGAAGACAAGTATCCGTCTGAACTTTCCGGTGGTATGCAGAAACGCGCCGGCATCGCACGCGCGATTGCAATGGATCCGCAGATTCTGCTGTTCGACGACCCTACCGCTGGTCTTGACCCTGTACTCACCGATGCGATCGCAGAACTCATCAAGGGCATTAAGCGTAATCTCGGCAGCACCGCGATTGTCGTCGCGCACGATTTTAATCTCGCGTACAAACTTGCCGATCGCATCGGCCTCATGGTCGGCGGCAGACTGCATGGTATTCTCGCGCGCGAAGAGTTTCGCACATCGGCCGAGGCCTATTTTGAGCAGTTTCGCGAAGGCAAGCTCACGGGTCCGATACCGGTGGTCGAATGACGATGCAGCCTGGCAAAAACGGCGGATTGATTTCCGCAATGATAAATCCGACAGCCGATGGCAGGCTGGCTTATTTCGATCGCGCCTGCCTGTTGTGGGATGAAAAGGGAAAGATCACATACTTTTCGGGGGAGATGCCTTCGGTCGACCGTATTGCGGGACACGAAGTGCTGCTGCGTGAAAACATGATTGCGCTGCCTGGGCTGATCGATCTGCACACGCATCTGCCGCAGTATGAATTCGCGGGTTTGGGAGCAGAAGCGCTTCTGCCGTGGCTCGAAAAATATACCTTTCCGCAGGAAGCGCGTTTCGCCGACGAGTCCGTCGCGCAACCGCAGAGTCTGAATTTTTTCCAGAGCTGCCTCTCGCAGGGCACGACCACCGTAGTGGCGTATCTGTCTTCGCAGCGAAGCGCGGCAGAAATTGCGTTCGCGGCCGCCGTAAGCACGGGGTTAAGGGCCTATCTCGGGCTCACGCTGATGGACCGCAACGTGCCTGCAGCGCTGCTCACGACGCCCAAAGGCGCCGAGAAAGATATGCTGGCGCTGATCGACCGCTATCATGGCAATGGGAAAACGGAGTTTGTCGTCACGCCGCGTTTTGCGATCAGCTGTACATCCGCTCTGCTGGCACTGTGCGGCGAAGTCAGCCGTGCGCACAAAACCCTGCTGCAAACACACATCAGCGAGAACCTCGCGGAAATCGAAGAGACGCTGAAATTTTTTCCGCAGGCAAAATCGTACAGCGAAGTCTATGACTCACACGGCTGCCTGCATGATCGCACGCTGCTCGGCCATGGCATTCACCTCGGCGAGGCAGAACGCAAACTCATCAAAGAACGTGGTTCGGTCGTTGTGCACTGCCCTGCGTCGAACAATTTTCTCGGCAGCGGCATCATGCCTTATGCGCGTTGGCAGGCAGAAGGGCTGCGTCTCGGTCTCGGCACCGACGTGGCGGCGGGTTATTCTCTGTCTATGCTCAACGAAACGAAGCAGATGACAGAGATGGCAAAACTGCGGGAGTATTTCGATACGCACGGAGGCGTTAGGTCTGCGGCTGGCGCATCGCTCGAAACAGCCCTTTACCAGGCGACGCTCGGCAACGCCGCCGCCATCGGCCGTGGGCATGAACTCGGCAGTTTTGCGGCGGGCAAACGTGCCGACATCGCGGTCATCGACGACGCAAAATGTGATACGCTGGAAGGCGAAGAACGTAACCACTACGCGGCGCTGCCCGAACGCCTCGCGCGCGTGATTTACCGCCACCACCCTGAAATGGTGGTCACGACTTTGATCGACGGAGAAATTGTCTTTGCCCGCGGCTAAATCTTCGCTGCGCGCTATTCTGCCGCTGCTCGCGCGCTGGTATGCCACCGAGAGGCACCGCTACGACTTCCGCAGCGACCGCAATCCTTACCGCACCTGGATCACCGAAATTTTCATGCAGCAGACGCAGATTGCGGCAGGCAAAGAAAAACTCAAGACATTTCTGCGCCGCTTTGGCGATGTCAAAACTCTCGCGGCGGGACCCGAGAACGACGTACTCGCGGCGTTTCAGGGCATGGGCTATTATTCGCGCGCGCGCAACATGTTCCGCGCGGCGCAGTATATCGCCGCAAATTTTAAAGGCAAAGTGCCCGTCGAATACGATGAGCTGTTAAAAATTCCCGGGATCGGTCACTACACCGCTGCGATTGTGGCCTCAATTCATAACGACGAACGCATTCTCGCGAACGACGCCAATCAGGCGCGTGTGTTGTCGCGGCTCTTAATGATCGGCCACAGAACCGGCAGCAAAGATTTCGCGCAGATGGCGCGCACGGCGGCCGCCGATCTTTTCGGTGGCGAACTTTCTGCCGGCGATGTGAACGAGGCGCTGATGCAGTGGGGGCAGCAAATCTGCCGCAGGACACCGCAGTGCGGCGAATGTTTTGCACAGAAGCACTGCCTCGCTTTCGGGAAGGGGGAACAGCCTGATTTTCCGGTAAAGGGCGAGCGCCCCGCAGCGCTGGATGTACTGTGGGTAATGAGCATTTACCGCAAGGGCAGCAAATACCAGGTTTTCCAGGGCACGCGCAATTTTCCGTTTCTGCGCGGAGAACTGCTGTTTCCTGGCTTCATCTCGCTGCCCGGCAAGAATAAAGATGCCCGGCTGCCTGAAAAGATTCCACCGGCGCGGCGGAATAAACTCGCTGTGATGGCGCACAGTCTGCCGGCCGACTTTCACCTTGCAATCTCGCGCTACCGCATCGCGGTGAAGATGGTGATCGCCAATGAACCCATAGAAGGCGGTAAATTTTTTACCCCCGCGGAGCTTAAAATAGCCTGCCATTCGAGCCTGATGCAGAAGGCGCTGTCAAGGCTGGATAAGCTAGAGTTTTAACGACCGGGAATAAATCAGGAAAACTATCGCTGTATTCTTTCGTATTCGTTAATCATAGGCCGGCAATCCGGAAATTTCCGCCTGATCGAGAATCTCCGAAAAATTCCGTCTCGTATATTCGACGAGTTCGTCGTATAAGATATCCCTCGGAATTTCTATTTCCAGAGGCTTTTCCTTCAGCCGACTCCTGGCTGCGCGTGCGGCAAGATTCATACCGTCAGTGTATTTATCATCGATGGGATATTGATAATTTCCGATAATTGCTCCAATAAGCATTCTTTCCCGGGGCCACAGATAAACCTTGTTTTCAGTAATTGGATAATTCATCTTCAGTAGCGGCAAATCCCGCAGTTTCGCAATTTCTTTTTTGGCTAAATGCCTGCGGATAAGCAACCGTTGCTCAAATACATCCGCAGATTCAGCGCAAATAGGAAGTGTAATCAACAGCAGAAACCATGTAAACAATCTCATAAGCAGAGGCCGAATACGTGACAGATTTCGCCAAGGACGTAAAGGGCTTTTCGCCCGGCGGCTGATCTGCGCATTACCCGGCGGGACACCATGCAGGCCGTAAACAAACAGGACCTCTTCTTCGTCAGGCGCAACACGAACCGCAACGAAGTGCATTACGCGATCGAAACCACTGCAGATTCTCATCTGCCTGCGGGCAACGCACCTGTCAGCGGCTACTGGCGTATGCTGGAAAAAGGCGAAGGCATTACAGAACCGATTACGATTTTTGAACAAGTCGCCTTCGGTATCGCTTCGCAACGCGTCGAAGGTGCGAACGTGATCCTGAAACTTGCGGCGCTGCCCGACCGCGCGATACGCGTATCGAGACCGGCAGCCGACAGTGCGCAATTCAAAGCTTACACCACCATCGCCGGCAGCGAAGCCGAGCTCACCGATTTTTACGCATATGCGGAACCGGCTTTTATCCTGCCCAAGGTGAAATACATCGAAATCCACGGCACACGTGGCGGAGAGCGGGTCACTGAGCGGATTAACAAATAGCCGGCGCTGAACCGCTTGACGCTTGCGCGACTCGGCCGTTGCTCCCCCATGATTCCTGCCCTGCAAAGCTTCTGGCACTGGGTTTCTGAATTCGCGATACCCGAAGGCACCTCACCCGACGAGCGCAAGCTACACGTATCGGCCAACCAGCTGATGATGGTCACGCTAATTCTGATCGCAGCGATGAGTTTTTCACTGCTGGTTGCCTGGCTGATGCTTTTGCAGGTCGACTTCGAGTTTTACCGCAATTATTATCTCGGCGGATTGCCCGCGGTACTGGCGCTTGTCATCGGCACGGGTATCTATATCTACCGGGGCAAAACCCGGCGCTTCTACGGGCCGATTGTTGCCTTCGCCTACCTGATGACTACGCTGATTACTTCGCTGACCGTTATTTTCGGCGGTACCTACGGCCTTGAATACTGGGTTCTCGTCGTCATGGGCGTCGGTATCTTCGTGCTGCACAAGAAGACATTCTTAAAGCACAGCGGTACGCTATTCGCCGTCGTCGTATTTATCGGT
>CAYHJO010000151.1:0-10947 GCA_964356715.1 uncultured Turneriella sp. | reverse complement strand
GAAATTTCAGAAACGCCATGCTGCGCACGCAATGCGAAACTTTCATTGAACCTCCTCAGATCAGCCCGCGTAAACAGGGCGCGAACCCTATTCAGCTCGCGCGGCTAACCTTTTGCCCGGTTTTGCCGCGATTCAGGAGATGCGTGGCCTTAATTGCCACTTCACGGATCTTTACGGCAGCGTTGCTGTTCGCCTTTTCTCCGTCCTGAATGAGGTTGTTGACTCCGGTTCTGACTCGTTCCGAAATCTGTGCATACTCTCCGGATAATGCCTTGAAGCAGCCAATGCCGAAGTTGATCACGTTATTGAATTGTTGTTCCATTTGGGGTACTCCTTTTTTTAGGCGAATATAGCCTGAAAAAAATAAAAGTCAATAATCCTTAAGACCGAAAATCACCGACCCAAAGGCTGAGATTCTGAATTTTCTCAGTCTATTTGGGCAGCGTAAAAAAGAAAGTTGCTCCCTTCTTGAAATCAGACTTCACCCAAATGCGCCCGCCATGCTTGCGGACGATTTTGTCGCAGATAGCGAGTCCGATACCGGTGCCCGGGTATTCCTCTGTCTTGTGAAGGCGCTGGAATATCTGGAAAATGACTTTCTGGTGCTCCTTGCTGATACCGATGCCGTCATCTTTAACCGAAAATAACCAGTTATCCCCCCGGTCTTTTACGGCAAATCGGATTTCCGGCTTTTCCTTGTCTCGGAATTTGATCGAGTTGGAAATCAGGTTTTGCACCAGCTGCTGGAAAAGCGGGGCATTCACGCGGATTTCCAGTTCGGAATCGGCGTGGATGACGGCTCCGGAATTCGTAATCTCATTGTGCAGGTTCTGCTTAATTTTTTCGAGAATCACCGCAGTTGATACCGTTTCGCGCAGCAGCTCTTTCCGCCCGACATGCGAGAATTCCAATAGATCCTTGACGAGAGACTTCATTCGCTCCGCGCCCTCTAATATGAATTTCATATATTGTTCGGCTTCGGCGTTGAAAAGCGGCGCGTACTTTTTGTGCAGTAACTGAATAAAATTCGTGATCGTGCGCAGCGGCTCGCGCAAATCGTGCGAGGCGATGTAGGCGAACTGGTCCAGCTCGCGATTTGACTCTTCGAGTTCTTTGTTCAGTTTTTCAAGCTCGCGCGCTCTTCTCTGCAGCTCTTTACGGCTCTGCGCCTCGAGCGAACGGCTTGTTTCCCGCAGTTGCGCCGTTATTCTGTATAGCTGAATAAAAACGGCGACTTTTGCACGCAATATTTCGGGAATAATCGGTTTAAAAATATAATCTACGGCGCCTAACGAATAACCGCGCGAGACCATGAGCTCATCGCGACCGTACGCGGTCATAAAAATGATCGGGGTGTTGCACGATCTCCTGTGCTGGCGGATGAACTCCGCAATCTCGAATCCGTCCATATCGGGCAGTTTTACGTCGAGCAGAATGACCGCAAATTCATGTTCGAGAATCATGCGTAACGCGGCTTTTCCAGACTTCGCTTTGATGGTATTTTGTCCGAGTTCTGATAAAACGGCTTCTGTAGCGATCAGGCTCTGCGGATCGTCGTCCACAAGAAGGATATTCGCACTGACGGGAAATTCCCCGGGAGTTGAAATGCCTTCGCCGACACCGGTATTTTTCGCAATGCTGGTAAAATTATTTTCCGCTTGCATTCTTTGTTTGCCCCTTACTCCGAAAGCCAGACGCGCAACATGGAGATCAACCGTTCGGTATCGATGGGCTTTGTCAGATAATCTGAGGCGCCGGCTTTCAGGCATTTTTCCCGGTCTCCTTTCATGGCCTTGGCCGTCACCGCGATGATTGGCAGCTCGGCGAAATCCTTTTCCAAACGGATTTGTCGCGTTGTTTCAAAACCGTCCATCTCTGGCATCATGATGTCCATGAGTACCAGATCGATATCCGCATTCTCCTTGAGTTTCTGTATTGCCTGCTTCCCGTCTTCGGCGTAGAAGATTTTCATCTTCAGTTCCTCGAGAATGCTCGAAATGGCAAAAATATTGCGAATGTCGTCGTCGACGATCAGAACCTTTTTATTGTCGTGCACAGAATCCTGCTCGCGCATTTTTTCCAGCAGCGTGCGCTTGTGCACGGGCAGTACCGCCTCAGGGATATGGAGAAGCAGCGTGGCAAGATCGAGCAATTTTTCAAGAGACTGTGCCTTGTGCACGGCGACCGAAGCGGAGAGACTTCCGAGATTCTCTGCGAACGCAGCCGGCAGTTCTCCTTCGGCAAACAATACGACCGGCGTTTCAGGGATTGCGGATTTCCGTAAGCCCCCAAGAAGTGCTGTCGCGGCACCGTGATGCAGATTCTTCGTGTCAATGAGGATGAGATCATAGTTACCGGATTTGACCACCTCAATTCTGAACGCCGCGGATTCCGAGAGACTCACCGAAACCGAATCGGCGGTAATCGTGTCGTGTAACACGCTTGCCTGCGCCGCATCATCCGAGACGACGAGCGCAGTCTTCTTCGATTTGTGAATGAAAAGCGAAAATTTTTCAAGTACCTGCGCGAATTCTATTCGTGTTGTCGGCCTTTTCAGACAGGCGATGACGCCGTATTTCAGTGCGCGGCTGATTTTTTCGTCCTGGCAACTGACAGCGACAGGTATATGCCGGGTGCCGGCATTTTTCTTGAGGCGATCGAGCACCACCCAGCCCCATGAATCGGCGAGTTCGAGATCGAGCAAAATTGCTTTCGGTGCAATTTTCACGGCGAGATTGAGCGCTTCAGAACCAGTCATCGCAACGACGACTTTGAAGCTCTGCCGGTGAGCGAGGTCGATAAATATTTGTCCGAGCTCGAAATCGTCGAGCACAACCAGCACGACCTGATCGGCATCGGTCAGCCTCTCACGGTCATCTTTGATTCTTTTTTCTACGTAGGTGATTTCATTGGGCACCTCGCGGCTGATGAGCTTCGTTTTGACGAGCGCGGGCAATGGTTCGGGTTCGCTGATGGCGGAATTCCGTAAGACTACCTGCGGCAGATACAGCGTGAAAGTAGAACCTTCGCCTTCGACGCTTTCCAGATGGATTTCGCCGCCCAGAAGGGCGGCTATTTCGCGGCTGATGGAGAGACCAAGACCGGTGCCGCCATATTTTCGGGTCGTGGTGCCGTCGACCTGCTGGAATGCTTCAAAAATAATCTGCTTCTTGTCTGCCGGAATTCCGATGCCCGTGTCGGACACTGCAAAGGCGATGACTTCGCCCGTTTTGGCCGCCTGCATGCCCGGAAAATCCAGCGAAGCGTTGTGCAGCGAATACACGCGGAGCGTGACATGCCCGCGTTCGGTGAACTTGAATGCATTTGAAAGCAGATTTTTCAGTACCTGTTGCAGCCGTTTTTCGTCGGTGCGAATGACGTCAGGCAAATCATTGTCGAGCCGGATGTTGAATTCGAGATTCATGTTTTTGGCGAGCTGGCCAAAATTGCGCTCCGCAAACGTTCTGATTTCCGCAAAATTGATGTCTGAAATTTCGACGGTCATCTTGCCGGCTTCAATCTTGGAGAGATCGAGAATGTCGTTGATCAGATTCAGCAGGTCTTCGCCCGAAGCGTGGATATTCTTCGCGTAGTCTGTCTGTTTTGCACTCAGATTACCGTCGACATTGTCGGCGAGCTTTTGCGATAAGATCAGCAGGCTGTTGAGAGGCGTGCGCAGCTCATGCGACATGTTTGCCAGGAACTCCGATTTGTATTTAGATGTCAGAGCGAGCTGTTCGGCTTTTTCCTGGAGTTCGAGACGTGCGCCCTCGACCGCCTTGTTCTTTTCTTCCACTTCTTTATTTTGCTGCGACAGCAGGTTGGCTTTCTCTTTCAGCTCTTCGTTCGTCTGCTGCAGCTCTTCGGACAATGCCTGCGATTGCTTGAGCAGCTGTTCGGTACGCATCGTCGCGGCGATCGTATTCAACACAATTCCGAGACTCTCGGCAAGCTGCTCGAGAAAGGTCAAATGCACTTCGCTGAACGAGTTAAACGAGGCTAGCTCGATCACCGACTTAATGCCGTTCTCGAAAAGAACGGGAATCACGACGATATTGCGCGGCGAGGCCTCGCCCATCCCCGACGATATCTTGATGTAGTCGCGTGGAACTTCGGTAAGCAGAATGCGCTGCCCTTCCTGCGCGCACTGGCCGACGAGGCCCTCGCCGAGGCGGAACTGTTTCGACAAATTCTTGTCCTCGCTGAAACCGTAGCTTGCGGTGAGTTTCAACACAGGTCCATCGTCGGCGGTGTCATAGATGTAGAAACCGCCGTACTGCGCAATCGCCACCGGAGCAAGGCGCGACAGCAGCATCTGCGCGACAGTCTGGATATCGCGCTGGCCCTGCAAAAGACGGGCGAACACGGCAAGGTTGGTTTTGAGCCAGTCCTGCTCTTTATTCACCTGCGTCGTCTGTTGCAGGTTACGGATCATCTCGTTGATATAGTTCTTGAGCGATTCGACCTCGCCGCGCGCCTCAACCGTAACGGTTCGCGTGAGATCCCCCCCGGTTACCGCGGTCGCGACCTCGGCAATCGCGCGCACCTGCGTGGTGAGGTTATTGGCGAGCTGGTTCACGTTGTCGGTCAAATCTTTCCATGTACCCGAAACGCGCTTCACCTCGGCCTGACCGCCGAGCTTGCCTTCGAAACCCACCTCGCGCGCGACACGAGTCACCTCGTCGGCAAAGGTCGACAGTGTCGTCGTCATGTCGTTGATGGTATCGGCAAGGTCGGCGATCTCACCTTTCGCATGCAGAGAGATTTTCTGCGTTAAATCCCCCTTGGCAATCGCCTGCACCACTTTCGAGATACCGCGCACCTGCAGCGTGAGATTGTTCGCCATCGTGTTCACGTTGTCGGTCAAATCTTTCCAGATACCCGCAACGCCCGATACTTTCGCCTGGCCACCGAGCATACCTTCGGTACCGACCGCGAGCGCCACGCGCGTCACCTCTTGCGAGAATGAACTCAGCTGATCCACCATGGTATTGATTGTGGTTTTGAGATCGGATACCTCCCCCTTCACCGTTACCGTAATCTTTTTCGACAGATCGCCCTGCGCCACCGCGGTTGCCACCTGCGCAATATTGCGCACCTGGTTCGTCAGGTTCGAGGCCATCGTATTCACGTTGTCGGTAAGTTCTTTCCAGATGCCGGAAACCCCGCGTACCTGCGCCTGACCGCCGAGGATACCTTCGGTACCCACCTCGAGCGCCACGCGAGTCACTTCGGAACCGAAGGTCGAGAGCTGATCGACCGTGGAGTTAATGGTATTTTTGAGGTCGAGAATTTCACCCTTCACGTCGACCGTGATTTTCTTGGTCAAGTCGCCGTTCGCAAGCGCGGTCGTGATTTCGGCGATGTTGCGCACCTGGCTCGTGAGGTTGTTCGCCATCGTGTTCACCGATTCGGTGAGCTCTTTCCATGTACCCGATACGCCCTCGACGCGCGCCTGACCGCCGAGAATACCCTCGGTACCCACGTCTTTCGCCACGCGCGTTACTTCGGACGCGAATGTCGAGAGCTGATCGACCATGATGTTAATCGTACTCTTGAGTTCGTGGATCTCACCCTTGGCGTCGACGGTAATCGTCTTCGTGAGATCGCCCTTTGCCACTGCGGTCGCCACCTCGGCAATGTTGCGCACCTGATACGTCAGGTTATCGGCCATCGTATTCACGTTATCGGTCAGCGCCTTCCACGTACCGGTTACACCCTCGACGTCGGCCTGTCCGCCCAGGATACCTTCGGTGCCCACCTCTTTGGCCACACGAGTCACCTCGGAAGAGAATATCGAAAGCTGGTCCACCATCGTGTTGAGTGTGTTCTTGAGGTCGAGGATCTCACCCTTTGCATCGACGGTAATTTTCTGAGACAGATCTCCACCCGCGACCGCGGTCGCAACCTGCGCGATGTTGCGCACCTGATTTGTCAGGTTGTTTGCCATCGTATTCACCGACTCTGTGAGTTCTTTCCACGTGCCCGATACACCCTCGACGCGCGCCTGCCCGCCGAGAATACCATCGGTTCCCACGTTCTTCGCCACAATCGTCACCTCGGAGGCAAAAGTCGAGAGCTGATCGACCATCTTATTGATCGTACTTTTGAGTTCGAGAATCTCGCCGCGCGCATCGACGGTGATCTTTTTGGAAAGATTACCCTGCGCCACCGCGGTCGCCACCTCGGCGATGTTACGCACCTGGCTCGTCAGGTTATTCGCCATCGTGTTCACCGACTGCGTGAGTTCTTTCCAGATGCCCGACACACCCTTCACGTCGGCTTGCCCGCCAAGAATCCCCTCGGTACCCACCGAGAGCGCCACGCGCGTCACCTGTTCAGAAAAGCTATTGAGCTGATCCACCATCTTGTTGATGGTGTTTTTGAGTTCGAGCGTTTCGCCCTTGGCATCGACCGTAATCTTTTTGGAAAGATTACCCTGCGCCACCGCGGTCGCCACCTCGGCGATATTGCGCACCTGGTTTGTCAGGTTGTTCGCCATCGTATTCACCGACTTGGTGAGCTCTTTCCAGATACCCGACACACCCTTCACGTCGGCCTGGCCGCCCAGAATACCTTCGGTACCCACCGAGAGCGCGACCTCGGTCACCTGCTCGGAGAACGAGTTTAGCTGATCGACCATCGTGTTGATCGTCTTCGCGGTTTGCAGGAACGAACCGCGCAGTTCGCGGCCCTCGATTTCGAGCGGCATCTTGCGCGACAGGTTACCCTTCGCCACCGACGTGATCACCTGGTCGATCTCGGCGGCGGGGAATACAAGGTCGTCGATGAGGTTATTGATCGAATCGGTGTAAGATGCCCATGAACCTTTTAAAGACGTCGCCGACAGGCGTTTTTTGAGTTTGCCCTCTTTGCCCACAGTGGTGCTGATATCGCGGAATTCTTCTTCAAAATTGGAGAGCGTCCCCACAATCTCGTTGAATGTATCGCATATTTTTCCGCGCACACCTTCGTAATGCAGCGGCATGCGGATCGAAAAATTTCCCTTGCGTAGTTCCGTGCCGCCCTTGAGCAGTTCCAGCTCAAAATCGGCGGCCGTCTCTTTAAGCTGCGTGCTTCCATTTGTTCTCATACAACCTCCTGTACGGCTTCAGCGTTCTTTATCCGGCAAATTGACGATACCAAACCAGTAATTGCGGATTGTCTCCGCAAAATTCTGGTAAGCTTCGAGAGTATCGGGTTTTATGACATAACTGTTGGCATAATACCGGTACGACAGTTCGATGTCGCGCGGGTGGTCCGAGGAGCTGAAGATGATGACGGGAATTTTTCGCTTGTCCTTTTCATTTTTCAGAAATTTCAATACCCGGTAACCGTTTACGCCGGGAAGGTTCAGATCGAGTATTATCAGCGTCGGATTAACAGTTTTCCGGTTGAGATATTGCAGCGCCTTGTCGCCGTTGTCTATCCACGTAACGGGTGTTTTGAAATTAATCTGCTTCATCGATTCCAGAAACATATGGTAGTCGGCGGGACTGTCATCAATGAATAAGATGACTCCCTTCGTGGAATTACCCTGCGCGATTGTTGCATCCATCAGCGAACCACCTCCGGAAAGCGGATATGCACCGTTGAACCGTTACGGTTCACAAAACGGATTTTGCCCGCCAGTTGTTTCACGAGCAGATCAATCAGTTTCAGACCGAAACTCCCCTTGCGCGCCGGCGGCTGTTTCATGCCCTTTCCGTTGTCACAGACGTAGAGATGCAGTCTGCTGCCATAACGCCTTAACCCTACCATAACTTTTTTATTGTTGGCCCGCTTGTCAAAAGCGTGCCGCAGGGAATTTGCGGCGAGTTCGCTGATAATGAGACCGCAGGGCACGACAGTGGAAATGTCCAGATGGCGGTGGCGCATCGTCACCTGTACCTCAACGTTTTTTTTCTCCAACGAATAGGCGTCGACAAGCAGACCGAGAAGGTCGCGGGCATATTCCTGGAAATCAATGGCATCGAGTGCACTTGCAGTCTGGTAGAGTTTTTCGTGGATAAGCGACATGGTGGTGATACGGTTCTGCGCGTCCTGAAAAACCCGTTTCGCTACCTGACTTTTTGTCTCGCGGCACTGCCAGTTCAGCAGACCCGAAATTATCTGCAGATTGTTCTTCACGCGGTGTTCGATTTCTTTCAGCAGCAGCTCTTTTTCGCGCATGTGCTCTGCGGCTTTTTCTTCGAATTTTTTACGATGCAGCGCGTAGCGTATCGCGCGTTCAAGCAGTTCTGCGTTGAGATCGTCTTTCGACAGATAATCCGAGGCGCCGAGACTGAGCACATCGTTGTCGATACCACAGTCGGACATTCCCGTGAATACGATAAATGCCGTTCTTACCGGTGTCGTGCGGATTGCTCTGAGAATATCCTTCGCCGTGCTGCCGCCAAGGCGGTAATCGAGCAGGCAGACATCAAAGCGGTTGGTCCTTAAGGCCTGCATTGCCTGATCGAAATCCGGCGCCCATGAAATGACAAATTCACCGGGGATTTTCTGCAAAATGTTGCAGGTGAAAACGTAGTCGGGTTCCTTGTCTTCGCTGATCAGTATTATTGTTCTCTTTGTCGGTATAGGCATGCAGCACCGCGCGGTTCGCCACTATAACCAGCCTAATAAAGTACAGAGGAGAGTGAATGCCCATCAACCAAAAGTATGAGAATGGATAGAAAATATGCGGAGGCAGAAAGCGTTAACATTCCATTAAGAAGTCCGGTAGACCGCAGTCTGGCATATGCCCCTTGCGTGGGGATTTTTCCCATTATTGCATGACGACTTCTGCCGCGGGCCGGTGGATAAGGTACCCCTGCGAGTAATCGGCCCTGATCTCTGCGACCTTCCACTGCACTTCCGGAGAGTGCACAAATTCTGCGACGGCTTTGGCGCCGATGCTGTGGGCAAAATTGGTAATTGTTTTTGCCACGATATAACTTTCCCTGCTGCGGTGAATATTGCAAATGAACCGGCCATCGATCTTGATGAAGTCAACCTTGAGATTGAGAATCCGGGCAAAATTGGAATTTTCGGTGCCGAAATCGTCAAGGGCCAGCATGCAGCCCATCTTCTTTATGCCTTCCAGATTGTGCATGGCGCGCCGGCGCGCGATCGATGCGGTTTCTACGATTTCGAAAATAACCTGTCCGGGATTGATGCCATATTGACAAAACATCTGTTCTAAAAACGGCAGAAACCCATCGTCGAGCAAATCTTCTTCGACGATATTCACGGAGAATTGCGTCTGATACGGCAAAGAGTGAAAATAAGCAAAGCAATGGCGGATCATCTCGCGCGTGATGAGCGTCAAAAGTCCGAGTTTTCCGGATGCGGGTAAAAACTGATGCGGCAAATACAGCTTCGAATCGGCGCGGATGCGTACCAGACATTCATATTTTTCGATACGTCCCGTGTTGTTTCCGTAGATGCCCTGAAAATAAGGGATGATTTCGCCGGCGCTCAAGGCTTTGCGCACGATTTTTCCCCACGAAAAATTTTCCTCGTATTTATCTTTAATGTCACTGAACGTCGAAAAAATACTATGCAGGCCAGGGCCGACGCGCCTCGCATTTTCGAGAGCCAGAGCGGCCTTTTTGAGGGTCTGCTCCGTTTCACACAGCGCCACGCCCGCATTAAAAATAATTTTCACATCGAATTCATCGTAGTGCACCGGGTTGGCGCAAAAATCGTCCTGGATTTCTGCAATGAATTCGGCCACCCGTTCCGAAGTCATGTCAGCTTCGCGGTTCAAAAAAGCAAAGTCAACACCGCGCATGCGGTACACAGTGTAGCCATGCGCGCCCGCTTTTATTTTGAAACGCTCGGCAACCTGTTGCAGAACGACATTTGTGGCATTATAGCCGAACGCTTCGTTGATCCTGCCAAATTTGTTGATATTCAGCAACACCACGGTTTTCGGCCCGGGATAGCGCCTCAGATCGAGCGAGAATCTGATCCCGTTGGGAAAACCGGTCTCTTCATCGGTAGTGAATTTTCTCTTCATTTCCTGTGCACTTTCTGACAGCAGTTGAACCAGCGTCTGCTTGTTTGCCTGCAGTTGCCGCTCGGCACTCAGCAGGCGGTGAAAGACACGTATTTTTGCGGCAATTTCGTCGGCAGAAAAGGGTTTCATGACATAGTCATCGGCGCCGTATTCATAGGCCTTCAGCCGGTCGGCGATGTTGTTGCACGCTGACAGAAAGATGATGCGCGTAGAGTTCAGAGTTTCGTCGCGCCGAATGCGCGAGCAAAACGCATAACCCGTCTGGCCTGGAAGCCCGACATCGAGCACTACGATGTCGGGCTTTTGGCGGACCAAAATTATTTCGGCCTCTTCTGCGCTGCCTGCACAAAGGACATCACAAAATTCCCCCAGCGCGGCGCTCAGCGCCGAAAGTTGAAGTATTTCATCTTCCACGCACAGGACCAAAGCCCTTCCGATTGGTGGCAGAAAATCTTCTGCTAGCGACGGTTCCGCAACTAACTGTTCGTCCATTTGACCGATTATAACACGCAACAACGAAAACGGCCATCGCACGAAAGGTTGAGCCGAATACTTCTTAAGGCGGATATTTAAATTTTTATGAGTCCGCTCTTTAAAGCCTGTTTCACAAGGTCGACGGATTTATGGATATTGAGTTTCTTCATGATATTATGGCGATGTGATTTAACCGTGGCCTCTGTTAAGAAAAGCAGCGATGCGATTTCGCGCTGCGTTTTACCCTCAGTGATGAGTCTGAGGATTTCCCGCTCGCGGGAGGACAGTGTGTCAAATTTTGTGTGCACGATACTGTCCGGTTGTTTTGCCGGTGAGGTGAACGTGTTCATGAGGTGAGAGGTAATCTGCGTCGAGAGATAGAACTCCCCCCGCGTCACCGCGTCGATCGCGTCGACCAGGGCGTGGTGCGCAGCGGTTTTTAAAACTTAGCCTTTTACGCCGGCCGACAG
>CAYHJO010000150.1:0-10976 GCA_964356715.1 uncultured Turneriella sp. | reverse complement strand
CGCACCGCGTCAGGAAGGGCGATTTTAAAGGGGATGGGAAGAATTGACGGTTACACGCCGTCATCGCCGACGCGGATTTTTATCCGTCCGGGCTATACCGATATGCGTAAGTCAGCGCTCACTCTCGCGCAAGTCGTGGCGAACGAAATGCAGCTCGACGTGTTTCAGGATATGCTGTTCCTGTTTCGCGGAAGGTCCGCACGCCTGATTAAAGCGCTTTATTGGGATCGCAATGGTTTTTGTCTGTGGCAGAAACGCCTGGCGGAAGACAAATTCCCATGGCCTGCTGCGACAACGCAGAATCTGGAAGTGTCGTTGAATGATTTGGCGTTGTTGTTGACGGGTGTCAACTTTTTCACCCGTCACGAAGATAAGAATTTTGGTAAAAATTATGAAAATGCTTTACATGATATTTTCTGAAAACGAAAAATTTTCATCAGTCTGGCGGCAGCACAGGGCATTTCCAGCGGCGATCTGGAAACGCGGCTTAAAAAATCTGAATCGGAAAATTTCCTTCTTAAAGAAAAGATAAAAATTCTTCAGTTTCGCCTCTACGGCAGAAAGGCGGAGCGCTTCAGTGATGCAGCGGTACACCAGCTTGTCTTCGATGAAATGGAAGCCCTGACTGCAATCCGCAAGGTCGAACTGCGGCAAAAGGTTAAGGTCGGTGGCTATGACCGAAAAAAGCCGAAACGTAAGCCGCTCGACGCACTACTTCCGCGCATCGAAATCCGGCATGATATTGAAGAAGCAGAGAAAACATGCGATTGCGGCTGTACCCTCAAAAAGATCGGCGAAGACGTACACGAGCGGCTCGATAAAATACCCGCTGTTTTCAGGGTCGAAAAGCACATCTATCCCAAATATGCCCAGCTGGCTGTTAGCCAGCATGGCTGACAGCTGCCCTAAATGCCGGGGTCGTGATGCGGACGGGCCCGCGGTCGTGCAGAAGTGCGCGGAATTTCTACTCCCCAAAAGCAACATCAGTGACGGCCTTTTGGCCGATGTCGCCGTATCAAAATTCGTCGATCATTTACCTCTCAACCGACAGGAAAAGATCATCGGCCGCGCAGGCGTCGATTTCAGCCGCAGTACGCTTTCCGGTCAGGTTTTGCTCGCTGCGCGCATCCTGGAAGATCGGCTGGGATCTCTCTTTCGCTCAGAACTCATGAAATCAGCCTTACTCCACATTGACGAAACTTCCCTTCAGGTTCTGCGCTTCAGCGATGTGCAGAGTGTCAAACAGGCATATATGTGGCTTTTCAAATCCACCGGGGATCGCCCCCTGTTATGGTATCAATATCGTCCGGGTCGTGCCGGCGATTTTCTGAAAGATTTTCTCTCTGATTTCAAAGGTGATATTCTCATGGATGCATACTCGGCCTACGAATCGTTCGCAGCAGACAAAGACATCCGCCATTTTCTTTGCAACGCGCATGCGCGTCGTAATTTTTTCGAAGCGACCAAGGGTCTGCACGAGCACATCGAAGCCGAAGAAGCGCTGCACTTTTATCGCACCCTTTACAGGATCGAAGCGCGACTCAAGGCATGGCGCGCCAATGTGTCCAAAATGCTCTATGCGCGTGGCAGATTTTCACGAAAAGGCTTTGCCCTGTTTCATGTCTGGTTACTCCAACAGGAAAAGGATGTATTGCCTGGCACCAAACTTCACGAAGCAATCCGGTATGCGCTCAATCATTGGCAAGGTCTGACTTTGTATCTGGACCATGCGCATGCAGCGATTGACAACAATTCGGCGGAGTCCTCGATTCGGCCTTTTGTGATCGGCAGGAAAAATTGGCTATTTGCAGGCAGCCAGCGCGGAGCGCGAGCGTCGGCGCTTTTTTATTCGCTTGTTCAAAGTGCGATTGCAAACGGTTTGGAACCGTATTGGTATCTGCGCTACCTCTTCACGCAGTTGCCGATGACCAAATCAGATGAAGAAATTTTGAACCTACTGCCGCATCGCGTCACGCCGCCGAAGGCATGACCGGACGGGTACGCTTGCGGCCTGCTTTGAGGCGTTTGTGACTCGGAATATTTTGGTATTTTTCTTCTTTCGCCGCAATAACTTCAACTTCGTTGAAGATGAGTATCTGCTTCTTGTCTTCGGCAATCCATTTTTCGGATTTGTGGGCGAAGAGGAAGCGTTTGAGTTGGCGGTTTTCTTCGGAGAGAGAATCTATTTTTGCGGTAAGAGTTTTATTTTCAGTGCGAGTAACAAGAAGCAGCGCTTTAAGTTCGGCGACACCGTCAGGAAAATCGTCGGCAGCAGTTTGCGAGGCCATTTTGATTTTTCATTATAGCGCAGATGGAATATTTTTCAAGAACTTTTTTATCCAACGCGGGAATATTGCAATATGGAATGCGCCTGAAAGAAATTCACTCCGGTCAAAAGCCAGCGCAACTCCTGCTCTGAAATCTGCCGGCTTGCCTCTTCTGACATGAGCCACGGAAATTTATGCTTTTCCAGCCGCTTATAGAATAACCAAAAGCCATTCTTATCCCAATAGAGGACTTTCAGAAGATTGTGCTTCTTGTTCGTGAATAGAAATAGTTTCTTGTCCAGCGGATTGAGCTGCATGCTACTCTGCACAAGCACAGCAAGACCATCAATCGACTTCCGCATATCGGTAATCCCTGGCTTTATAAAGACCTGCATTTCTGCCAGATTTTCGAGGATCATGGTTGATGAGCCTGTCGAATCATACGGCGCGTCTGATCGATACGAGAATTTCGCCGTCCTGCCTTACCGTAAGCTGAACGTTCAGGTCTCCGGTGACAACCGTTAGGGGCTTGGCATCGGCATGTTCGCCGGGCACCGGCGCATTGCTTCTGTCAAATGAAAGAGGTACAAACGGCGACGACGCGGCGGATGTTTCCGCCGGTGATGCCACAGCATTGCCAGCTTGGACGTTAAACTGCCACAGTTTCAACTTCCAGCGTGAGAATTGTTTGATCGAGTGTCCGTTCAACCGACAAAAATCCGCCTGCGACAAACCGCTGGCCCTCCACTCGTCGATGATCGTCCACCATGCCGCGCGATTGCGGTTGCGATGTCCTGTAAACATCAGTGACCTTAACGGAGATTTTGGACGATGTCAAGATGGAGAAATTTGACGCTTACGGTCATAGGCTGGCACACATGCCAATGTTCCAAACATAACCTTTGAAATCAAAGTGTCCGTCGGGTTGATGACCTTGTCTTTGTGGATACCCCTATCGAAGTCTACGTGGCGGTATTGGTCACCCAGTGCCAACGATAGCCTGATGATGAGCTCGATGTTGTTTTCCGTAACCTCGTTCGCGGAATTGCAATATAGAGTTTCATATTGTTTAGAAAATATGCAGCCCACCAGTTCTAGACGAATAAGATGGTTCTTTTGAAGGAGTCCGCTTGAACCGCGATACATGCCCCAGCTGGCGAGATAGAACGCAAGGTGCAGTGCATGAGATTCTTTCTTGTCTCGGCATTCAAATGGCATAATTTGTGTCCGGTTTTTGATTGACTACACGTCTGCCAAGACCACTCTCCCTGACGCCGTTAAGAGCGGCGAATTTAAATGTTTAATATCGAGGAAAACGTCGTTTATCCGATGCATGGCGTCGGCAAGATTATGGAAATCGCCACTAAGACGATTCTCAACAAGAAGAAAAAATACTACGTTGTAGAGCTCATAAATACGAAAATGCGGGTCATGGTGCCCGTAGACAATGCCGAGACAATCGGTCTCAGGCATATCATGGATAAGAAGCAGATCCCCAAGATCGCAAAACTCCTGCAAGAAGAATACGTGGAGCAAGAAGAAGACTGGAAAATCCGTTACCAGAATAACCTGACGAAAGTGAAGTCAGGCTCCATCATCGCAGTCGCCGAGGTATGCAGAAACCTCTATAAAAGAGCGCGTGATAAAGAGCTTTCCGTAATGGAGCGTAAGCTGTACGAATCGGCTTATTCTCTGATGATCAACGAAGTAGCGCTGGCCAAGGGCATTACCGCCGAAGACGCCAGTAACATGATTTCTGACATCTTGTCGAAGTAAGTCCCCGGTATTACGCAAACAATCATTGAGGCGCAAGCGCCTCGATGATTGTTTGCAATGATAAAAGGAGGGAAAATGAAAAACTCCCAAACAATGGCAGGCGCTCACCAGGGCACTGCAAAGAATTCTTTACCGTATCTGTTGGGCGCTCTGGCGGGCATGATCGCTGCGGGCTCTTTCTACCCGTATCTGAAAGATCTGCCAGTCGCTGCAGTCTACGCGGTAGCTGCGGGGCTGACCATACTCAGCTCGATCGGCTTTGGTCTGCTTTGGCCGCAACCACAAAAAGCACCGGCCTTGCCCGCGGCGCCGATCTCAGTCACAACCCGGCCCGAAAAAAATCCCAATGACGAGGTGAAGGCCACTTCGGGCGTAGAATCGCGCACCAAAATTCTCGATACTTCAATCATTATCGACGGCCGCATCATCGACATTGCTGCGACGGGCTTTCTCGAACCGCCCTTTCTCGTACCAAACTTCGTGCTGCGCGAGATTCAGCTGATCTCCGATTCGCCCGATGCGATCAAACGCAACCGCGGACGCCGCGGCCTTGACATGCTGAACCAGTTGCAAAAGCGCAGCGATCTCGAAGTCAAAATTTCCTATAAAGACTACACAGAAACGCGCGAAGTCGACCAGAAGCTGATTCGTCTGGCAAAAGATACCGGTGGTTATCTTGTGACCAACGATTTTAACCTCAACAAAGTTGCCGAACTGCAGGGCATTCGCGTGCTCAATATGAACAATCTCGCGAACGCGCTGAAACCGGTTGTACTACCGGGCGAAGAGCTCGAACTGCAGGTGGTTAAAGAAGGCAAAGACGAAAATCAGGGCATCGCATACCTCGAAGACGGCACAATGGTCGTGATTGAGGGTGGCGGTAAACTGATCGGCAAGAAGGTAAAGATCAACGTGACTTCGGTGATCCAGACCAATGCCGGCAAGATGGTTTTTACTAAATTAGCACAGAAATAAATTTCTGTGCCATTTCCTAAAAAGATAATTCGCCTCATTTTTGTATGCGGCTACGCCGCAGACAAAAATGGGGCATTATCTATTCAGGTAGGGCGTTCGTGAACGCGCTACTCCTACTCATGGGTGGGTCGGGCGAGCGCTTCGGCGGCGACACACCGAAGCAGTTTCTCGACGTCGAATACCAGGGCAGAAAAATGCCGCTGTTCGAAATTACGGCGCGCAAACTGCTCGCTGCGTTGCCAATTGATATCGTTATCTTTGTTTCTCCCAAGAACACCGTGGGTTCCGCGGTGGTTAATCCCGTCATCGAACGCCTGTTGGCAGACTTTCCGGGCCGCAGAATGAAATATGCCGCGGCGGGTATGACGCGCTTTGCGAGTTTTCTCTCAGGTCTTTCAGCTGCCGAAAAATTCGCAGGCGTCGAGCGGCTGCTCGTGCATGACGCCAACCGGCCATACCTCGGCCGCGAATATCTGCAGCGCGTGGCATCGCATCTGGACTATTTGTCTGCCGATATACCGGCTTTCATACCGGTTATTCCCGTGGTTGATTCCGTCGTGCGGTTGGACGGCAAGAATGTCATCAACTATGAGAACCGCGCGGAACTGAAGCGGGTACAGACACCGCAACTGATGCATTACAGCACTTTTGCTGCTGCATATTCCGCGTCATTGGGCCGCGGGCAAATGGCATTTGACTTCACTGACGAGGGCTCGCTATGCCTGTCGTTCGGGCTCAAAGTAGGCACTTTCGACGGGGATCCGCTAAATATAAAAATTACGTATCGCGCAGATCTGCAGCTCGAAAAACTCTGAACCGGACCAGCAGTTATCCCGCCTGGCCCTTTGGGTTTAAAATAATTCACCGCGTGTGTCTGCCCGGCAGAATTACCCATGAAGTCCACCCTGACGGGCGTTTTTAGCTTAGTGCTTTCATCGGTGCTATTGCTGTTCAGCCTGCGTGCACAGACGGCGATCGCGGTTACCTCAGACGGAGATGCGCAACTGTTGAATCTCAGCGCGGTCAATACTCCGTACAGCGAGTACACACCTTTCATCACAGCCGATGAGCACTTCCTGTTTTTTCAATCCAACCGACCCGACGGTGTCGACCAGGCGGGGGATTTTGATTTGTGGTATTCTGAAAACGAAGTCACCGAAGGTACCCCGAAATTCAAAGCGCCGGCGAATGTCGGTTTGCCGGTGAATTCCGCGTATTTCGACGGGCATCCGACGCTGCGCAAATTGCCCACCGGCGAATACGAAATGTATTTTTGCTCGTTTGCCGAAGAAGGCCGCCCCGGCCCGCAACTGACGAACCTCTACTACACTATACTGAAAAACGAAAAATGGTCTGTGCCGGCGCCGGTAGTGGAAATCAACTCTGACTTCCATGACCGCATGCCGTCGATTTCGCAGGACGGGCATTACATGTATTTCAGCTCCGACAGGCCTGGTGGATTCGGTCGCGACGACATCTGGATCTCTGAATATGACTACGCGGCCAAACGCTGGGGCAAACCCTACAACGCCGGCCGTTCGATCAACACGCCGGCTTCGGAAGTAACGCCGGCAATCCACTCCGATAACATCACGCTGTACTTTTCATCGGACCGCGCGGGCGGCGTCGGCGGTTACGATATTTACGTGACTCAGATGTTGCCGATGGTACCGGGCACCTCCGCCGCCGATGCGGAATCGATCTGGAAAAAACCGGTCAACCTCGGTAGGCCATACAATTCTGAATACGACGACGAATACCCCACTGTGGTCCGCAGCGGCAACTATATGTATTTTGCTTCGAATCGCCAGAACGGTCAGGGCAGCTTTGATATCTACCGCGGCAAAGTACCTGCATTTGCCAAACCGGAAGTGGTCGTCACACTGAAAGGACGCGTGAAAGAGAAATTCAGCGAAAAAGGTCTCGAAGCCAATATCCGTATTACCGATGTCGACGGCGAGCGCAACTTCTCGACGCACCAGCCCGAGGGACTCTACAGCGCCGATCTGATCAACAAGAAGCAATACAAGATGACGGTAACCGCGCCCGGATATCAGGCGATTGAATACATCGCCGATCTGCGCGATATCCACGCTCCCGTAACGATTCAGAAAGATTTCGAGATGGAACGCGCGCTCAATCTGCCGAAAGAGATCACCATCCATATCGAATTTGTTGACGAAAAAGGCAGGGCGCTCAAACCAAACGCAACCTATCGCCTGACACCCGATATGTCTGACGATGCAATTCTGTCGTTCAAAAAAGGCAAAGGCAGTGTCAGCGTTGCGGCGATGTCAAAGTACAAAAGACCTGAAGATGCACTCGCTGCGCTCGAAAGAATGCAGCTGGCTGTAAAAGCCAACCTCAAGGGTTACAACGACGCGGCGGAAACCAAATCGCTGAACGAACTGATGCGCGGCAATGCCGGCGATATGAAGGGCGTAATCGACTGGAAGATCGTGATGAAAGCTGCCGGCGAAACCGAACCAGATTTCCAGGTGGTGGATTGCAAAACCGGAAACGGTTGCGTTGCTGTTGCGTATTTCTCTACCAACGTCGCGAACCGGCTGAACAACGAAAAGGCCTCGGGACTCAAAACCGTCGTCGATCTGTGGAACAAACAGCCGCATAAATATGTCTACGTGCACGGCCACGCCGACAACCGTGGCAGCGCCGCGCACAACATGAAACTATCGCGCGCGCGCGCGGCGTTTGTGAAACGGCGTCTGGTGCAGTTTGGCATACCGGCCGAAATGATCATTACGAAGGGTTTCGGCGCCACCAAACCGGCCGTAAAAAACGAGAGCACCGCCGAAGGCCGCCGTAAAAACCGCCGCGCCGAGATCTATTTTGAAGCCACTAAAAAGCCGGGCGACGCCGATGACTTCGAAGAAGCATCCGAAAAACCGGTGGAAAAACCCGCCGCGAAAAAGAAGGTAAAGAAAGCAGCAAAGAAAAAGCCGCTGCCACCCGAAGAAGTCGAACCATCCGTGAAGCCCGAGGCGGAAACTAAACCCGAAGCAGACGCCGATAAAAAGCCCGCGGCTGACAGCAAACCCGAAGCGGCAAAGCCCGCTGCAAAACCTGGCATGGTCGAAGAAAAGCCTTTCACTGAACCCAAACCGACGCCTCCGGAGACGCCTGCTGTCAAGCCGCCGAACACAGAAATCAAGGTGCAGTAATCGGTGGAGCGCCCCATTGCGAGCGACGAGTTTTCGCTGGTGACGCAGCACATGGTGATGTCGGAGCATTTGAATCCTAACCACCATATTTTTGGCGGGCAGCTTTTGGCGTGGCTCGATACGGACGTATATCTGCACTGCACGAACAAACTGCGTTACAAATCGATGGTGACGGTCAGCATGAACAATGTGTACTTCAAAGCACCGGGTTATCTCGGCGACATCATACAGATCTATGCACGCATTAAAGATGTCAGGCGTTCAAGTGTTACAGCCGAAGGCAAAGCCGTTGCATACGACCCCGAAAAACAGACCTCACGTGAGATCATTGCCTGCGAAGTAACTTACGTGGCAGTGGGGCCGAATGGCCGGCCGGTGCGGATTTTCGATCGGGCGAATCCTTCATAACCCAGGGTTTAAACCCTGGGCTATGAAGAAATCACCTTAAGTTGGTTAATTCGAAGGCACCGTCTGCCAGGGTCTTTCCCCGTGGGTTCATATGGAATTCTTTCTGTTAGCCCCGGGCTTACCTGCGGTGAGCGCAGCCGAACCGAGCCCGGGGTAGCGAATATTATTTCTTCTCAGAAAGAACAGCGATCAACCCAGGCACAGTCTCACCAGCAGGCAGTTTCTGGTGGATCTTTTCGAGAATACCCGCAAGCAGCAGTTTGCCCGACTTAGCGCCACTCATGCGGCCAAGTAACGCCGCAAAATCGGAGTGCGAAAGTTCCATCGCGCTAAACGCATCCTGCGACACCATCACGAAATGGCTGTTTTCTTTCAGACGGTACTCAGAAATCATCGTGTATTCTGAACCGAACTGTTCGCTGCCAAGGTGAATTTCGTTGCACGCGCCGCCCTGTTCGATTTCGAACAAATGCACGCTACCAGCGCGGAAAATATCCATATTGTGCGCGGCCTCGTCGAGGCGCGCAAAGAACAGTCCGGGAACAAATTCGCTGACCGCAAAAAGCGCAGTCCACAGATTACGCGCGATCTCGGCTGACGTCAGGTTTTCTTTTCCCAGTGCGAGAAATCGCTCCTGCACGCGGTGTTTGGCGATCAGCGCTTCTATGGCGTCGGAATCGGTAACCCCGATCAGCACGTCGGTATGGCCTTCGTTTTGCGCACCCGAAATGAACTCTTTGGTGTTGGGTTTTGGCCGGCGCGGATAGACAGCCAGTTCAAAATGCTGCATGCGCGGAAACGGTTTTTCAAAGAGCTTATTCTGCAATAGTTGCGCGGTGCCATCTGAACTCTGCGCGATCGGTGCGAGCGGCGCGGCCGCAGCGGGTATGTGCGACTGGCGGATTTTTTCGTCGACGCCGAGCATCAACGCTTCAATTTCCTGGTATTGCGGATCGATACTGTCGACGTGTATAGAATCGACGTCGAGCCCCCTCACGATCTGCGATATGGTTTGCGCGAGCGAGTAACCATAGTGGTAGACAAAAATGACATTGATACCCACGGCCAGAATGCACAGGAGTAAGAACGACGCGGCCAGAGTCAGCAATTTAGGCTTTTGCGCCGTGAGACCGACCAGCACGGTCATATTGTCATGCACAAACGCGATATAATTGACATCGTCGAGCATGAAGAACGGATTGGCGCCACGACCTTTGCGGTGCGCCAGCACATCGCGCAGCAGTCTATTCTGGCCTTCGACTTCTTTCAGGCGGACCTTGGGGTCGATGGCATATTTACTGAGCGCATTCGAGATCGCTTCGTCGCTGTGCGCAATCAGTTTGTCGTGGGTAAAAACCGCGATCTCGCCGGTGAAACCACCATTCTGCAGATTGCGCATCAGCGTGCTCGAATTGATCGTTTCGCGCGAATTGGCCACGGCACGCACGATGACCTCGGCAGATTTTGCCTTTTGGTCCAGGTGCTGGCTTGCCAGGCGCGCAAAAAGAGACACCGACAGGACAAAATAGATCGTAGAAAAAATAAATCCCACAGTGAGCATGACGACGCCGAGGCGCACCGTAAACTTGAAGGCCAGCGCCGGGCGCACTTTACCACTGACTGCAGGAAAAGACATATGTACTTATAGCATCGGCACACGGGGCGTCAAATTTGAACGGATTCACACCGCATCCCTGAAAAGAGTTTACAGCTCCTTTGCGGCCATCAGGGCATTCTGCCGCGCGGAACCACTCCACCCGGCAGGGAGTTTCGATGAAAAAAAGCATATTTCTGGCGATTACAGTTTTGGCACTTGCCGCAAGCGGCTGCGGCGTGGGCGATCTGAAAAAAGAAGGTCACCTGTTCATGGAGACGCTCAAAACCGGTGACGCAGATAAATCCTACACTCTGCTGCACCCTACCATGCAGGAAGCAGTCGGCGGCGTCGAGGGCTGGAAAAAATGGAGCGCCAGCCGCAAACCCACGACCTGGACGTTTAACGGCTTTCAGGTCAAGGCAGGGGGCGCCGGGCAGCTGAGCGGAGACGCGGTGTTTGCGAACGGGCAGAAGCTCGACGTCGAACTGAATTTTGCCAAGGAAGGCGGTGCTTATAAGGTTATCGGCGTGCACTTTAACGCTGAAAAATAGCCCAAACATTACCTTTACACGACGTCAAAATCTCCGGTGCTGAGTCATGGCGAAACAGTACGTTTATTTCTTTTCTGCTGCCAAAACCGAAGGCGGCGCCGGAGACAAGAAGCTTCTGGGTGGCAAAGGTGCCAACCTGGCCGAGATGACCACTCTCGGCATTCCGGTGCCCCCGGGCTTCACGCTTTCGACCGAAGTCTGTACGCACTACTACGCCAAT
>CAYHJO010000149.1:0-10988 GCA_964356715.1 uncultured Turneriella sp. | reverse complement strand
GAGCCGTTGAAGAGCTGCACATCGTTCTCGTCGAACTGCATGTGCATGTCGCCGATGATTGCGAGACGCATACTCCTGCTCATCAACGAATCTTATTCGCCACGCAAAGCGCGAAACGTTGGGCCGGCAAAACTTAACCCGTGTTTTGAGCCCCGCCGCGATACCGTTGATGGTCAGTAGCAAACCGCGCCGCAGACTCTCGTTTTCGCCGTCGGCGCGCAGGCGTTTGAGATATTCGACCTGTAGCGTATTCAGTGGGTCGAGCCAGATTGAGCGGTAGCGAATTTCGCGCTGCAGATTTGCGTCGTATGCGACCAGTGCCTCGGTTCCCGAGAGGCGCAGTACATTCTGTATTGTCTCGCGCAGTTCGGCCTGTATCAGGCGACCAACGTCTTTAAGGTCGGCCGGCACGAGCGCGTCATCATAATATGCCGCGATCGTGGCATCAGTCTTGATCAGCACCATTTCAATCAGGTCGATAAATGAGCGGAAGAAGTACCAGTCTCTGCGCATCGCCCCGAGTTCGGTGCTGTCTTTGATCTTGCCCAGTGCCGCGCCGACACCGAGCCATGACGGTAAGAGCAAGCGAATTTGTGTCCATGCGAAGATCCAAGGAATTGCGCGCAAACTCTCGATGCCACCAGCGCGCCGGCGGTCGGGGCGGGAGCCCGTGGGCACGGATGCCTGGGGTTCGCGCGGCGCAGGACGCGCCGCTGGGCGCGATCCTGTGGGCACGGATGCCTGGGGTTCGCGCGGCGCAGGACGCGCCGCTGGGCGCGAACCTATGTTTAAATTGCCCAGTTCGTGCTCGGGTGTCACCGCGCGAAAGTAGTCGATGAACTTCGGATTTTCGTAGACCAGCGAGCGGTAACTGTGGGCCGCGCTATCGGATAATTGCTCCATCAGCTGGCGGTAGCTTTCGGGTGGGCCGGGTGGGGGTTCGAGGCTTGCGCGCAGCACCGCTGTCGTATAAATTTCGAGAGTGCGGCGTGCGACGCTCGGTAGGCCAAACTTGGCCTGAATCATTTCGCCCTGTTCGGTCACGCGTATGCGGCCCTCGACTGAACCCGGCGGTTGCGACAGAATCGCCAGGTGCGTCGGGCCGCCGCCACGACCGACAGTGCCGCCGCGGCCGTGGAACAGAGTCACTTCAACACCGGCTTCGCGGCAGACCGCGATAATCTCTTCCTGGCAGCGGTATAGGTGCCACGCGGCCGTCAGAATGCCTGAGTCTTTGGAACTGTCTGAATAGCCGATCATGATCTCTTGGCGGTTGCCGGCGAGTTCGCGGTATTCGGGAATATTCAGCAGGTTGCGAATGATGCGCGGCGCGTTCTGCAGGTCTTCGATGGTTTCAAACAGCGGCACGACGCGCAGCGGCTTTTTGCGGCCGGTGACCTTTTGCAGCAGGTGCACTACCAGCACATCGGAGGCCTGTTTCGCCATCGAGATCACATAAGCGCCGAGCGATTCGCTGCGTATCTGCGCCAGCATCGTAAATGTGTCGAGCACCTGGCGGCTCTCTTCGCTGCATTCGAGGTCTGATGGTACCAATGGCCGTCGTTCGCGCAGTTCGGCGCACAGAAAGGCAATCTTCTCGTTTTCCGGGTATGCCGCGTAGTCACCCATGCCGAGGGCCTGCGTGATCTCAGCCATCGTGCGCGCGTGGCGCGATGATTCTTGCCTGATGTCGAGTTTCACGAGGTACAGACCGAATACCGCGAGCCGGCGCAGAATGTCGGTGAGCCTGCCAGCCGCGATGACTTCCATGTTTGTCGCGACGAGCGAGCGGTAGACAACCATCAGTTCTTCAGTGAGTTCGGCTGTGTTGCGGTAATAGTCTGTGATTGTTGTGGCGCCCTCTTGCAGCAGGTTTTCGAGACGAATGCGGCTGGCCGTCATTTTGTTGAGTGTCTTCTTTATGTACACACGGTAAGGCTCGTGCGCGTTATCGGTCATCGCGGCGAGTGTGCTGTCGCACGCCGACATCGAGAGTTCAAAGCGCAGTTTGTCGATTTCGCGCTCATAGAGTACCGCCGCCATCCACTGCGCGAGCCATACCGCGCGGCGTGTAACGAGGTGTGTGACATTGGGGTTGCCGTCGCGGTCGCCGCCCATCCACGAGCTGAAGCGGGTGGGTGCAGCCGTCAGCGGCAGCGCTCTGCCGGTGGCCTTTTCGAGCGTGAGCGAAAGTTCGCGCAGGTACGCGGGCAGCTCGTTCCACAGCGTCTGCTCGAACACCAGCAGGCCACCATACGCTTCGTCGGTCGGCGTGGGCTTTTTTTTGCGGATCGCATCGGTTTCCCAGATGCCGAAAATTTCGCGGCGAATCGCGTCGTCGTTCTCCGTCATTTCGAACGGTGACAGGTTCTGGTAATCGCGCACTTCGAGCGCACGCGAGATGTTGGTATATTTCTGCAGCAGGCCACGGCGCATGATTTCTGTCGGGTGTGCAGTCAGCACCAGGTCGATCGAAAGCTGCGACACCGAATCGTAGAGTCGTTCGCCGCTCAATCCGCCTTTTAGCAAGTCGCGAAAAGTGTCTGCCAGCGCCGCCGCAGTGCTGTCGAAACCCTGCGCACGGTTGAGGCGCACCTTGTGGTGCTCTTCTGCAATATTGACGAGCGTAAGGTAGCATGACAGAGCGCGCGTGAGTTTTTCCGCGTCGCTGTCCGCGAGCGCCGAAACGATGCGTGACAGCGCACTAAAATCGGTGCCGCTGCGCGAATCGCGGTATAGATCCGACTGCTTGAGCACATCGCTCAGTGTCGAAAAAAACGCGTCACCCTCGCGCTGCCTGATCACGCCGGAAAGTATGCCGTGCAGAAAAGCAATGTCGCTTTCGAGTTTTGCGGTCACCTCTGCGCTCATAGTCTTATGCAGCAATTTTCACGCCGTTCGGCATGTCAACGCTCGAACCCTGCGCGCCAGTAGGCGACACCCGCAAAGCCATTTTCGCGGCCGAGGCGATCGTATTCTCTATAGAGCGCCGGCGACGGGTAAAAGGTTTCGCCTGCGGCGGATTGAATGCGGTAGCAGCCGTCGGCTTCACTGCGACTGCCTTTGCGCTTTTCAAAACGCGATTTGCCCGTCGCGGTGGTCTTTTTTCCCGCGAAGTGATAACCATAGAGCGGGGCACTCAGCCAGATTTTTTCCCGCGGCAGTTGGTCAAGCGAGCGAATATTTTCGTGCAGCCACTCAATGCCACTGACACAACCCGGCGCGCTGCCGGGTCGATGGTAATCGTAGAGCATCACGACAATGCCGTCGCTCGCGGTCGCCAGTTCGCGCAGATCAAAAAATCCGCGCCACGCCTCGGGCATGCCCACCGGGGGAAACACGGCGACATGCAGGCTCTTGTCGCGCGGCAGCGCTGCGCGCAGCTCGCGGATGTAGGAAACAAATGCAGCCGCGTACTGCGGCGGCAGGTATTCGAAGTCGAGCTGCAGGCCAGCAATTTGTGGAGAATTTTTCATGAATTGCCGCAGCGTGGTTTGGCTTGCTGTGCGTGTGTGGGCATCGCGCAGAATCTGCGTGCCGGCATCGGCTCCGGTAAGACTTAAAAGCAGGTGGTGAGCCGGTTTTTCCTTGCTATGGATTTCCATAGCTACGGCAGGTGGTTGCCTGTTCTGTTTATCCACGGTTGCTGAGCCGTGTCGAAGCATAACTGCAAGCACCGTGCCAGTTCCTTCAAGCCCGCCTTTGCGGTTGAGGCGCATTCCCACCCAGACGATGTCGGTGACCGACTCGCCGTGAATCTGCCAGGCGTAGTCTTTGGGCAGCGCCTCGGGCACGACGTAAAGCATGCGCCGCAAGGGGATTGCCTTTTGCGGCTGCGCGGGTGTGCTGCAGGCTGCCAGCGCCACAATGGCTATGGAAATCCCTATCATGCGGCGCGGGAAGTTGTTCACCCTTACGGTTTAACAAAACGGAGTGGGAAATTTTCTGGATTCTTTAGTGACCCTAAATCAATGTCGATATCCAGGTCGGCCCAGTGCAATTGGTCAGGTACACTGAAGGTGAATTTTTGGATTGAATCGATGCTGGCCGACCTGAATTCCGGATAGGAACTAAACGAAATGAAATATTCTGTGAATTTATTTGCGTCGCTTTCCGGCAGCAAGAGCCAAATGCCGTGTATCGTTATTCCGGTGATTTCAGGCGCTAAAGTAGTTCTTCAAGGCATTCTTAAACTCCTCAGATCTCGCTGCAACGATCTCCAGCGCTCGTGCAGCTTCGGGTTGCTTCATGTTCTCGGCATAGACTATCGCGACTTCGGGTTCAAGCCATACCTTCATGGTGCCATCGGGAGAGTCAACGTGAATGTGCATACGCGTCTCTTCACGGCTATTGAAATAGAACCTCAACCGCCCTTCCCGAAAGGGCGTCGGCACAACATCTGGTAGTGTGGTTGCTTGCGGCGTCAATAAGTTAACGTAGCTTTTCCGCCCGCATGTTATGCACCGGTGTAACGTGGCGGTCGCTTCTCGAAGAAGGCGGCCATCGCTTCTCTAAAGTCGGCGGTCTGGTTCAGATGGTATTGCTGCTCGAGTTCGAACTGCTGCGATGCGCGCAGAAATTCGACATACGAAAAATCGGCAATTTGTTTATTGAGTGAAACGGCCTGCGGCGGCAGCGCACGAATTTTTTTGAGCAGGATTTCCACTTCGGCAGAAAGTCTTTCACCCGGGCAAACTTTGGTCAGAAAACCCATCTCGGCCATTTCCGCTGCGGAAAATTTTTCACCCAGCATCGCCATACGCTTCGTGTGTGCCATGCCGATCAGCCGCGTAACCCGGTTGAGGCCCATGATGACGCCGATCGAGCGCTGCACTTCAGGCAGTGAATAGACTGCGCGGTCGCTGCTCACGCGAAAGTCGGCACACGCGGCGAGAATGACGCCCGCGCCGATGCAGAAGCCCTGAATCTTCGCGACGATCGGTTTTTGAATCGCCTCAAATGCGTCGATCGCGCGCTGGCCTGCGCTCAGGTGCTCTGCGTAGTTCTCGAAACTCTGGCCGGCCATCTGCTGAATGACTGCGACGTCCATGCCGATGGAAAAATGTTTGCCTTCGGCCGCAAGCACAACTGCGTGAATGTCGGCATCTGCAGCGATCTTTTCGCTGAGTTCTTTCAGCTCATCGAGGCATTCGAGGTTGACGTTGTTTCCCGTGGCGGGTCGGTTCAGCGCTACGGTGGCTACTTTGTTTTCGACACTAAACAGCCAGTGCTGCGGCGTCATCTTAAAGAAGCTTTTCTATTTCCACCGCAATGTCTTTCGGTTCGGTGTTGGGGGCATAGCGCTTCACCGGGTTGCCGTCTTTGTCGATGAGAAATTTCGTGAAGTTCCATTTGATCGCTTCGATGCCGAGGATTCCCGGTTTTTCAGAAGTCAGATATTTATACAGCGGGTGTGCACCCGAGCCGTTGACGTCAATTTTGCCGAACATCGGAAATTTGACGCCATAGTTGAGCTGGCAGAATTCCTGAATCTGGTCTGCGGTGCCGGGCTCCTGTGCGCCGAACTGGTTGCAGGGAAAACCAAGAATCACAAGACCGCGGTCTTTATATTTTTCGTAAAGCGACTCGAGACCCGCGTACTGCGGGGTGAAACCGCATTTGCTGGCGGTGTTTACGATGAGTACAACCTTGCCTTTATAATCGGCGAGGCTGATTTCTTTGCCGGCGATATTGGCGGCGGTAAATTCGTGGATGGTTTGCGGCATAATTAGTAGCTAATATACTCCGAAGGCAGGGTGTCAGCCAGATTTGGTGATGCAAATGAAGTGTGGTGCCAGCCCGGAAAGCAGGGCCGGGCGAAAAAATATTGTCAATGAACATTCGGAAAAAGCTTTGGCAAAGGATTTTAGTTTATCCGAAGGAGCTGATCATATGAAAGTTAAGTGGAGCCAGGGCAGGCGGTCGAGGTTTTTTGTTCTTTTTTTGTCCGTTGGATTAGCATTCCTTTCAAGCTCTTGCGCGAATCCGAAGACTTCGTCTGAGTTTCGAAAAACTGCGGAGAGCAGTATGTTTGGTAAAGTGGAAAAGTTCTCTGCAACGCAAAATTACGCCCAGGTAGTGCAGACTCTGAAGAAAAAAAGCGCAGAATGCCTGAATTATGGTCTCAAATCATCGGGCGGAGGTCAGGTTGCGAGCACCATGACGGTAACTGCTAACTTTGCGCCAGGCGCAAAACAATCGGAACTTGTGGTCAAATTCGAAGATGTGGTGCACAATTTGTTTGGTGATACGAGCGGGGGCAAGAATTTCCTGCTCGTTGCCGATGCAAAACCAGAAGCCAAGGGTAAGACACAAATTGAGATTTATCGCACTGCTGGCGCAGCCATTGCTGAGGCCATCAAGGCATGGACGAATGGCGATGTCCGGGGATGCCCGGATCCCATGAGGACGACCGAGCGCTAATGCGAATTCCATTTTTTCTTATTTGCTGTGCAGTGTCGATGACTGCCGGGTGCAGCGTCGCCCGCTATGCATCAAAGGATAATGCACCGAATTTAACGGTTACGGTAGAGACCGATTTGAACATACCGCTCTCGCGGTTAGATGTGATGCTTGACGTTCATTTCGTAAACCCCGACTGTAATTCAGATTTTCAGGGACGTCTCTATCTCGATGAAAAGAAGGAAGTCGTTGGAATTCCCACCGGGAAAATCATGGAGCTGCAGGCCTTATTTATCACAACCGGAAATTTCTTATTAGGTGGCAGTAGTAGCGATTTGCGCTATGGCACGCTATTTACCGCGAAGCCAGGGGTAAAATATTTGATGGAGATTATCTACAGGAACAAGATATTCTCCGCGGAATTGTTTGAGTTCACGGCTGCCGGGAAAAAAGGTCGGCAAATAGACAGAGTCCCGCCCAGTAGTTGTGCTGAAATTATGCGAACTAAACGGTAGAACCCGGCGCTGAACCCTTATTGCTTTGAAGCGCCACCACTGAGGGTGGCGAAAAGCATAGCGCGCCGATGTTCGCCCAACTCTCATTTACGCGCTCATTCGCTCTTCGCCCCTAACCCATGCCCTCCGACATCAACTATTCCCAGGCTGACGAACTGGCCGTGCTGGTCGAAGAGCGTTTTCTGCAGCTGGTAGAGCAGGGCGCCTTTGCCGATCTCGAACCGCAGCTTTTGGCGCTGGCCAAAACCGGCAGCGAAGACCAGGCGGTAACGCTTTCGCTGCAGTTCAAGCTTTCCGATTCAGAACGCGAGCGTGAGGTCATCGTCAGCGAGACAAATCGCGCCTACCTCAGCGACGGCGACAAATATGATTTTAATAGCAACGATGCGGCCGTCAGGTATATTTGCGACGGGCAGATCAAGGTTTTTCAGCATAACAGCTGCCCGCATTGCTGGGGCGACTGGGAAGACAAACTCAGAAATCCGACCTGTGCCGATTGTGGTTATGAACTCGGTAATCAGGTGAAAATTCTGGTCGATGACAATGCCTGCCCGTATTGCCTTGCGGGCAAAGTAACACCGCAAGAACCCCGCTGCGACGCATGCGGTGAGCAGGTCGAAGAGAGGTTTGTCAGCTGGGGATGAGAGTCCGCAATTTTATTCCGCTGACGCTTTTCGTTTTGTTTTCTGCGCCGCTCGGCGCATTGTTTCTTTTCGCCTGGCAGGGGCATGTGTTTCCGATACTGGCAATGCAGGTGGTGCATGCGCTGCTGCTGTTTCTCGTGTACCGTGCTGCTGTGCGCAGCGCGCGTAAGAATTTTTCACCTCCGGTGGATCTGCCCCGCATTGTTTATCTGCCGCTGAAAGTCAATCTGGCACTGTATTTTCTGATTGGCATTCCACTCGTTTCGGTGTTTGCGCAAAGCCTGACTGTGCTGCTGATCGCTTACGGTGTGCAGATACTCGGTTATATCTTCACCTGCTATTCGGGCATTCTTTACGTGTCCCGCTTGCCAACACCTTGACACCGCACTCTGCCGGTTATTGACTCGCCTATGGGATTCAAAAACCGCCGCGCTGCGGGGCAACAACTTGCCGAGAGCGTAAGGCTCACTCTCGCCGCTTTGCCTCCGCTGCCCACTCTGGTGCTCGGCGTTCCGCGCGGCGGAGTTCCTGTGGCGTATGAAGTTGCACTCGCACTCGATTCACCGCTCGACATCTGGCTCGTGCGCAAGATCGGCATGCCGGGCCAGGAAGAACTTGCCGCCGGTGCAATCGCCGACGGTGGTGTGGAAATCTGGAATTCCGATGTGCTGGGTTATTCAGGCCTCAATCCCTCAGACCTCGCGAAAACGGTTGCGCGCGAAAGGGCTGAGCTCGAACGGCGGCGCCATGTTTACTGCGGTGACCACCGCGCGCCCGATGTCAGGGACAGGCGGATTGTTCTCGTCGATGACGGTATTGCGACCGGTGCGAGTCTTTTTGCCGCGATTGAGTCGCTGCGCCACGCCGGTGTTGCAGAACTGTACGTTGCCGTACCGGTCGCTCCGGTAGACACCTGCCGGCGCATGCAAAGCCTCGTCGAAGGGTTAATCTGCCCGCTGCAGCCGGAAAATTTCCGCGCGATTGGTATGTGGTACGATGAATTCGGGCAGACCAGCGATGACGAGGTGATTGAGCTTTTAGCGCAGAGCGCCAAACGCCGGCTGCAGAAGCAGGGGAGTAAAAATGGCTGAAACAGAAATCAGCATCGCGCTGTCCGGCGCGCAGATGAAGGCCGATTTCACGTCGCTGCCTCAATCCGTCGGGCTGGTCATCTTCGCGCATGGCAGCGGTTCATCGCGCCACAGTTCACGCAACCGTTATGTTGCGCAGGTGATGCAGGCACACGGCTGTGCGACGCTGCTGCTCGATCTGCTCACTCCGGACGAGGCAGAGCTCGACGATACCACGCGCGAGTTTCGTTTTAATATTCCGTTACTCGCCGAACGTGTGGTGGCGGCGATCGACTGGGTGCATGAAAATGCGGCAGCGAAAAAATCCGCGCCCCGTATCGGTTTGTTCGGGGCGAGCACCGGCGCTGCCGCCGCGTTGATCGCAGCGGCTGAGCGCGCTGGCGACGTTGCGGCGGTGGTTTCGCGTGGTGGGCGGCCCGATCTTGCCACTTCCGCGTTACCCCGAGTCAGAGCTCCGACGCTCCTGATTGTCGGCGCAGACGATGACGCCTGCATACCGCTGAACCAAAACGCGCTTGCTGCACTCGGCTGCGAGAAGCGCCTTGAACTTGTGGCAGGCGCGACGCATCTTTTTGAGGAAGCGGGCACACTCGAACAGGCCGCGCGGCTTGCGGCTGATTGGTTTGCGCGTTGTTTTACGGGCTAATCGACAGCAGACTAAAGAGCGGCGATGACGCGTTTGAGTTTGTCGCGCACTTCGCCGGCCGTCGCTTCGAGCGCCGGGTTCTTCACCGCCATCATCGACGCCACCGGGTCGATAGCAGAAACTTCGGTGCCGTTGTCGCGCTGCTGCAGCAGCACATTGCAGGGCAGCATCAGCCCGATATAGTCTTCGGCCTGCAGCGATTTGAGCGCAAACGGTGGGTTGCAGGCACCGAGAATTTTGTAAGGGCGAATATCGGCACCGAGCTTCTTTTTCAACGTTGCCTGCATGTCGATTTCGGTCAGCACTCCGAAGCCTTCCTTTTGCAGTTCTTCGCGTACACGCGCTTCGGCGTCGGCGAAGGGGATGTTTATAGTTTTGGTAATTGCATAGCTCATGCCGGTAATATGCGCAGATTTTCGTAGCTTGACCATAAATACTTATACCAGTATATGTATTAAAAGTCTGGCTGTGAAAATCCATAGCTATGCGATAGGCCAACCCGGCACGTCATGGCCGTGTATCCTTGACGCCCTACCTGCCCTGAGCGTAGTCGAAGGGTGAACCTCGCTATCTCTGACCGCCTCAAGCCGATGCTCAGGCAGATTGAGGATTTCGTCGCTGCTGAACTGATTCCGCTCGAAAGCGAATTTTTCCACAAGCCGTTCAAAGAACTGGTACCGCTGCTCGCCGAAAAGCGCGCGAAGGTAAAATCTCTCGGCCTGTGGGGGCCGCAGATTCCGCAAGAGCTCGGCGGTGTGGGATTAACCCTCGTGGAGCACGGTTATGTCTCAGAGGCACTCGGGCGCTCACCTTTGGGTCACTATGTGTTTGGCTGTCAGGCGCCCGACGCCGGCAACATCGAGATTCTGCATTTGTTTGGCACGAAAGAGCAGCAGGAAGAATGGCTCGAGCCTTTGGCGCAGGGGAAAATCCGCAGCTGTTTTGCGATGACCGAAGTCGATACCGCCGGATCAAACCCGACGTTGCTCGCGGCGCGCGCTGTGAAGGACGGCGACGATTATGTGCTGAACGGACGCAAATGGTACACGACTGCCGCCGAAGGATCGGCTTTTGCCATCGCAATGATGGTGACGAACCCCGATGCGCACGCCGCGATGCGCGCGAGCATGTTTATCGTGCCGACGAATAATCCCGGTTTCCGCATTTTGCGCAATATTTCCATTATGGGCGAAACCGGCAGCGACTATGCAAGCCACGCCGAGGTGGTATTTGAAAACTGCCGCATCCCGAAAGAAAATCTATTGGGCCGTGAAGGGCAGGGTTTCAAACTCGCACAGGAGCGGCTCGGGCCAGGCCGCATCCACCACTGCATGCGCTGGCTCGGTATCAGCGCGCGCGCGTTTGAGATGATGTGCCGGCGCGCAAACCAGCGCAAGATTCACGGCGACGGCGACGGCGGCACTCTGGCCGACAGTGAGATCACGCAACTCTACGTTGCTGAGCTCGCGGCCGAGCTGCACGGCGCGCGCCTCATGACGCTGTCTGCTGCGTGGGCGATTGAAAATCATGGCATGTCGAAGGCGCGCGACGAAGTCGCGATGATCAAGTTTGTCGTGGCGAATGTGATGAACCGCATTCTCGACCGGGCGCTGCAGATCCACGGCGGGTTGGGGATGTCGGACGACACGATTCTTGCCTACTGGTTCAGGCATGAACGCGCAGCGCGTAT
>CAYHJO010000148.1:290-11021 GCA_964356715.1 uncultured Turneriella sp. | reverse complement strand
GGGGGAGTGAAAGTTTCACCTCCCCTATTAGGGGAGGGGTGGCCACAGGCCGGGGTGGGGTGAACCCTAGGAGAAGAATATGATACGCGTAACCAACTTAATGCAAAATAACAACATGCTTTCGACGCTCAACCGCCATCAGGTTGCGCTCGAAAGAACCGAACGCGAGCTCTCGACTGGCTCGCGTATACAACTGCCTTCGTCTGACCCTGTGGGTGCTGCGAACCAGATGCTTTACCGCACGCGGCTCACCGAACTCGATCAGTATGACCGTAACATCGGCGAAGCGAAAGACCGCCTGAACGTGATGGATGGCCAGATAGACCGCGTCGGTGAAATTTTTCAACGCATGCGCTACCTGACGATTCAGGCCGCGAACGGCACCAACAGCGGCTTCGAGCTCAAAGAAGCGGTTGCGAAAGAAATTAACCAGCACCTGCTGGCGCTGATCGATATCGCCAATTCGAAAGACGCAACCGGCAGAACATTGTTCGGCGGCAGCGTGATCGAACGCGATCCGTTTTTGCCAGTCTATTCGCATCTGCAGACTGCCGGCATCGATCAGGGCAATGCCGTCACCGGCGTGCAATACCAGGGCGATATTCAGGTGCAGAACCGCGAAATCGAACGCAACGAGCAGATGGATATCACGCTGCCAGGCAACCGCGTGTTCTGGGGAACGAATACATCCATCGCCTCAAACAAAGACTCTTCGGGCTACGTCGCGCAGGGCGACCAGATGATCGCGCTTAACGGCGTGAAGATCCAGATTTCCGCCGGCGACTCGATCAATGACGTGATCGACAAGATCAACACGGCGCCGGTCGAAGTGCGTGCCAGCAAGGGTTCGCAGGACGATATTATTTTGACGAGCAAATCCCCGCACCAGATCTGGCTCGAAGACCTCGAGGGCGGCACCGTGCTGCAGGATTTAGGCCTCATCGACGGCACGAATCCCGAACCGCCCAACAACTTCGCGACGACCGCGACGGTCTCGGGACTTTCGATCTTTGAAGCGGTCATCATGCTGCGCGACGACCTCATCAAGGGGGATGTCAAACTCATCGGCGGCCGTGACCTCGAAGCGCTCGACAGCGCGCTCGAAAACGTGCTGCGCTACCGCTCTGAAGTGGGTGCGCGCGTGAATCGGCTCGAGCAGCACGAAAAACGCGTGGCGTGGGATACCACATATACCAAAGAACTACTCGCGAAAAATGAGAGCGTCGACGTGACGCAGTCGATCATCGACCTCAAATGGCTTGAGGCCGTGCACTCGTACGCGCTGCGTGTCGGCGCCGGAATGATCAAACAAACCCTGATGGACTTTCTGAGATGATTTGTCATGCGGAGCCTGTCGCAGCGTGATCGTAGTGGAGTAAACGTAAAAAATGCAATTCGAAACCCGCGCACTAGGTAAAATTGAAATCGAAGCCGCAAGGCAGATTTTTTTTCCGGAAGGCTTGTTTGCCTTCGAAGCCTTTCGTCACTTTGCCCTGCTGCCCACCAAATCAGGCAGTACGTTCCACTGGTTGCAGTCGCTCGAAGATGCACGCCTCGCGTTTTTGATGACGCTGATACCCGAAATTACGCGAAAATACAATCCGAATATCGACGCGCAATTTCTTTCTATTATTGAAGCTAAAGACTCTGCGCAGGTTGAAATATGGGGAATCATTACGGTGCCGGCGGGTAAGCCCGAGAGCATGACAATCAATCTGCAGGGGCCTGTACTCATTAACCGGGCAAAGAAACTCGGTGCGCAATTTGTCTCAGATGACCCGAATCATCTGGTGCGCACACTGCTGCTTGATCTGGTTGATCACTCTTCGACAAGTTCAGGGCAGGTGCCGAGCGAAGGACAGACCTAATGCTGGTTCTTGCACGCCGTGTGAACGATGCGATCGTGATTGGCGACAACGTAGAAATCGTCGTTGTCGAAATCAAAGGCGATCAGGTGAAGCTGGGCATAAAGGCACCGAAAGAAGTCAAAGTCTTTCGTGGGGAAATTTATGCAGAGATACAGAAAGAGAACCGTGCGGCGTCGGAATCGCAGCTGCCACCGGATCTGGACCAGTTGTTGAAAAAGCCGAAGTGATTAGATTTGTCAGAAGCGGTAAAAAAAAGTCGCAACCGCACCCTTGCGTCGTCTAATACGATGCGGTTTATCATGTTTTTTCGTCTTTTCCTGTTGGGACTCGGTCTGCATGCCCTGACACATTGTGGCGGTACCCCCTTTCAGGATCTGCTCGACGCAAATCTCGCAGGGATAGATAAATCGTTCCCCGCCTTCGTCTATCCGGCTGGCGGCATCACCCGCTCTCAACCAAATGCATGTGCGCATCGCCGCCGAAGCCGCGCCGATTCTGCCCAACAAAGATGAGTATGCCAGAAGAGGATTAGCGACGGCACGCCGGCCGTTCCTTTCACGCGCCAGCTTCGGCGGTGCGAGTCACCTGCACGGTAGCCAGCGCTGGAGCTTTCAGCCTTATCTGGGCTTTGGCTATGTCTTCCCATCAACCTCGGTAACCGGATCGGTCAACCAGACAGTGACCAACGGTTTGCCCTATGTCCAGGCAGGCGTGGATACATCGTATTCGCTGAATCACTTCGCGGATTTCGTCTTCGGACCGCGGTTCTACACCGAATTACTGGGTGGCAAAATGAGCTTTATGGCGAACATCAATGCCGGAGTAAATTTCAAGTTTTGAGGCCTTCCCGGGGAAAGGCAGCCGAAGGGTAAAAAATACTTGCCATGCTTCGATTAACCCGGAGCTTTAGCGATGATCTTTTCATTGCGCGGCATTCCCACTCGCGTCGAGCCGTTCTTTATTGTGCTCGAATGCGGCGGCGTGGGCTACGGTGCGCGTATTCCCGGCAATGTGTATGAGGCAATTGTGGCTGGCGGATACGATACAGCCGCCAAAGAATTTTCGCTCATCACGCGCAGCGTCTACTCTGAAGACAATGCGCAGTTATTCGGATTTCTGAACGAGCACGACGCGGCGCTGTTCGATTTTATCCGTTCGCTGAACGGCTTCGGACCGCAGGCCGCGATGAACCTCGTCTCGACGATCGGCGGCGCAGAACTTTTGACTGCGCTGCGCGCGCAGGATGCCGCCGCGCTGACGAAGGTGCCGGGTGTCGGCAAAACAAAAGCTGACAAGCTGTGCTTCGAAGCCAATGCCAGGAAGGTTCGCCTCGAAAAACTCGCCGTTTCCGGGCGGGCGGGCGGCAAACAGGTATCTATCCAACCCACCGACGATTTGCTCGCGCAGGCGCTCATCTCTTTGGGTTATTCTGTGAAAGAGATTCAGGCGGCGTCGGACAAACTCAAGAAAGTGGCTGACAAGCCGGCGGCCGTGTCGCGCGAGAATCTGCAAGAGTGGATTCGTCTGTACCTAAGAAACATCTGACCGGCGCGTTGCTCCAGGCCCTGTTCCCCGAAGTCTGCCTGCACTGCGGCGAAAAAATTGCCGATGCGGGGCTCTTCTGCGGCGCGTGCGCCGAACAGGGTGTGAAAAAATATATTGCTTCTGCAACAAGAGCGCAGCAGGCACGTTATCCCCACGCACATGCATTTGTTTACGAGGGTATTGCCAAATCGTTGCTCAAGGTAGCAAAATTCTCAGATCGCCGCCGTGCACTGAAAAGTTGGATTGATCTCGCAACTCCGCAGCTCTCACCGCTCGTTGGGCAGGGCGCTTTGGTTCTGGCGCTGCCATCGCGGCGGAAATTTCTCGCGCGTCTGCTGAAAGCCATTGTCCCGAAGCAGCAACTGATTCTCAATGCTTTTGCATTCAAACGCGAAACATTCCTTTTTCAACGTGCCAACAAAACACTCGGAGAAGCGGCGCGCTACCGTCGCATTCACGATACCTTGCAATGGAAGAGCGTGAATTTCCCCCCGGCCAGGCGATACCTCATCTGCGACGATATTTTTACCACCGGTGCCACGCTCAACCATGCGGGCTATCTGGCGGAGAAGAATCTTGCCATTCGGCCCGAGCAGATTACGCTTTGGGCTCTGCTTGCAAGGCCGCGTGAATTTATTTCGGAAATCTGAAAAAAAATCCTGTTCAAGTGAGAAAAAATCGCTCTTCTTTGGTATTTAATCAGTAGAGAGTGTTATGATTACTACCAGTCTGTCGCTTCCGGTTGACTTCGCCAAGATATGGCGGGGGGACAAAGTCGCGGTCATGCGATGCGCGTGCCGCACACTGCGCCTCGCAATGCATCAGGGAGGTATTCGGCGCTCGGTTGCGAGGCAGTATAACCGCGGGAATTCGGAATTCCGGATTGTGACGACGCGTTTTACTCCTGCGGAATATGACACGCTGCATTATGTCGCATCGGCGATGCGTATCAGTGTTTCTCTTCTCGTCTGTTGGATAATTAAAATGTATCTCAAACCGACGCGGCGCCAGAATCCCTTCGTGACTAACTATGAATACTTTCCCGTTAATTGGGGAAGAAATGCAGGGGTATTGACCGAAGCTGTGTTTTTTTATCGAAAATTCGACAAACCGCAGGAAATCCAACCTTCTTACTTTCTAATACCCCGCCAATAATCACCCTTACGAGGCTTGAAGCTTTCATCGACCGTATCGAGCATCGCGACATAATAGCGATAACGGAATTCGGGAAGTTTGCCCGCGGCGAGCGCGGCTTTGACGCCGCAGCCGGGTTCGTTCAGATGCCGGCAATCCTCAAAGCGGCAGGGAAATTCATCGAAGTCAGGGTAGCCGCCGCGGATCTCGTGCACCTCGCGGTGGTGCATACCAAACTCGCGCAAACCCGGCACGTCGATCAGCACGAGGTCGTCCTTGAGCGGACTGTAGAAGAGTGCGGGATTCGTTGTGGTGTGACGGCCCTTATTGATCAGGCTCACCTCACCTACGATCTGCAGGTTATCGCCGAATATGCGGTTTAAAAGCGTACTTTTACCAGTACCCGATTGTCCCAGCAGAAGCCAGCTGCCGTGGTCGAGCCGCGCTTTGAGTTCAGCGCTCAATCCGCCTTGCACGCTCTCGCGAAAAACCTGCAGCCCCATCTTTTCATAGTAAGTGAGAATCGATTCGGTGTCTTTATCGGGTGCGTCGAGCAGGTCGAATTTATTCACGACGAGAATGACTTCGACGTCTGCTATACGTATTTCGGCCAGGCAGCGCTCGACAAAACCCAGATTAAATTCGGGTGAGCGGACGCTCGCCATAACCACGACGCCGTCGACGTTGGCCGCGAGGCATTGCTGTCTGCCGAACGATGCGCGGTGTATGGCGTTGCGCCGTTTTTCGACCGACTGGATTACCCAGGTTTCGGCATTGTTCGCGTCGGGTTCTATTTCGACGATGTCGCCGATTGCCAGCAGCGCTTCGCGCAGTTTTTTGTAGCCCTGATTTTTTTCGCGGTAGTCGATGCGCAGCTTGCCGCGCGTCTTGGCCTGCACACGGGGAACATCCTGCCTGAAGGGCAGGGGCAGAACGTGATAATAGGCGCCGAAGAGTCCCGCAACCAGTGCGCGCGTTGCGGGCATACAGTTTACACGGAAGCGAGCGCGAAGATTTTTTCGAAGAAGAGGCGGCCGTGGCGCGCGCGCGAAACCTGCGCATCGGCCTGCTCGGTGAGAGCTCGTTCGGGGTGAGGCATCAGGCCAACGACGCGCTTGTTCTTTGAGGCGAGCCCGGCGATGTCATACATTGCCCCGTTCGGGTTGTTGGTGTAGCGCAGCAGAGCCTGGCCATTCTGCTTAATATCTTCGAGCTCGCTGTCTGAACAGATAAAGTTACCTTCGCCGTGCGAAATAGGCAAAGCGTAGCTTGCGGGAAACGCTCCTTTCCAGTCGCCGTCGCCGGCAAGACCAGACCATTCGCAGATATGCTGCAGGTTGGTGTTGCGAATCAGCGCACCGGGTAAGAGCTTTGCTTCGCACAGAATCTGGAAGCCGTTGCAGATGCCGATGATTGGTTTTCCCTTGGCGGCAGCCTGGCGCAGCGAGTCCATCGACTTGCTCTGCGCGGCCAATGCGCCGGTGCGCAGATAATCGCCGTAAGAGAAGCCGCCCGGCACAAAATAGATATCGTGGCTCGTTTCAAATGGGGCCGTGTGCCATAACAGCTCTACATCCGCCTTGTATTCGTTCTGCAGCGCTTCGACCAGGTCATGGTCGCAGTTGCTGCCCGGAAATGTCAGAACACCGGCTTTCACCCTCATCCCCCAGCCCCTTCTCCCGTAGGGAGAAGCGGCGAAACGTGGATCTCACACGTTTCCATCACATCGTTAAAAAGCATGTCGCCGGCGATCTTGTCCATTTTTTGTTTTGCCGCTTCGATCGATTCGGCTTCGAGCTCGACTTCGATATATTTGCCGACGCGCACGAGCGTGAATTCATGCGAACCTTTTTCCGCGAGCGAAAGCTGAATTGCCTTGCCCTGCGGCTCGAGTACAGATTTTTTGAAGCGCACGGTGGCGGTGGCGGTGAAATGTTTCATGGGGTTTCCTTTGCTCCCTCACCCTTGATCCCTCTCCCGGAGGGAGAGGGAAACTCATGCTCCTCCTCTCCCCGCGGGAGAGGGGGCTGGGGGGTGAGGGATAATATAATCTCTTGCATCTTCCTATATTGCTGCACGGTTTTTTCAATCACTTCTTTCGGCAGTCGCGGCGCAGGCGGCGTCTTATTCCAGCCGATCGACTCGACATAGTCGCGCACAATCTGCTTGTCCATCGTCGGTATTTCGCGGGCTTCGGCGATCGCGCGCTCATATTCGCCAACTTCGACAAAGCGCGATGAATCGGGGGTGAAAATTTCGTCGATTAGAATAATTTGACCATTGAGTACGCCGAATTCAAATTTGGTGTCGAGCAGTAGGATGTTTTTTTGCGCGAGCAGGTTGTACGCAAAGGCAAATATCTGCAGACTCTTTTCTTTGAGCTTTTGTGCCAGATCGGGTAGGCGTTTTTCCATCTCGGTAAACGAAATATTTTCGTCATGGCCGGTGTCATTTTTGACGGCAGGCGTGAATACCGGCTGCGGTAATTTTGCGCCTTTGGTGAGCCCGGCGGGCAGCTTTTCCCCTGCGAGTGTCTGTTTGGCCAAATACTCTTTGTGTCCCGAACCCATCAGGTACGCGCGCACGACACATTCAAAGTCTATGCGCAGGGATTTGCGCACGAGTGTCGAACGACCGGCGAATTCGGAGGAATTAAACGGTAACGGAAATTCATCCGCCTTCGCCGTGATAAAATGCGTCGGGATGTCGTTTAGCAGAGAAAACCAGTGCGCGGAAATGCTGTTTAGTATTTTGCCTTTGTCGGGAATCGTGTCTTCGAACACCACGTCGAACGCCGATAGGCGGTCAGACGAGACGAGCAATAGCTTGTCGCCGAGATCATAGACATCGCGGACTTTGCCGCGGTAAGATGGCGCTGGAATAACTTCTGATGTCGGCGCGCCGATGGCCTCCATGCCAACGCCGACCCTGGAACTTCCGTGTCCGCTGCTCAATCGACGTTTCGCCTTTTATAGAGCAGGTCTTCGATCAGATAATCTTCGCCGATGCCTTTCACCGGGAAATCTTTGCGCAACGGATGGCCGCGGAAGTTGTCGGGGAGCACGATGCGGCGCAGATTGGGGTGGCCTGCGAAACGTATGCCCATAAGATCAAACACTTCACGCTCGGGCCAGTCAGCACCGGGCCACAGCGATGTCATGGAAGGCGCTTCTTCGTTTTCACCGATGGGTACACAGACGCGGATGCGCGCACCATGGTTTCCGCTCTGCATCGAGCGCAGAAGGTAGACCAACTGAAAGCGCTTGCCGCTGTTTTCTTCGGCATCCTGGGCGCGCGGCGAATGCAAAAAATCGACCGAGGTAAGATCGAGCAGGAAGCTATAAGCAAAATCCTGGTTGTCATGGAAAAAACGCAGGACTTCAACCGCGTTGTCGGGTGCGACAACAAAGGTCGGCATATCGGTATTGAAGTATTTTACTCCGTCTTTTTCGAGAGGAGTATTGGCGTGTACCTTGGAAACGTTCCCCGGTTCCCGCGACCCACTTTGGGGCTCCGTCACCGGTGCGGAGTCGCCGCGGCCGCTCTTGCGGTCTCCCTCAGGAAGGGACGAGGGCCAGTTCTGGCGCAATATTTTTGCGGCGATGCCATGGTTTGCGAGCGCGGACTTCTGGGTTGCAAATAATGCCGCATTTTTCTCCGCAGTTTTGGCAACGGCGGTTACTGTGCCAAAGCGCGTTTCGGCGGTAACTATGCCGAGCTTAGGCGAGGTGCTCATATGCATCCAACGTCATCATTTGAGATAACCCGGAAATAAAAAAGCCCCTTTCGGGGCTTTCTTAGATTCGATTCTCAAGCTATGCTTGCGGAATAGAATTTGCTTTAAAGACCAAAGCTGTAAGTAAAGCCAAGATTCAATCGCACGATTACGGATGATGAACCGTCTGTATTGAGTGGGCCCAATACACGGATGTTCGGGTCAAAGTGTACTACGTTGAACCCGCTGCCTAACGCAACCTTTACACCCAATCCGCCTTCCCAAAGGAATTGCGACCTCATGAAATTTAGCAGCGTATAAGCGGTCGTGGAGCTGTAAACAAATCCTGAATCATAAGAGTTGTAGGCAAAACCAGCACCTAGCCATAACCAGCGTGCAAACGGCATATAATACTTGAATACCGTATCAATCGTCCAGTAGCTACGAATTCCCGCTATACCAGTGACTGTGGCGTTCGTTGTTACGTCTTTAATCGTATTTATCGGTTGTGTTAGTCTGCCAACCCCCATTTCGATTCCCCAAGAAGTGTTATAAAATTCACCATAAAGCCAAAGCGGGCTAAATGCGCCATCAGATTGCGTAACATGATAATCTGCTGAAACACGTAAGCCTACGCCAACCCAGCTCAAAGCTGCTTCGCGGACGAGAACGCGATCCGGAGAGACCACAGTAGTTGTTGTCTCAGGAACTGTCACCGTCTCTGTGTACGCTTTCTTTGTTGTAATCGTTCTAATGACGGGAGTCGATGTTGGCCCTGCGTCATTTCCGCCGACAACTATCGGTTGTGATTCTTTCGGCTGGTTATCCGCAGCCTGTGGGAACAGGGCGAAGGTAACGCCAGCCAAAAGTAATATTGCCAGAATTTTTTTCATTCAATACCTCTTTTGCTCATTGCGCGCTTTCAGGGTTGAGCCCTGCATATGTATGCAATCAGATAAGGAAAATATGCTGTCAATCTTTTTGACCCGCAACTCTTCCGCCTGATTCCATTTTTAAGTATCGGCAAATGCTGACGGAGGCTTGAGCACCTGAAAACCAAGCGGCGGGCGCTGCTTTAACGATTGACCCCCTGTTTTTTTGCCCTATCGCGCCATAGGCAAAGGCATTTGTCCTGAGCCCGTTGAAAATGAAAATCAAACCTCTCAAGAAAAAACTCAAGCTATATGGTTTCAACAACCTGACGAAGACGCTGAGTTTCAATATGTACGATATCTGCTACGCCGCGAGCGCAAAGAACCAGCGTGCGTATATCGAATACATCGACGAGGTCTATAACGCCGAGAGATTGACTGAAATTCTCACCAACGTGGCCAAGATCATCGGGGCGAACATTCTCAACATCGCCTCGCAGGACTATGACCCGCAGGGGGCGTCGGTTACGATGCTGGTGTCGGAGAACCATATCGAAGTCGAAAAGCGAAACATCTTTGATACCGAGCGCGAGATTCCTGGCCCTGAGTCAGAGGCCGTGGTCGCGCACCTCGACAAGAGTCACATCACGGTGCATACATACCCCGAGAGCCATCCCGACCACGGCATCAGCACGTTTCGCGCCGACATCGACGTGTCGACCTGCGGACAGATTTCTCCGCTCAAAGCGCTCAATTACCTGCTGCATTCGTTCAGTCCCGACATCGTGATGAGCGATTACCGCGTGCGCGGATTCACGCGCGATGTCGACGGTAAGAAATACTTCATCGACCATAAGATCAACTCAATCCAGAATTTCATTTCCGAAGACCTGCGGCAGATGTACCAGCTGACCGATATCAACGTTTATCAGGAAAACATCTTTCACACGAAGATGCTGCTGAAAGAGTTCGATCTCGACAATTACCTGTTCGGTTCGGCCAAAAAAGATTTTCCGCCAGGCGAGAAAAAGAAGATCAAACAGAGTCTCAAACGCGAGATGAACGAGATTTTCTACGGTCGCAATATTCCCAAGATGTGAAAAAAGACACTCAGAGTTTTTTTTCAGAAAAATACGACGATATTTATTTCAACCCTGACGACCCCGAGTCAGAAAAGCAATACGTCTTTATTGAAGCCAATCGCATAGCCGAACGCATTGCGCAGGCTGAGACTTTCACCGTTGCCGAACTCGGCTTCGGCTTCGGTCTTAACTGCGCACTGACTCTGCATGCAGCAGCCAAGGCGGATTGTTTACACAAGCTGCGGTATTTTTCTGTTGAGGAAATTTTTCCGCCGCACGACGAAATCAAGGCGTTGGCAGAGAAGTTGAAAATTTGCCATGAGGAGTACACAGGCCTGTGGATCTCCGAAGCGGAGTTCGCACCCTCACCCTCACCCTCGATCCCTCTCCCGGAGGGAGAGGGAAGTTTATGCCCCCCCTCTACCTCCGGGGGAGGGGGGCGGGGGGTGGGGGTGTATAAGGGCGCCGTACGGGGGGTGTTGGATACCTCCGATTTTATAGCCGCCGCATGGGAA
>CAYHJO010000148.1:0-280 GCA_964356715.1 uncultured Turneriella sp. | reverse complement strand
TGTCCCCCCCCCCACCCCCCCCGTCGTCCGCTCCTTTGTTTGTTTTTTTTTTTTCCCCCCCCCCCCCCCCCGCGGGGCGGGGGGGGCGGGGGGTGAGGGTCTATCAGGGCGACGTACGGTCGTTCTTGAATACCTCCGATTTTCTCGCCGACGCATGGTACTTCGACGGCTTCTCGCCTGCGAAAAATCCAGACATGTGGAGCGCGGAAGTGTTTGCGCGGGCATTTGCCTTAACGCGGCCGGGCGGAACTTTTTCGACCTATACATCCGCCGGTTGGGT
>CAYHJO010000147.1:0-11148 GCA_964356715.1 uncultured Turneriella sp. | reverse complement strand
CGCGGCGTCGCTGGCGTACTACGCTGAAAGCGAACCATCGTTCAGCAAGACCGGCATACTGCTGCGGCCATGGGAGTTCGACTACGATGTTGAAGACAGTGAATCGCGGCCTTTCAGCCACGGCCGTTTTAGCGGTTTCTTTCTGCCTGAAAATGGCACGGTTGAACCTATGCCGATGCTGGCGCGCCTGGCAAACGCCGCATACAATCACGGCACCATCAGCTATAATTGCGAAGCAACAATCGAGTTGAACGACCAGAAGCTTTGCCTGCGCCTGCCCGGCGTGGCACCGCAAGGGCAGGCTCTTGCCGACGATGACCAGATCGTTGTTGCGGCGGGTGAAGGCTGTGCGGTGATTTCAGAAACACTGCGCGCTGAACTGGGGTTGATTTCACACCAGCGCACGCTGTATGAATACCGCAACGGTTCGGATTATGCCGGTCCCGTCGAATGGGATGAAGAGTCGGGGTGCTACTTTCGCCCGTGGGGCAAAACCCTCGTGGCAACGGCAGGCGAGCAGATCCCCGTGCCAGTAACCTATGCGCGCGACGATACGCCGGTAAAGTCAGAGCAATCGCTCGCTCTGCTCGAACAGCAATTCCCGCTGCTGAATCATGCGGCGCTGGTAGGGTACCGCACCTGCCGCAGAACAATGCCGCTCGATAACCGGCCGTTCTGCGGGGTCGATCAGCATCACGCAAACATATTCTGGTTCACGGGCCTCGGTGGCCGCGGCATCTCGATCGCCCCGGCGCTCGCGCGCGCTCTGGCCGATGCCGTTTGCGGCGAGAGTACGCAACAGGATCTGGCGCCCTTCAGCCCAGCGCGCGTCGGCACCTAAAGCGGGATGCCGAGAATGCGGTGGCGCACGCCGCTTTCTGTTTCGGTGCGGCTATAGAGGAAAGTCAGAATAGAGAACCGCTTATAATTTTCTTCGGTCTCATAATGCCATAACAGCCCGTAAAGGCTGCCGTAAGAATCAAAGCGCCGCTCGGGATATTTGTTGTGATAATAGAGCGCGCCCAAAGCCACGCCCAATGTCTGTTCATACGCTTCGAGGTCGCTGTTTTCATAATAGAGTATTCCTAAGGCTATCGCACGGAAAATACGTTTTCCGCCACCATGGTTTCTGAAGGCCGCGAGCAGAAAAGGCAGGTACAGATTTGTGTCGTCGCCGGTTCGCGAATGCCACCACAGCGGTAAAAGATGGTGGCGCACATATTCTATCGAAGTCACATGCTTATACCCGCTGATCAGCGCAAAATGCCAGCTGAATGCCGATTCTGCATCGGAGTAGTTGGCGCCGAGTCCGTACACCAGTTTGAACGATTTTTTTGCGGCATGGCGTTCATACCACAGAGTGTAGAGCAGCGCATGCCAGGCAAATGATGCCGCATGCGCGTCGGATGTACGGCCGGCAAGCAGCAGAAAATTGTCGCTGGCGTATTTTTCCGAGCGTTCATAAAAATACCCGCCAATAAAACGCAGGGTTGTTCCGGGATTCGTACGGCTGTAATACAGCGGAAAAATCCAGCGGACGGTTTCGTCGAAATTACCCGCCGCCGATTTACTGTACGACACAGACTGGTAATACGGGAATATGTAGAGGTTTGCATAACGCGAATCGGCATGCACGTCGCGATGGAATAGCAACGGCACGCCGAAAAAGCGGCGGCGTTTACTCACGGAGCGGTAATACAACCAGGAATAGAACCCGCTATTTTCCCCTTCGGAAAAGGTCAGGTGCAGCAGAGAAACCTGGAAATGGAACGTTTCGCCATCGTGGTAATGCTGCCGGTAATTCCAGAATATGCCGGCAACCGTGAGCCACGATTCGAAGCGCGCACGCGGAACATAGTGGCTGTTGCCCGTGGTTTCTGGCGCAGGCGCGGTTTCGTTGCGATGATACCAGACGGGCAGAACATAGGCCGTGGACTCCATGCCGTCATGCGAATCTGTCAGGTGCAGCAGGCCCCAGATGCCAAAGGTTTTTTCGTTGTCGTCGCGCGAGCGATAGAACAGCCACGAAACGGTGCTGAAGTTGTCATTGACGGCGCGCGTGTGGTGCAGCGGTGAAAAGTGCGTCGTGGTCTTTATGCCGTCCGCGAGCCGCCATTTATACCAGTAGAGCGGAAAAATACGGAAACCACCGCGCGAGGGTGAGTCATACCAGTTGATGAGCGGCCAGACCAGCGTCTGCTCGCGCAATCCCTCGTTACACGTCAGTTCATTCCAGTAAAGAATCAACAGCCACGCGGATTTTTCATCGTTGCAGTTATTGACTTTGTGTTGCTGGCTGCCATAAACCGGAAAAAACACGAGATAATGAGATTCGTCGTCTTTGTAATGCACATAAAACGGGATGACGGTCTGCACGCCGTTGTCCGATTTTGTATCCCAGGTGAGCCAGCTTAATGGCAGCAGTCTGAAATGGCGGTAATGGTCGGCGCGTTCATAGGCTGAGACACCAAAAAGCAGGTAAAAACCGAAGAAGTTCTCTGCATCGGCGCGCGTTCTGAGCCGTTTATGGCGGATCGCCGGTGGCGCTGCCGCAGGAGCCTCGGCGGTAAGCGGTGGTTGCTGCTCTGCAAAACGCACGCTGTCGCGCGACGAAATCCGAAACAGGTTATAGAACCAGCCGAGATCCCAGTCGACCAGCAGGCGCTCGCTGTTCAATTCTGCACTCACCGGAAGATTTGTCAGTTTCTCTTCAGAGAGCGAAATACCGGTCGCATTGACGTGCAGCGAATAATCTTTGCTGCGATAGCTGAGGTACAGCGGCACAACAACCTGCAGTCTGTCTTGCGGGTGATTCACATCGATGTAGAGCGGCGAAAGTGTTGTGTTACCCTTTTCGCTATGACCCGAATAGAACAACGGAAAGATCAGCCAGCCCGAATGCGTCGGTGACGATCGGGTCCAGATCAGCGGAATCAGGTATGCGCCGAACGAGTTTTCGCCTTTGCGCGAATAATAATAGAGGGGCAGGGCATAGGTCAGCAAACCGGCGGATTTTTTCCGGTCGTTGCCTGGATGCGCCTCGTGCGCAGTACCGACCTCGCGCGTCCCTGCGCTGCGGTGGCGAATCAAATAAAACAGTGTCAGGTCTGTTTCTTCCGCATCGGAACTCCACATCACGAGCGGTATTGCCGGTGCACCGAAGGAGACCGAGGGTGCCGTTGTAATATCTTTTCCCGCGCGTTGGGAATACCAGAATAAGGGGGTGAGCCAAAATCCGGTGCCCCCACCGTGGCGCGATGAGTAATAGAAGGGAATCAGGCTGTGGTATGAACTGTCTGCGTCGCCGTCGTTACCCCAGTAAGCCAGCCATAAAACAGATTGAGCCAGGGTTTTGCCGTCCATTTCCCGGTAGTACACCGGGGCCAGGAGCATATAGCGGTTATCGATTTTGCTCGCGAGATCGTAGTAGAAAGGAAAAACCGTGTGGCTTCGGTACAAAGGGTAATCTTTATAAGCCCACAGCCAAAGGATGTGCATCGCGTCATGATCTTCCCATTTTTCGCGCTGCACGAAGAACAGCCGCAGCGGCAGTTTATCTTCGCGTTCGCGGCCATAAATTTCGTGTTCGGTGGCATCGAGATCAGACCAGCTGCGCCCATCGGCCGCAGCGGCGCAAAATAGCATCAATACAGCGAAAATCCACCGCAGGTAACTGCCCCTCATTTACCGGATAATTGACCGGCGCGATCTCACGTCAACCAAACGCAAAAGCCCTTACTTTGCTTTACTTCCCGTACCGACTTGACGACAATGTAATGAGGATTCTATGCGAAAACTAACAGCAATTGCCGGTATCTTACTGGGGCTTGGTGCCTTGAGCGCCATCAACGTGGCGGAAAAGGCCAAGTACAAACGGGCCGAAGCCTTGGAGCAGCTCGTTTATCTTGAAGTGCCGCTGAAAAACTTTGGCGCTGAAAAGCCCGAACTGGCCCAGCAATACACCGACGCCAAACAGAAATATTCGGTCGCGCTGGGCTTCTTCTTTGAAGACAATTTTGTCGAAGCTTATAAGCTGTTTCTCGAAGTACAAAACAGCGTTGAAAAACTTTACGAACAGGTTTCGTTGTTTTACATCGACCGCACCAATACAGTGCTGCAGCAGGCAGTGAAAGAAGCGACGGAGATTGAAATGCGCTACAACCGTAAGGCTCCGTTTGCGACGCAAACCATCGGTAAAAAGCGCGAAGCGGGTGTGCGCATTACGCAGGACAAAAAAGAAACGCAGCTGGAAAAACGCCTCTACGATCCCAGAGACATTCACTACCTCTATGACAAAAAAGCCATTCTGGACAATATCGACGTCGCCTACATGCAGCTAGGCCAGGCGAAAGTTGCGCGCCAAAAGGCGCTCGACCTCGAAAAGTGGCTGGAAAAAGGCAAGGCGATGCCGCCGACTATGAAGAAGAGCCGCATTGAAAGCTACAGAGGCGTTATCGAACTCTGCCGCCAGGCAAAGGTAAACGGTATTTATGTGATGCAGCTTAACCGCATCTATGACAACTATGAACTGCAGACGAAATTCAAAGATAACTACTTCATGAAAGAAAAGCGCCTCGATCCGGTATTTGACTTCGCGATACCCGACGAATTTGTCAAAGACGCGAGCGATTCTCGCAATGCAATGCATGACAATAACGAGCGCATCATGGTGAAAGGCGAAGAACCTGAAAAAGTCTGGGCAGACGGCAGAAAGCCCGTTTCCAAAGCACAACGTTTCGGCGCAGCAGGCAGCAAGAGCAACCAGCCGGCCGACGGCAGCAAACCAAAGTAGAGCGGGGCGCGCGCCCCGAACCGGAGCCGGTGAAATACCGGCACCGCAGCGCAATGAGCCACGCACCCGTAATTCAACTCAAAATCGCTGAGATCAAGCCCTCCCGGCTGGTTGAAATTGCTTTTGCACCTTTTACCGGCCAGTTTTCGCAGAAAGAAATCAGCGCCGAATTCCATATTCCGTACACATTACCCCTGCTGGCTTGCGATGTCGCGAAGACCGCCTGGATTCTGACAATTTTCTTTAGTAACGCGGTCCGCTATACGCCCGCCTGGGGTAAACTCACCGTGCGCGCAGCCATGTTGGGCAAGAATCTGCGGATTTCGGTCGAAAACTCAGGCTACGGCGTACCCATGGAGCGGCTGCAACGCATGTTCCAGCGCGATGAGAATTTAGAATCCCCTGAATTCGGTCAGGGCCTGGCGCTGCTTTTGGCCGGCGAAATCGCCGAAGCACAGCGCGGCACCATCGGTGCAAGTTCCGAACTTGGCGTCATGACACAATTCTATATGGATCTACCGATCGAAAAAAAAACCGAGGAAATAAAATGAATAAAAACCATCTCCTGAGACGGAAAACGAGACTGCGTGTATTGCTGACGGCAAGCTGCGCGCTGGCGGTCATGATGCCCGTGCCGGCACAGGTGTCTGACGATGTCATTTTGAACGTGCTCGACGATTGCCCGCAAAGCGTTTCTGAATCTTATGCGCGCAGCCTGCCGCGTTTTGCGAAGGTTTTGCCGGCCAAGAAAGCGGATCCCGCGGTGACGCTGAGGGCCGTGGTGCCGCGCGCCTGCTATCTCGAATTACAGGACTGGCAGTTGCAGACCGCTCTGCAGCTCGGTCACTATGGCCTGAACCAGGGACTTAAACCGGAAACAATTTCAGATATGACCGAGATGCTCAGCTGGCGTATGATGGCCAAAGAGGTCTATCTGAAACTCGGCAAGGTCTATGAACGCATGCAAAAGGCCGGTGCCGCAAACGAAGAGATTGCCGAAATATTTCTGCTGGCACAGAGCGAGGGGCTGATGCCCGATCAGGCCGAAGGCATCACTCTGGTATATGCCGAAGCCCGTGCGGCCGGCAAGACGCACGAAGAGAGCATGGTAGTTGCCCGGACTGAACTGCCGGCGGTCAAAAAAATCAGGGGTGAAAAAAAGCTCCATGAGTTTGTGGCCGCTAATACAGCAGTGCAATCGCGTTCATCTGCGAGCGCACCCGTGAGCGGTGACGCCTTGTGGGACCAATTGGAGAACGCTATCAAAACCGGGCCGGTGACGCCCGCGAAAATCGGCGGCAACAGCTCAAAAACCGGGTGGGATTCAACCCGGCTACATGCGTTCTTCGACAGCTGGAAAGGCACGCCCTACAAGTGGGGCGGCGTGACTAAAAAGGGTATCGATTGTTCAGGCTTTGTCATCAAGGCGATAGAATCCCAGTTTCCGGGCTCGAAATACCCGCGCAGTGCAAATGCCTTGTCTGCTCAGGGCAACGCGGTAGCGCGCGAAAATCTGGTTCCCGGTGATCTGCTGTTCTTTGCGGCGTCCGGCGTACCGGGAAAAATCACGCACGTGGGGATTTTTATCAGCGAACAGCAGTTTGCGCATGCTTCTTCGAAGCGGGGAGTCACACTGTCCCGCATCGACGATAAATATTACGTCAGGCGCTTCGTCTCGGCCCGCCGCCTGTTCTAAACCGGGGATCGTCTGCTTAAATTCCCGGACAGGCTGGTCTTTCCGCGGAATTTCCTTTTTTTCAACCGCCTGCCGGCACGTTTTGAAATTCTCGTGGTTGACCGCGGCGCCAAAACGCCGCGCGGTACCGTGTTCGAACTCGAGCTCGCGGGACAACGGCTGGCTTTGCCCTCGAAGGCAGAGCTGAGAGTCGGCGCGCGCTATGAGCTCGAAAAAATTTCCGCCACTGAATTCCGCATTCTGCGGGAAATCGCGGAGGATAAAAAACCGGGGGAAACAGAAATTGCGGCGACCAAACCGCAAACTGCGCCCCGCCTGAGCGACGGTGCGCAGTACCTTTCTGCGCAGCCAGCAGCGGGCAGCGCAGATCTCCTCGCCGTAAAACTCATTGCGGATGAGGGGGGCATATCTCCCGCCGGCAACAATAAATATGCTTTTGACCTCAGCCGTGAGTTTCCGCTACAGGGTGTTTTTGTGGCGCGCTCGCCGGGAAAATACACGCTGTTTATTGCGGGAACGGCCGCCGACGCGCACGCGATCGCCCATTTTCAGCAGGCTCTGAAGGAATTCGGTGTCGAAGTGATCCGCCAGGTGACCGCCGATGTGCTCGAACGCATCGCACAGGGTTCGATCGATATGAAAACCTGATTTTTGCGCGCCTTATGGCAGCACAGCAAAGGGCTTTTGGTTCTTGATTTTCAGCCGTAATTTTTCCCGATCGCGGGACAGCGCCGCAACGTCGGTACACGGCTGACCGTCTGCATGCAGAATACGCGCCAGGCAGAGTGATCCATCCTCCCGACGGAAGGCACCGAGCGCAAAGGGGGCATCTGACCCTGGATTAAAACGTACCGCGACCGCAGCATAGAGATTCAGCTGTTCGCCTTCGGCGAGCGGCTTTGGTCTGACCGGCGCTTCATTCCCGGAAGCAATCACCACGCCCTTGCGTTTAAGCGCCGTGCGTGACAGAATCGCCACTGCATTGGTGCTGTCGATACCGCCGTTACCACCAAAGAGAAAATGCTGCGCACCGGGATTTTTCTGCGCATGCGTGAGTATGTCGATCAGGCCGGTGGCCGCTGAAAGCGCAATCGCGGCCTGCGTGTTGAGTATGCCGCCCAGCTCATTAACCGCGATGCGCTTGTCGCCGACGAGCAAATGGCCCGTTGCCAGCGTCTGCGCGGCTTTTTGCGGATCGAGATCAAAATAGTCTGCTGCCTGGCGCACCAGCATGAGCGTAAAGCAGTCATAGATCCAGGCGTAGTCAATTTGACCGGGGTTGAGAGCAATCTGTGCAAACGCGCGTTTTGCGGCGAGTTTTCCCGGCGAGGTGAAATCGGGCCGCATCGACACGTACTTGTGCGCGTTGCTCGTGCCCACTGAATTGATGTAGAGCGTCGTGGTTGTCGCTCCCACGCGTCCCGATGATTTAAGTCGCTGCAGCACTTTTTCGTGGGCAATCAGGAAGGCCACGCCGTGGTCGGTTGCAACTGCAACCATGGGAGTCGAATAGATACCGGCGAGGTGACGCCTGAGTTCTCCCGGTTTCAGCGGTTTCGCATACGTTGCCGCGCGTTCATTGGCCAGCGCCTGATTGCGGTAATATGCCGTGATGTTCTCTGCGTCTTCGGCGCAGATACCCGTTTCAGTCATCAGCCGGTCGGCCAGCAGAGCATAGAGCGCGATCAGATTAGCCTCACTGTGCTTCTCGAGCGTAGGTTCGAGCAGTGTATCCGAGACTTCGCGGTAATAGGCAATACTGGCACTCCCGCCGCGCGGCGCTTCGGCGCCGGCAATGAGCACCAGGCGCTCTTCTGCCGTGCACAGTTTACGCGCGAGTTCGAGCGCGGCGGGCATGCTGGCTCCGCCGAGGTCAACGCTGTGCAATTCAATTCCGGAGAGACCGAGAATTCCTGCTTTTTTCACCACGTCCATCAGATGGTGCGGTTCATAAATGGAAGCGCCGAAGCCGATGAAGTCGGTGACGAGCGGGCGCAGATCTGCAAAACTGCAGCCGGCGTTTGCCGCACACCTTGCGACCGCTATCTGCAGATACTGTTCGAGTTTTTCGTCGAGGGTCAGCTTCCGGTACATTTCCCCTGAAGCTGCGCCGGCTTCTTCGACATCTTTCTGTATCGCGTCGCCGCCCGCAAAAAGTACGGCCGCCATCAGTGTCTGAACTCCGGCAGTGCGTTCGCCAAAGTGCGTTGCAGCTCTGCGTACCAGACCGGACACTGCTCACAGGGTTTGAACACAGGGCGCGTGCGATTGGTATCGTGCGGAAAAATAAAGACTTCCGTATTCTCTTTACCGGCGAAATGCGCCAGCAGGAACACCTCTTCGACATTCCGATTACCGATCACCACGCAGCCGTAGCTGACCGCGCCGCCATGCACGTTTATTCCCGTCGACATAAAAGCCGGGTCGCGCCCATCGATTTCGAGCATCGCCAGGTCGAACGAGTTGGGATGATCGAGGTGCAGCGCAAGGTGGTACTCTTTACTCAATCCCATGGAATCAACCCGATAGATACCTTCGGGAATCTGCAGGTCGCCGTAATAGATCTTGGGGCCCTGTTTGCCGCTGCTGGCGGAAAAAGCATAGTCCTTCACGTATTTCCAGCGGCCGTTGGCGTCGGGCAGCCACAATTCTGCTTTGCGCTCCGCCTTAAAAACCGCGATCCGCACTGCTTTTGGGGGAAAAGCGACCTGCGCTGCACGCAGGGGTTTCACCAATCGCGCCAGGATGTCCTTTTTGTGTGTTTTTACGAATTCCCCGGGCGTTTGCGCACCGGGTGAGGCCGTGAGAGCCAGCAGCAGAAGCGCGAGGGCTGGTCTAATTATCTTCGCTCTGCGGCGCATGCAATTTTTCCTGCTGCGAAGCTGAGCTCTGACCTTCTCCTGCCGCGCCGCCGGCGCCACCGCGTCTGCCACGGCCTCCGCGTCTGCCGCGACCTCCGCGCCGTCTGCGCTGGCCTGATTGCCCCTGACCCTGCGGGCGTTCGCGCCCTTCCTGACTTTCGTGGCGGGGTTCATGGCGCTTCTCGTGGTGAACCGCCACCTCGCTTTGTTCCGGAGCGTCATAATCTTTTTCGTCCACGTCTACGCGTTCGACGGAATTCTTACGTATCGATTCCGGTAATTTTTGGCGCAGGCCGATTTCCCAGAACAGCGCTTTCTGCAACGCATCTTCATCGCCTTCGGAACGCGCGATGATCTTGTAAACGATGAAGGCTTCCTGGAAAGTGCGGCGCATCTGGAACTCCTTTACCCAGCCTTTGCGCTCCGTCACATTGCGGCGAAAGTTATTCTGTGCCGCAAAGATCTGCAGCAACGTTTCGTATTCCCGTTTTGTCAGACCGGCAGATTTTTGCAGTGCCTGCAACGGATCTTTGAGTTTGCGCTCCAGCGTCTTCTCGTGATCGCGCATATTTTTGCGTACAACGGGAATCAGCGACCCCGCCACGAGCAGCGCGTAATATATATTGAGGTTGATATCCTCGTGTTCCTGAATCATGCGGTCGGCAATCGTTAGCCGACGGCCGAGACCCGTCTCCATAAAATCATCGACAGAGATTCCTGATCCGATGCCTTCACCCGATGCCACAGCAGGCATCAGCGTTTCGAGCAGGCCAGTCGTGTTAAGCGCGCCGAATACACGCGCAGCGTGACCCGTGCGGAAAATTTTGTTGTATTCTTCGTGCAGCCGTGAGCCAGACGCTTTGGCCAAAAGCCCCTGATACTTCTGAATAGCCTTGAAAGTGGCCGGGTCGAGGTCGAGCCCGAGCAGTGCAGCAAATTTCACCGCGCGGTACATCCGCACCGGATCTTCAGGGAATGAAACATCGGGATTGCCGATCACGCGTACGATGCGGTGCTGAATGTCTTCAAAACCGCCCGCGTAATCGACAATTGTTTCGTTTTTGATATCGAAAATCAACGCGTTGATCGTGAAGTCGCGCCGCGCGGCATCTTCTTTGAAAGTGCCAAACTGGTTGTCGCGTTTAAGCAGCAGATCGTCGGAGTTTTTGGCTTCCGCGCGGTTGGAAGGCAACGAGCGCGCGGTCGAAACTTCGATGACTTTGCTGCCGCGGAATACGACATGTACCAGCCTGAATCGACGGCCAATAATGCGGCTGTTGGCAAACATGCGGCGCAGCTCCTGCGGATGTGCGTCCGTTACCACGTCATAGTCTTTCGGCTTACGCCCCAGAAGCAGGTCGCGGATCGAGCCCCCGACAATGTAGGCGCGGCAGCCGAACTGCTGTATGCGCTGCACGACTTTGACGGCATCCTGGTCCATCTGGCTGACACGTATGCTGTGCTGGTCGCGGCTGTATTGTTTTGGCTGTGGATAGCGCAGAATCTGGTCTGCCGTGAGCGCCTTTTTAACCCTGAACAATTTAAGAATTTTCTGAAACATGAAAATAGAATCCTTCTCTGTCGAGTATTCCGCCGCGAGAGCGGAAAAAGTCTTGGGCAGGGGGTGAAAAAGTCAAAATCAGGTGCTTTTCAATATTGTGAAAAGCGTCCGCCAGATCGCGCAGCGTTAAGGGCAAACGGGACTTTTTCGGCCGGCTCTAAGGCATGCTTGCGGACCGAGTCAGGGGCTCAAGCGCAATTGGCAAGCGCCGCGGCGGCCCGACGGGCTCAATTATCGG
>CAYHJO010000146.1:0-11168 GCA_964356715.1 uncultured Turneriella sp. | reverse complement strand
GGCAGAAATAATTACACCAGGATTTGCCGCCGTAAAGAATACCGACCAGAATTGCCGCAGAGATGATGCCGATAAAAAAGAAAGCCAGTACAGAGCGGTCGGAATTCATCACCAGCAGGCGTGCAGTCACGCCGGAAGACAGAAACAGAAACTGTATCGGAAAATGGTAGCGCGCAATAAATGAATCCTGCGAAATCGTGGCCGCCTTGCGTTCAACCTGGCCGGTCTGTCGGTTGAAGGTTTTGCGTAACCACTGAAATCCCAAGTAATAAGGAAGGCGCGACGAGAGCGAAAGCGGGCAAATGCGCCGCCATGCCTCATGCCCGAACAGCATCATGAACAGCGGCACGCAGGGCACGACCATCGTCCAGAACATGCGCGCACCCATGGGGTAAGCTTTCTGCGGCAGAATCTGTCCCTGCACGGCAACGGGCGTATCTTTAATGCGGAACGGTGTGCCGCTGTCCGCTTGCGTCAGCGCCGGAGTCACAGGATCCCAAAACAACGAAACGATCAGCACGATCCATGCGCCGAGCAGAATCAGGCGCACAGAAATCATACGGCTCTCAGGGGCTTTTGCAAACATCAGATTTCGATCTCCACGTAACTTTTCGGCCGTGATATACATGTCAGAATGTATCCGGCTTCGCGGTCGGCCTCGGTAAGGCCCGGTGTCTCGTCACACTCGACCTCGCCTTTAATTTTCATTGCGCGGCAGGTGCCGCAGGTTCCAGAGCGGCACGATGAAGGAATTTCGACCCCAACCTCTTCGGCGAGATCGAGAATGGGTATATCCATATCGCCGCCAAAGACTTCGAGCGCTGAAAGCGAGAAGTGCACGATCTGTTCGCTGCTGCGGGGCTTGGCCGTAGCGCCCTGCACGCGCGGCGCAACGGGTGCAACCGGTGCAGCGGCAGTGGCAGCGCCCGCGGGCCGTGGCTGCTTGAAAGCTACCGGCGTGCCAAAGCTCTCTTGCCTGTAGCGCTCTTTGACGGGAAACTCGTGCTTTTCCAGCATCAGCCGTATGTTCTTCATGAACGAATCGGGCCCGCAGGCAAAGACCATACGCTGCTGAAAGTCCGGCGCAATGTGCAGCAGTTTTTCTTCATTGAACCGGCCCTTCATACCAGGCCAGTTTTCAGGCAGCGAAGAAGAGGTGAACGATGTCACATAACAGAATTTGCGGTTTGCCGAGGTAAAGGTAATCATGTCTTCGGCAAAAACCGCGTCTTCGGGTTCACGCACCGAATGGAAGAAGATGACGTCCGGATGTGCACCCGTGTCATGCCACCAGCGCGCCATCGAGAGCATTGGCGTAATGCCGCTGCCGGCGGCGAGGAAAAGATACTTATCCGTCACGGTGTCGAAGCAATGGAACTTGCCACCCGGCGGTTTCATAACGACCGTATCGCCGATGTTCAGTTTGTCATGCAGGTAGTTCGAAACCAGTCCGTTTTTGACGCGCTTGACCGAGATCTCGATGAGGTGCGGGCGCGACGGGCTCGAAGAGATCGTGTAAGATCGCAGTGCGCGCTTGCCATCGATGACGATATCCAGTGTGACTAATTGCCCGGGCTTATAAAAAAATAGCGTCGGCTCCTCAGACATGAACTGGAAGCTCTTGAAATCATGGCTACGGTCGATAATACCGATGCAACGCATCGGTCGCGGACCTTTGGTCCAGAATTGCAGTTTCTCGGGATTAACCGCGTCGTGCTCGCTCCACGGCACCATTTGTAGCACGGGAATGACACTTTCCACGTTGCCGAAGACGGCCTCTTGCATCGCCGGCGCGGTTGGGCGGGGCTTTTGTTCGACAAGCGGCGCAGGGTGTGTACTTTGCTGCGCAGCGTGATTCGCTTCATGCGCTGGCGCCGGGGCAGAATTGGCCAGCGGCGCAGCAGGGGCTGCTTTGAGGCGGGCCTCGTAAAAACGGCTCTTTTGAAAGCAGTCCTGCAATTCTTTGAGCGCAGAATCGTCGCGCTGCACCAGCTTAATCAGCGCCTGGAAGAGGTTTCGACTCACCCTGCGTTTAGACGACGGCGAAGCCCGGTGCAGCGCACTGAGTAGCAGTACCATACTCGCACGCGTTTCGTCGTCGACACCATGCGTCATGAGGCTCAGCTCGAGCGGCGGCGGCGGCCCTAGCTTCACATATTCGCGCCACAGCTTCGGATATGCCTGCATGAGATCCGTGCGCAGCGCAGCACCGAGAGCGGCATCGTCGACCTCAAGCAATCTGAAAAATTCTTCGGCTTCTGCCGCAGTAATTTCGCGTAACAGGTCGGTCTGCCAGACAAAAAAAGCAAAAACAGTCTGCGGCATTTTCGAATGTTGCGAAATTTCGGCCATTGTACGTTATGAGCTGCCATGATTGAAGGATAGCGTGTCAACGGCGAAAAACAGGAGATCCCCGCTCAGGGTGCCCACAGCGCGCTACGGCAGGCGTCAAAAATGGTTGTGCAGACATTCGTGTCCGCGCGATAGACCGGCTTCTGCAACGGTGCATAAGATGACAAAGGGATCTCCGCTACGCATATCGTACAACGGCAAAGGCGGGGAGTTCTTTGTGCTGCTCATCAAGAATTTTTTTCTTGTGATGATTACTCTCGGCATCTACAACTTTTGGGCACGCGTAAATGCGCAGCGCTATATGTACGAACACGCGACGCTCGCAGGCGGCCGCTTCGGCTGGCATGCAACCGGCAAAGAACGTTTTGTAGGATTTCTGAAAGCGGTGATGATATTCGCCGCGATACTCGGCATCAACGCCCTCTTGGGAAAGATTTCGCCGTATCTGGCATTAATCCTCCCTGTTGCCGTGATTGTGCTGTTACCGGCGATTATCGTCGCGATGTATCGCTTCAGGCTGTCTCGCACGTCGTTCAACCAGGTGCGCTTTCGCTTCAACGGCCGCGCGGGCAACCTTGCCACGATGACCCTCAAGGGCGCTTTTCTGACAGTGGTAACCTTCGGCTTCTACGCGCCCTGGTTCGCCGTCGAAGTGCGCCGTTATCTTTACCGGCATACGTTTATCGGCAGCTCGACTTTCGACTACGATGGCGATGGCGGCGATCTGTTCATGGTCTATCTCAAGGGCATTTTACTCACCATGATCACATTTGGCATCTGGCAGAGTTGGTTGACGGCCGATGTGGCCAACTACCATACCAACCACACGATATTTCAGGGCCGGCGTCTGAAAGGAGATATCGACGGCGCGGATGTCTTTGTCACAAATTTCGTGGGTAAGTTGTTGATCTTTCTGACGCTGGGTATCTATGCACCATGGTGGATGATCAAACTGCAGAAAGTGATGCTTGAGGGCACAAGCCTGACCGCCGATCCAGATTTTTCATTGATGCACGGCGAAGTCGACACGGGCGCGAGTGCGCTTGCCGACGGTCTCGCAGACGCCGCGAGTCTGCTCGACAACATTGCGGATTTTCTGGCATAAATGGTTCACCAGACGCAGGCAACCTTTCTCGATGGCGTCAGTCCGTATGCGCGTGCGGGCCGGCTGGTTTACGATGCAGTCCATCAGGAGCTGCATTTTTATGAGAAGCCGGCAGATGAAAACCGGCCGGAATTTTTCGCTTTTTCGGTCGACAAAAACCATACGTTCGAAATACGGCGGCGCGGCAATGAGCATGTGATAGAATGGCGCAGCGGGGTGGGTAACCACACGAGCGCCATGTTTGTTTTGACAGATCTGCCTTTCATCCGCCTGCTGCGCGACAGATTTTTGTCGCACAAAAATCTGTTCTGGCGCTACGCGACGCTGGTGTGGTCCGAGTCGCTTTCGCGCGTGATTCTCGCGCTGATGATTGGCACCGGCATCACGGGTTTCGGAGCATACACGTTTATGCAGAACAGCTACCATCTTGTACCGCACGCGTGGGACCAGCGCGTGGGAGACCAGGCCGAAGTCGGGCTCAAGGAATTCGGCGTTGTCTGTTCATCACCGCAGGTAGTGTCAGATCTCAAAAAACTCATTCCATATTTCAGGGAACACGACACGCCTTACAAGTACGAAATTCAGGTGGTGAAATCACCCGTCGAAAACGCGTTTGCTTTGCCTGGGGGTAAAATTTCTGTGTTCTCAGAAACAATCCGCAAGGCTGCTAATTATGAGGAGCTGGCTGGAATTCTCGCGCATGAGATCGGCCACGTCGAACGCCGACACGGTATGCAGCAACTCAGTCAATACATGACGATTCGCGTTATTCTCGCTCTGGCCTTCGGCATGACCGATGACGGCACAACGATGGCGCTCGCTGCCGATGCCGGTGCACTGCTGCTGCTGCTCAAGAACTCGCGCGACCACGAGCGCGATGCCGACGCGTACGCCGCGCGCAAGCTGGCCGAGGCCGGCATTTCGAGTCTGGCGATACGCAGGTTTTTCGACCGGATCAACAAAGAACACAAGAAGGGAGTCGACAAGGTCCCCGATTTTATTCTGACACATCCCTCAGACGCCGACCGCATCCAGTTCTTTGAACGCTATGAAAACAAGAACAAGGGCCGCATGCTGTCGGCTGCAGCGCGCCTTGACGATGACATCCGCCGCATGCTGCCGCGCAAACCCGCGGTCAGCCAGGAATGCATCGCAGCCGAAGAAGAAGATACCGAAGAAGAAGAATAGGCCCGGCGCATGGCCAAAAAAAACCCGGCGGTCAAGCGCACCACCGGGGATGTTTCAGCGAGACAACTTATCTACTGCTAGACAGCAACTAACATGCCATTCATTGCCTGGTTTCAGGCTCGCTGCACTGGAATTACTCGACACGGCGTTCACTTTTCCGTTTCCGACAGCCATGAAAGCCACGGCGCCGAGCGAACTGCGCACCCGAATGACTAAACAGCTCGTGGGCCTTGCCACGCGCTTCGCCTTCAATGAAGCCATGCCGCTTGCGACGCTGCGCGCCATGGTGAACCAGTTCGGACGCTTTGTCGCTCCGCCGGCAGGCGTGGAGCTGCAGCAGGGTGAAGTCGACGGCATTGCCTATGACTTCTGGACACCGGAAAATCTCGAACCGGGCCGCCTCATGCTCTACAGCCACGGGGGGGGATATACCATGTTTTCGCGCCGCACGCACCGCTCTCTCGCGGCACGCCTCGCACAGGAATTCGCGGCGCAGGCAATCGTATACGATTACCGTTTGGCCCCCGAGCATCCGTTTCCGGCGGCGATTGAAGATGCGCTCAGCGTCTACAAATATGTATTGCGGGCAGGATATGATCCGAAAAAGATTATTTTTGCCGGCGATTCGGCTGGCGGCGGTATTACCTTTGCGCTTATGCTGGCGGCTCGCCACGAAGGCCTGCCATTGCCAGGCCTTGCGATTGGGCTTTCACCCTGGGTCGACATGACCAATTCGGGAACCAGCATGCGCGAAAATGCTGGCACCGATGTCATGCTGCAGCCTGAGGTCGTCGACCATTTCAGGGAAAAATATTTAGGTTCCGGTGACGCCCGGCATCCGTGGGCGTCGCCACTGTTCGGCGAGTTGAAAGGATTTCCACCGGTGATGCTGCAGGCGGCCGGGGATGAAATATTGCGCGACGATTCAGTCAGTTTTGCCGCAGCGCTCAGGCAGGCGGGCGTCAAAGTCGAACTCGATGTCTGGCCGGGCCTTTTTCATGTGTTTGAGCTCGCCTGGCGCTGGCTACCCGAAAGCGAAGAGGCGATTGTCAAGATCGGCGAATTCGCGCGCCGGCATTTTTCGCTCCAGGCGTAGACGCGTCATTTGGCACTCGTCCGGGTCTGAAATTGCATACCGGGACCGGCCTCGGCAGATTTTTGCTTGTACGGCCACTGTGAGTTTGGTTTCGGTGCTGGGTGAAGGAAACCACGGCGCTTACACAGCCCGATACATTCATAGAGCACTATGAACGAAAAATTCACAGCCAAAAGCAATTAATCGAGCTTTCCAAAGCTCTGAACTCAAACCTCGATCTGCGATCACTCATCGATTCGATTCTCAACGTCAGTATTGCACAGAGCCGCTGCCTGCAGGCGGGCATTTTTCTGGTGCCCGAAATCGACCACCATGACCTGGTGCTCAACGAGAACGTCGTCGGCTTTGAGATTGACGATCCTTCCGCTTTTATTATTCCCTACAAGAGCGACATCGTCAAATTGCTCTCCGAATACCCGACACTGCTCACCCTGGCAGAACTTAAGAACATCGCCGCCACAACGGACCATTCAAGTCTTGCACAGGTCAGCTACCGCGATGCGATCGCGCAGTTATCGAAATTAAATGAAATCTTGTTGCTGGTTCCGCTCAAAGCCAAAGGCCGCATCAACGGTATTCTTGTCATGGGACCTAAATCAGACGGCGAAGCTTATCTGGCCGAAGAGAAAGCATTTCTTTCCGACCTGGCTTCGCTGGCCGCAATTGCGGTCGAGAACGCCCGCCTTTATGAGCTGGCTACGGTCGACATGATGACGAAGCTCAAAATACACCACTTCTTTCAAACCCGCCTGCGCGAAGAAATGGAACTCGCACGCGAAACCGGCCAGCCGCTTTCGCTGCTCTTGACCGACATCGACCATTTCAAGAAATTTAATGACACCTATGGCCACCAGATCGGCGACCTGGTGCTCAAAGAAGTCGCCAAAGTGCTTATCCAGGCGGCCAAAGGCAAAGACCTGGCAGCGCGCTACGGCGGCGAAGAATTTGCCCTCATCGCGCCAGGACGGGATCTGCAAACCGCACTCTCCATCGCTGAGAAATTCCGCGAGCGTATCGAAAAACTCACGGTAAAAAACCCCAGCGACAAGGGCAACCGAATTCTCAAAGTCACTGTGTCTGTCGGGGTAGCGATGTTTGACGCGAAAAAAGACACCGACAATAAGCATCTGATCGAGCGCACCGACCAGGCGCTTTACGCGGCAAAACACGCCGGCCGCAACCGGGTCGAGTCAAAATAGCCGCTCTCGGCCATCCTAGGCCTGCGCGGCCCTCGGCCTCCGTGCCTTTGGCTTGACGGCTACTTTTGAATCCTGATTCAAGCGCATGGCTGAACTCAGCAAAGACATTGTTGGCCGCAAGATGGATCCCTTTACATTTACTGTAGAGCGGGGCAAGGTCAAAGAATTTCTCAAGGCAATCGGTGAAACCAACCCGATCTACCTCGACGTCGCTGCCGCGAAGGCAGCTGGCTACACCGACACCCCGATTCCGCTGACTTTTCAGACAGCATTCACCTTCTGGGGCTACGGCGACAAATTCTGGACCGATATCGAATCTTTCGGCATCGACACCAAGCGCCTGCTGCACATGAAAGAGGAATACACATACCTCGAACCCATTTATCCCGGCACCACGGTCACCTGCCAGGTCGAAGTCATCGACGTAAAAGTCGGCAAGATGAATATGGTTACTTTTAAGAATACTTACAGCGACGGTAAGGGAAAAAACTTCATCGAAGCAGAGATGGCGATCGTCATCCGTCCGGAGGGTATGTGACAGGATGTCACTTAGTCCGCGGAGCCATGGCCGGCGGTGAGCGCCGTCGAACCGATGGCGGCAGCGGACATGTAACTTGTGGAGGAAATCATGTCTAAAATACAATTCAATTCATGGAACGAGGGCCAGGAAATTCCTGAACTGCGCGTCGGCCCGATCACGCAGATGGATCTCGTGCGTTATGCAGGAGCGTCGGGCGATTTTAACCCGATCCACAACGACAATGAATTTGCAAAATCTGCCGGCCTGCCCGGCACAATCGCTCACGGCATGTATATCATGGCGCTGATGGGCCGTCTGGTCACCAACTGGGCACCGCCGCAGCAGGTGAAGTATTTTGGCGTGAAATTCAAGGGCATGAGCCTGCCCGGCGAAACAATGGTGCTGACGGGAAAGATTAAGAAGAAGAAAGAGGAAAATGGCGAAAAACTCATCATGGTGTCCCTGACTGCCGCTAACGAAAAAGGCGAAATAAAAGTCGGCGGTGATCTGACCGTAAAAGCTGATTAGCTTTCGTCTAAGAACATATGGACATAGCATTCGCAGACATCGGTAACCACAAGGTCGTAAAAGTCATGGGTGACGTGGATCTCTACAATGTGGGGGATCTCAAGCGCTCCGTGTTCGAACTCATCGACGAAGGCGAACTCGAATCGCTGATCATAGACATGAGCGCGGTCAACTACATAGACTCATCGGGCGTAGGCGCTCTCGTCGCCGCACAGAAAAAAATGAAAACGCAGGGCGGCAAATTTGGGCTGCTGGGTCTGACTGAAGACGTACTGAACATCCTTAAGCTCGCCACTCTCGATCAATTTTTCAAAATTTACGAAACCGAAGCCCAGCTGCCGCAATAGCCGCGACGCAGCCCGGGCCGTTTATTCCGGGGAAGAATTCCATGAAAACTGTAGCTCTTATATACGGCGGGCAATCCGGCGAACACGAAGTCTCCTGTGTTTCGGCAACGTATCTCGAGCAGACGATTGCCGCAGCCGGATTCACCCCGGTGCCTGTCTATGTCGCCCGTGACGGCATCTGGCACTGGCAGGAAAATGTCGGTAAACTCCCGGCCGAAAACGCCGTTAATCCTTCTACTTTGGAGCGCACCGGCAACGGTGCCCTGTTGCGTTCGGCCACGAATGCTGTGAAAATCGACTTCGCTTTCCCGATCGTGCACGGCACGGCGGGCGAAGACGGTTCACTGCAGGGCTATTTTGAAGTGATGGGAGTCCCGTACGCCGGTGCCGGTGTCGCCACCTCAGCTGTATGCATGGACAAGGCCCTGATGCGCGCGATGTTTACCGTCAACGGCATTCCGCAGGTAAGGTATTTTGTGATTTCCGGCGCGGAAACAAAAGATACCGCACAGATCGATGCGCGCATCCGCAGCGGATTCGGCTATCCCGTATTCATCAAACCCTGCAATATGGGCAGTTCGGTCGGTGTGCACAAAGTTTCGTCGGGTGCTGAACTTTCGGCCGCGCTTGCGGACGCAGCCCGCTTCGACGATCATCTGCTGTGCGAGCAGGGCCTCGCAGTGCGCGAACTTGAGATCGCGATCGCAGGCAATTTTCCCGATTACATCACGTCAGGCGTCGGAGAGATACAGCTGAACCAGAATGCGACTGCGCTCACTCACCACGAATTCTATTCTTACGAAGCCAAGTATCTGGATCCTAACGGGGCTTCGCTGTTTCTCAAAGCGCCCATACCCGAAGACCTCGAACGATCAATAAGGCAACTGGCGACCGAGGCATTTGCTGCAGTGCGCGGCGATGGGTTTGCCCGTATCGATTTTTTTCTCGATAAAAAGACCGGCGCGCTGTTTCTCAACGAAATCAACACGCTGCCCGGTTTCACGCCGATCAGTATGTTCCCGCAGTTGTTTCAGGCAGCCGGTGAAAGTGGCGCGCAGATCACGAAAAAAATCATCGATTGGGGTACGGTACGCTTCGAACGGCTGGTGGCGCTGCGCTCAGCGGGCCGCAATTGAAACGCGGTGCGGGGATTTTTCACACTGTCGTATCACTATTTCGCGCAGCGGGACTCCCGTAACCACCTCGAATTATTTCTCGATATCGACGGTGAATCCTCCCTGGAAACATGGCGCTGCTTCGGAAAACACCGGCAAGGCCAAACTCGGCCGCCGAGGCGTTTTTCCGCCGCGCCGGCGCACCGCAGAATCTACCTCGAGTTTGCCGGTAAGATCGCCGGGAACCGCGGTAAACTGCGAATTCTGCGCCGAGGGAAATTTATTGACTACAGGGCACGGAAGCCCGAAGTTCGCACTGCACAGGATGTGCATCTGCGTGCGAACCGTAGAACAAGCATGTCTGAGCTTTGCGAATATATAAAAGTAACCTTATGAGCGAATCGCGTATACCCGATGTTCCTTTGCCGCGCCCTTATCTACGCGTGCTCGAAGAAGACCGCACGACACGCGACGATCTGGAGCGCGTGCGTAAGAGCATGCAACAGTCGATCGATGCATTGCAGACTGAGCTGAACCGGGAAAAGGAGCTGACCCGGAAGTTTGAAAAATCGGGCAACGTTTTACAGCAAATTCTCGAAGCGCCGGATTTTCGCGCTCTCAGCATGAAGGCCACGCAGGCAGCGGGTGGCGCTGAAGTGCTGGCCCCCGGAGTGGCGCACGTCGATGAGCCACCGGTGGAATACGTTACCGTCACCGAAATCGAGCTGACGGAAGCCATCGTGACCGAAAAAGATTTGCAGGCGATCGGATCCAAATGAAAAATCATGCGCTGCTGCTACTCTTTTTGGTTTTACCGCTGGCGGCACGGCTGTCTGCGGTCGATGAAACACCCGCAGACGAAGCAGCCGATGACGGTTATCTGGGCATCGAAGCCAGCGGCGGCTATAACACCTCACCCAATTCGGGTTATTTTCGCGCGCCTCTGTTTTTCACCGGCGGTTCTGCAGAGCGCGAAATCACGACACGCCTGCTGGTGTTATCAGATATTGCGCACACCAGCGAATATTTTTCCGGCGATAATTCGTTTCTGAAGAACAAGGGGTTGTACTTATACAATTATGGTCTGCTCGACGTTGATTATGTCTCATGGAAGGGCAGGATCTGGTCCGCGGGCCTGGGGGGCGGACTGGCGCACCAGGGCTTTCTTGTTTCCGGAGCGGAGAAATCCGCGCATGCGATCACCGGACGATTACGCGTTCAGGGTTTCATTTTCTGGTGGGATTATTTTGCCACGCAGGCCGTGGTGACGCTGCCGATCGCATTTTACCAATCAGCCACCGACCGGTTCCGCATGCTGCAAACCGAGCTGAATCTCGTGTTTGATTTTAAGGGAAAAGTCAGGCGCCCCGAGCCACAGTCCTTTATATTTTCCGTTTCTCTGCACTATGACTATATTAGCGTCAATCATGCGCTGCGTTCTTATGCATACCATGACTTTACACCGATGTTCAAAGCCACGGTATTGTACTGATGTCGCCGATTTCCGATGAGCTGATTGTCGCACTCGACGTCGACCATGCAGACCGCGCATTGCAGATCGTCGACGCCCTGGGTGACGACATCGGGTTTTATAAAGTTGGTATGCAGCTTTACTTTGCGGAAGGCAATGCGTTTATCCGCGCACTACAGGCGCGCAAAAAGAAGATCTTTCTCGATCTGAAAATCAATGATATTCCTGAGCCTGTTGCGAAAGCTGT
>CAYHJO010000145.1:0-11189 GCA_964356715.1 uncultured Turneriella sp. | reverse complement strand
TGTCCATTTGGCATTCGTTGCGCTGCTACTCAGGAGATCTTAAACAGGTTCTTACAGTTTCCGGAACCTGCAAGTAAAGATTTTTTAGCGAAAATGCACCGCATCTGACCGAAAATCAGATATGCGGTTAATGTTGTGCGCTCTTGCGCTATCGGCACTTTCGATAGGCTGCGGTCACAGCCGTGGCCGGTTCGCGTTTACCGTGGCCGACCACACGGAACTACCCGTGCTCGAGCAGCACTTCTTTCAGCCGCAGCGTTTTGTGCGCTTTGATAACAAGCCGGTTTTTGAGCGCGACGATGTGGTCTGGTATGCCTACAAACCGACTTCGCCCCGAAACCGCAAGTTCTACGGCATTTCACTGCAGAAAAAAAGCCTTGGCTACCAGGAAATCGATCTGCGCAACCGCATGATCGCAGACGGCCAGGGCATGCTGATCGATCACTATAAGGGACTCGAAGAAGGCGAATACCGTATGAAAATAGCCTATAACAATGAAGTGATCGACCAGATCGATTTTATCGTCGTTGCCGATTCGGCCAGCGAATCCATCGATTACGAAACAGACGAAGCGTCTGAGGTTTGATTGGCCGATGGCGGGCCTATTTTTTAAAGATGTTGCGCAACACCACGTCGAGCGTGGTGATTTTGTCCGATTCTACGGTGACTTCCTGATCGTATTGTTTAATGAGCGCTCTGCCGGAACCGCGCAGGAACACTGTGTATTTTCCCGGTCTGACTCCAGTAAATGCAAAACTGCCATCGCGCGTGCTCGTGGCTGAAGATTTGAAATTCGCCGGTGGCTTAATAAAAAGAATAAAACCTTCTGCCGGTTTATCAAAGTTCTCCAGGTATACTTTGCCGGAGATCACACCCTTGCCCATCAGGCCGCAGGTGATCGATTCGACCGTGGTGCCATTGGGTTCAATGCCGGTTTTGATCACCTGATCGGCATAGCCCTGCGCCTTGATCGTAACGTTATGCACGCCGCTCGGCACTTTGGTTAAGGTCAGCTGCGCCACTTTGCCCCAGGCTCCCATTTCGACATATTGCAACTTCGCCGGGAATTCATTCTGGTCAATAAATACCGCAATGCCGCCCGAGACCTGGTCGGCTGTGTACGTTGTCTTAATAATCAGCGTGCCCGTTTTTGGATTTTCCGGGTTCACGGGTTCGGCGGGAGTGACAGGAGGATGTACGTTGGGATCGGGAATCACCGGCGGCACAGGTGGCAATACGGGTTCTGTCGGTACGACCACCGGTGCGGCGGCGACAAACAGAAACCCCGAAGCATCACCGCTGATCTGCGGCACCTGCTTATGGTTGGCTTTTGCCGCGAGCTTGGTTGTCTCGTTTCGGGCTTTGAAAAATGCTTCGTAGGCGGTAACGTTCTTGTCGTTGTTAAGATCCGCGTTGAGAATGGCTTTGCTGAAAAAATAGGTGAAAATGCCGTGTTCAATCGGTTTACCGATTTCTATCGCGGTCTCATTGTCATCGGATGAAGAAATAACGACCTTATTCTGGAAATGCACGTTTTCCAGATTTTGCAGCACGGCGTAATCCTGTCCTTCGGGAATCGGTACATTTGCCGCACCGCGGGTCGCGGCACCCTTTTTCGCTATACCACCTGAAAAACAGCAGTCCAATATGATCACGGCTTTTTTGGTGCGCAGCTTGCCAAACCACTGTGAAAGTTCGTCGTCAGAAACATGCGGGCGCTGGAACATAACCACATAATTGCGCAGCCCGTTCTTAGCGCCGCTATCGCGCACGAACTGGCCATGGCCGGCAAAAAAGAAGAACACCTGATCGCCCTCCCTGACCTGGCCGGCAAGCCAATCGACGATGGAGGCACGCAGATTCTCACGCGTCACCTGACTGCCGAGCAGCACGCGCACATTCTGGTCCTCAAAATTGCCCGTCTTGAGGATAGACTGCTTCATCGCCTCGGCGTCTTTTTCGCACAGATTCAACGGACTGATTTCGGAGCCCTGATAATTCGTACCTACAATGAGGGCGAATTTGCGCGCTGCAAAAAGGCTGTCTGCAGCGAAGATAGTTGCGCACAGCAACAATACACGGGTCATCACGGCCATAAAACATATACGCGCGGCGCGCGTAGGCCGGCTACTGATTTTTGTTCAACAGGTCATCGAGACGCGCTGCGTTCATTTTGATGTCCTCGTTATCCGGCTCAAAAGCCTGCGCTTTTTCAATCGCAAATCGCGCGAGGGCAAATTTCTTCAGATTCAGACAGGCAATTGCGAGATTATTGAACGCCAGCGCATAATTAGAGCGCAGATTGATCGCTTCGCGGGCATATTCTTCTGCCAGCTCATATTCGTCGCGCAGAATAGATATCGAACTGAGATAGAAGAACACCTCGGCATTCTGGCGGTTGAGCTCCGCGTAGATGCGGAAATACCGCTCAGCAGAATCAATCCGCCCGAGATCAAAATTGAGTGCCCCGGCAGTTTTCAGCGACAACAGGTTCTTGCCATAAAGCTGAATCGCCTCGTCGAGATGGCGTGCACCTCCGGTTTTATCGCCCTGCTCTATCAACTGGTAGGCGCGCGACGCAACCTGCAGAAATTTCGAATATTCCCGGTTCACCTCGACCATAAGGATCGAGATGTCGTCGTTGGGTTTGGCCCCGTCGGCAAAGCGGAACACCTCATCGATAATAAATGGCACGGCCTTTTCGGGCAGCATGTCGCTTGCCCGCGCCAGCAGCGCATCAAAGCGGTCATTGCCCAGCTCTTCATCGCTGCGGTTGCGTATCTCGGTGAGGCCGTCTGTGTAGAGAAAGAGCCTGTCCCCCGCGTTCAGGCGTTCTTCTTTTTCCTCGTAGCTGTCGCTGGCCTCGGTCATCGCGCCGACAAACAGGCCGCCGGTATCCAGCGATTCGATGGAGTTATCTTTGGCACGCAGAATCTTCGCGTGCTGGTGAGAGGCATTGCCAAAATAGAAGTGGTGCGTCTCGTCGATCGTGAGATAGAAGGCAGTGAGGTAATCCTGCGTGGTGACAATATTCAGCAACTGCTCGTTGACCTCGCGGAAGGTCTGCGCGGGAGAATACGTGTTCTGCGCTGCGCGCGCAAACGCGACTTTCGCCATCGTGGTAATGAGCGCCGCCGGCACACCATGCCCCGAAACGTCTGCCATCAGCACTCCGAGGCGGTTTCCCTGTGCGGGAAACACATCGTAGTAATCGCCTGAAACCTTTTCCATCGGTTTATAATAACCGAAAAATTTCAAACCGTTCCACTCCTCGATGCGGCCGGGAATGATGCCCTTCTGGATCTCCGAGGCGAAATCGAGTTCCATCTGTATCAGCTTGTCTTTTGCGTGCAGCGCGTCGTTGGCCTGTGTCAGTTCGGCCGTACGCTCTTCGACCTTGCGCTCGAGGTTATGCTGGTAGTCACGGATTGTCGTGGTCGCGGTATTGAGTCCCGTGGCGACGTTGATGAATTCGTCGTCGAGCGCCTGCGGAAACAGCATCGCGTCTTTACCTTCCATGATGCTCTTCGAAGCGGCTTCGATTTCTTTCAGCGACTGCAAAACAATCGAAAACAGCATGTAGGCCATGACTGCGGCGATAAAAATCGCAAAAATCGAAAAGCGGATCATCACCGGAAACTCGACGTTGTAATAGACCATAAAATTCGACACAAAAAGGGTCGCTATCATGATCATGATAAAAAACAGGATTTTTGAGCGCACCGTCGAGAGCGCGATTTCGGTGAATTCCACCTTCTTCTCGTACATGATCTGTTTGACGCGCGTGCGCATTTCACCCGTGACGAGTTCGGTAATAACGGCCGTAAATCCGGCATGCAGAAAGCCGGCAATGAGCGCAATGACACCGACCTGAATCAGGTTAATCAGCTGGTAATTCTGCCAGATAATGAGATACGTGGTGACCGACGCGACAATCACCAGCACCATCGCAACCGACATAAACGCATTCTCGCGCGGCAGATAGCAGAGCTTGCGGTGTATTGCGCGGTACTCGTCGGCATTGAGATTCTGGCGGATATCAATCGTAAACCAGGTGGCACCGCGAATGATACCCTGATTGAGAATGCGCATAGGCTTCATCACGCCCGAAATGCCAAACTTATGCAGAATGCCGAACCACAAGCCGTGGATCAGCTTCGTGAAGGCGGCGGCGCTGCCCACCACAAGAATCAGTTCGTTTACAGCCGGCAGCTTGATCGCATAGCTGAAATACAGAATAAACACGAAGGTCAGAATGCCGCCGTAGAGCGCACTCGACGCAGCCGCGGCGCCAAATGACAGGACATTGGCGACCATGTAAAACAAGGGTAGAAACAGGTGCCGCATGTCCTTATGAATATCGGCAATATTATCGTCCGAATTGCGTTTGCGGTGATAAAATTCCGGATGCGCCTGTGGGAGCTTCGGAGCTTCAATTAATTCGTTAATTGACGAAATGTGAAGTTCTCCCGATTCAACCTGCAGTGCGCTCCACCCGCGAAATCCTCCGTTTTGACCGCTGGCAGCGCAAAATATTCCGACTGGTAAAAAGCTCAGACGGGCTCATACGCATACGCCATCTCGACTATTCGACCCCCGCCAAAGGCGGTGAGCGCTGGCCGATCTATCTGCTTGAGGTGGGAAAACCTGCCGCGCTGAAAAAACACGCAGTGACTCTGGTTTCGGGTGTGCACGGCCTCGAAACGATTGGTATCCGCATTCACCTTGACCTTCTCAAATGCCTGATTAACCCCAAGAGTAAATTCTTTTCTCGCGATCTCGCAGACGGCAAATTTGGCATCTATTCGATACCGATACTGAATCCCGCAGGCGTCGCGCGGCTGACCCGCGCCAATGCACGCGGCATCGATCTTAACCGCAATTCGGGCATCAGGGCGGAAAAGGCACTGCCATTTTTTGGCGGCCACAAAATCTCTGCGATGCTGCCCTACTATAGCGGAAAAACCCGGCAACGCGAGTCGCGCGCCATTTTCCGGTTTCTCGCAGAACATGTATGGCGCCGTAAGAAAAAGATCCACACGGCACTCGACATCCATTCGGGTTATGGCTCCGAAAACTTTCTCTGGTGGCCCTATTCATTCAGCGCCCGCACAGTTTTTCAGGAAAAGGCTTTCACCGGCATTGCCGCGGAGCTTCGCAAAAATCACCCCACTTACCGCATGGAACCCATGTCCGCCAGCTACCAGATGCACGGCGATCTGTGGGATCACGCTTTGCTCGAATTTGAAAAACGGCAGAGGGGATTACACAAGAAAAGGTCGCTGTTTTTGCCCTACACATTCGAACTCGGCACATGGCATGAAATCAAAAAAAGCCCCCGCCGGCTGTTTAACCGCGAAAAGATTTTTAATCCCCCGGCTGAGAGCCGTAAGGTATACCTCAAAGAACACCGGCGTTTATTGTGGGATTTTATCCATCTGCACAGCCGGCGCGACAAGCGCAGCGCTTTTCTCAAAGCGCTGACCAAAGAAATCCGGTAAAATTTCTGGTGACCACGCCGACATCGTGATCGGCTTGACGCATTGACCGCTTTGAGCTGCATGGCATTAATTTGTCACTTGACGAATTAACAAATTATGTTAAAACTCCAAAATATCCTCTTTTCAGGGGACTTCCAGAAGTTGCGATCAGATCTCATGCGCTCAGAAAAACTGCGTTTTCCCGAGCTGGTCGAAAAAGTGCGCGATGAGTTGGATCTCAAAGTAATGCTCAGTCTGCGCGACCGGGAGAAAATACCCGCGCAGGGCCGGTTACTCATTGTCGCAAACCATCCACTGGCATTCTTAGACCTATTTGCTCTTTATACGACCGCCGCCGACGTGCGCAAAGACGTTGTTGCAGTCGTCGATACGCTGCAGGAATTCATTGCACCCGGTGCGGGCGTCATTCTGCGCCAGGGCAAGGATTCTGCCGTAAAAACCATGCGCGCGATCCACGCGGCACTCGACGCGGAAAAAGCAGTCATCGTCTTTCCGGCGCACAGCCGGCACTGGGGTATCAGCCAGATTACCGACGGCGAATGGCATAAATCGGTGGCGAAGATCGCCACAAAATGGGCGACGCCGGTATTGCCCGCATTCATCACGGCAAAGAACCGCCTGTCGCACTATTTCTGGACCGCGGTGAGCGGACTGTATTCCGATATTTCGCTCGACAGTGAAATCATCAGCCAGCGCCACCGCCAGATTGCGGTGGCAATTTCTAACCCGATCATGCCCGACTCGATTCAGGCGGTGAAAGCCGGCACCGCGACAAAGCTGTTGCGCAAGCATGTTTACCAGCTCGGCCGCGGCCGGCAAGGCACGTTCCGCACGACAAAAAACATTGTGCATCCGACAGACAAAAAACTCATTCTGCAGGATATCGCCACAGCCGAAGTTTTAGGCGAAACCGACGACAAAATCCGTATATTGCTGGTGCGGCATGCGGATGCCCCGGCGCTCATGCGCGAAATCGGCCGTCTGCGCGAGCTGACGTTCCGCAAGGTGGGCGAAGGCACCGGGCGAAAGATCGACATTGACGAGTTTGACGCCTACTACATGCACATTGTGCTATGGGATCCAGCGGCACTCGAAGTGGTCGGAGCGTACCGTCTGGCAGCCGGTGACGAGGTCTACGGCAATCTCGGCATGAACGGCTTCTATACCTCGACGCTGTTCCGCTTCTCTGAGGAATTCGAAAAGTTTCTGCCGCAGTCGCTCGAGCTGGGGCGCAGTTTTGTGCAACCCTATTACTGGAACAGCCAGGCGCTCGACTATCTGTGGCATGGCATCGGCGCTTTTCTTGCCGCGCGCCCGCAATATAACTATCTGTTCGGGCCGGTATCGGTCAGCGCGTCGTACACCCCCGAAGCGCACGAGCTGTTGGTCTATTTCTACCGAAAATGGTTCGGCAGAAAAGACGCTCCGGTGCGCGCCAAACACCGCTTCGCGTTCCACAAAGGTGCTGAAGAGAAACTCGCAACGCTTTTTAAGGGCGAAGACTACAAGCAGAGTTTCAAAGAACTCAAGCAGAACCTGAAGCACTATGGTTATGCCGTACCGACGCTTTATAAACAATACACCGAACTCTGCGACGAAGGTGGCGTCAGCTTCTTCGATTTTGGTATCGATAAGGATTTCAACAACAGCCTCGACGGCTTTATCTTTCTCGAAATTGGCAAGATCAAAGAAGCCAAGCTGGATCGCTATATCTACTCAAAACGGGCTAAGGCAGAATGGTCAGCTGCGCGCATTTCCGGACAGGCGTCCCTGCCGGTTGCGGGTGCGAAAGTTCCCATGACGACGGTCTGATTCTCAGCAGGTTCTTAAGCTCGGCAATGCGCTCATTCGCGGCAATAACCACCGCTGCCTGCCGCGGCAGCCGGTTGATATGCGCAATCGCAGACAAAAAATGCGGATGGCTCAAAGCGATAAAACCTTCGTCGATGAGGTAGACCGACGCCGCAAACAGAAACGCGCGCGCAAACAGCACGCGGGTTTTTTCGCCTTCTGACAGAGCATGGAACGGCCGCGGCAAAAAATCGCGCAGCGAAAATTCATCTATCATAGCAGAGGCCTCGTCTGGCAGAGTGTCGGGATAGTGATAAATTGAGCCTGAATAACGGGAAACGAGCACATCCTGCACTGACATAAAAACCGGATAATACGTGAAATGCGCCGCGGCCACGAGCTGCACTTTCTGCCAGAGCTGGCTCTTCATTTCATGCGCGAGCGGGCCGCAGAATTTCAGACTGCCTGAATCGTACTCGGGATAAAAATCTCCGTGCATAATGCGCAGCAGCGTCGACTTACCGGCACCGTTGGGCCCGCTAAGCAGCACACGATCGCCCTGATGCAGGCTAAACGACAGCCCGCGGAAAATACAGGTGAAATCGTGAAAGAAGTTGGCCTGCCGGCATTCAATCAGCGTTTCTGCCTCATGCGGCGAAAATTCCGGAGCCTCGCGCAGCGTTGTTTTTAATGGTGCGCGCGCAGCCGTGGTTGCCGTGAACTGTGTCTCAGTCAAGATTCCCTGCGCCACGATAAAATGCCGCGTGAAATGCAGCTGTGCCGCGCGTTCGCTGTCATGGCTCGTCATCAGCACCGCGGCGTTTTCGGGTAACGAGGCGATCCAGCTCGTCACATGTGAGAGCACAGCCCCGGAGAGAGAGCTGAACAGTTCATCAAAGATGTAGAGTTTCCGCTCGTGCATGGCTGCGCGTAGAATCAGCGCGAGGCGCATCTCACCCAGCGAAAGGGTCTTCACCTTTCGCCCGCCGAGATGCTGCGCGTGCCAGACGGCAAAGAGAGCATCGACAAGCAATTCGTCGGCTTCAGTGAGTTCCCGGTAGAGAAAATCCGCACCATCGCTGTGCCCAAGCAGAAAATCCCGCAGCGTGCTCGCTGCGTGGATGCGGTGCAGCCGGTGCTGCTCTTCACAGCTGACAAAGGCAACATGCCGGCAGCTGGTACGGAAATTCTGCCCTGTGTCATAATCCCACGCATAGCTGCGGCTGCCATCGCTGCCATAGGGATGCAGTCTGCCGGCGAGCAGCGCCAGCAGACTGCTCTTGCCGGCGCCATTTTCTCCCGCAATAAAGATACGATCGCCTGCGCAGATTTGCAGGTCGAGGTCTTGCAGCACCGGTTTTGCTGCGCGCGCCACAGTGACCTGCCGCAGCGAGACGATCACGCGCCGATCTGCTTGAAATACCATGCAAAACCGCTTATCAGCCGCAGAACATCCGGAATGCGGCGGATCGATACCTTACTGTCCCCGTGGCCGACAAAAGGAGAAATTACCAACCGGCTTTTTTCGAGCCGCTCTGCCAGCTGCAGAGATTCCTGTGGGGGGATCACATTGTCACCTTCCCCGTGCAGCAAAAAGACCGGGCTCGTAATGCTATCCGCAACGGACAGCACGTCGTATGCTGAAATTTCCTTTTCCATAAACGGCCCAAGCTCCGCGAAAACCGCTGCACGGAAAGCACTGTCGTCGCGCAGGCGTTCGGCTGATCGCCGCTGCGCTGTGTTTAATTTGCGAAGCGCCTCCCGTGTGTAACCGGTCTTGCGTATGCCCGGCAACAACGGATTTTCCGCTGCGTTTTCGCTCCAGTTATCGTGCGCCATGGCGAAGAACGCCTGCTCCAACGCGGCATATTTTCTGACGAGCGGCAGGTAGTTTGCCAAAACAATAAAACGCGCATACGCGTCTGCCTGTGCGGAAAGAAAGAGATATTCCATGCTGCCGCGGATTCCGGCGAGAGATCCTATGGCGCAGACCGCGCAAATTCTCTCCGCTAGCGCACGATCCGCGGCCGCTTTGAGGCAGATAGCGCCCGAAAAAGACGGTGCAAAGAGCGCAACTTTTCCCGACGGCGTCAATTGTGCGTCAGCGAGGATATCCTTCAGGAACGCGCAAAAAACAGAGATGCTGCCGGCTTCGATATGCAGATTGCGGATTGCCGGGATTTCCGGACAAATGACGCGGAAGCCGGCATGAACCAGCGCCTGGACAGCGCGGACCTGCCGCGGGTCCGAAATGCCGAGGGGCGACATGCCGTGCAGAAACACAATCGGCGTACTTTTGCTTTGCGGAGAATCGTATATTGCGCAATGCAGAGTGTTTTTACCCGCCGGCAAATCGGCAAAGCGCCGTTGCTGTGCGGAGACGGCGCTGTGCGAGAGCCCGCGCTGCTGCGCGAGCATGAATTTCAGCGCGCGGGAGAAAAAGCTCAAACAGCGTCAGGCAGTTCTCTTCTTTCTGGACGATCGACGAGAAAGAAATGCAGGCCGAACAATACCACAGAAAATGCGAGGTCGCCAGCCAGCGAGTTCTTGAAAAACGGGATCGCCATTGTGTAACAGGCAGCGAGCCCGGCTGCAGTACGTGGATATAAATCCTGCATCAGAAAGACACCGAGGTTGGTAATGAGAAAGAATGCCACGCTGCCCGCCAGCGTGACTGAGAGCACGCGCAGCGGCGAGCGTTTGTCGCGCAGCATAAAACCCAAAAAGCCGGCAAAGACCATTGCGGCATAGACAAACGGCAGCGTCGAGTGCAGGCCCATAATGGCATCTGACAGCAGCATCGCCGCAAGGGCGAGACCAATGCCGACATAGCGGTTCAGGAACACGGCCGAAGCAAAAAGAGCCACGCTCATCACCGGTGTAAAGTTCGGTGGGTGCGGCAAAAAGCGGGCGCCTGCCATCGCCAGAATCAGCCCAACTGCCACGAGAATTTCACGCATTTTCATGCTTCACGCTATGGGAGAGATCTGCTGCGTCAAGGCGAATTGGGTAACCTGCCGGGTCCGGGCGACCGGGATGAATATCCCATAGGCATGGAAAAGGTTTCGCCTGATTGAACTTGACGCAGCGAGACCACCCCATCTCTGCTGGTTCTCAAAAATTTTTCTCGGAGGAAATATGAAAAAACTTCTACTCGTCGGTGCAGCATTGCTCTTTGCCGGCGCTCTCTCAGCAAAAAAATACCCGCACCAGGATTCAGGCGTGGTGGTGGATATTCCGGGTAGCTGGACAGTTACCGGTGATGATCACTCACTGAATGCACAGACGAAAGACGGCGAAGCTGGTCTCTATTTTATCGTGATGCCCGCTGACAGTATGGAATCAGCCCTCAACGCTCTCGACGCAGAACTCGCGAAGGTCGTACAGGGTCTGACGCATGGCGAAGCGGAACAGATTACGCTCAACGGTATGCAGGCGGTCTCGGTAGACGGCAAAGGCAGTGTGGAAGGCAGTCCGGTCGAAGTCGGCGTGATGGTCATGAAGACTCCGAAAGAAAAGGTTCTGATGGTATTCGGAATTATCTCTGAAACTGGTGCAAAAAAACACCACAAATCGCTGGTAAAAATTCTGAAAAGCATTAAACCTCTCTAAACCGATCCCATGCCCGTGCGCCGGATTCCGGTGCGCAGGCACTATTATACCGCCAAAATCGGCTTCGAAAGTTCCACGCAGTTTTCATAGACAGCATGTTTGAGCTGCAAAATCTGTCTCACCAATTTTTAGCGGTATCGGAAAATACTTTCCGTTAAAAATAGGGGTTGTAGCTCAGTTGGTTAGAGCATCCGCCTGTCACGCGGAAGGCCGCGGGTTCAAGTCCCGCCAACCCCGCAAAAAAGCCGAATCGGCGTGCAAACGAAAGTCTGCACGCCGATTCGG